>CAZEEW010000029.1:0-3470 GCA_964511375.1 uncultured Gammaproteobacteria bacterium | reverse complement strand
GCGTGGGGAGCAAACAGGATTAGATACCCTGGTAGTCCACGCCCTAAACGATGCACACTAGGTATTGGCAGTATCGACCCTGTCAGTGCCGTTTAAAAAAGCTAACGCGTTAAGTGTGCCGCCTGGGAAGTACGGCCGCAAGGCTAAAACTCAAAGGAATAGACGGGGACCCGCACAAGCGGTGGAGCATGTGGTTTAATTCGATAGCAAACGTGGAACCTTACCTAGGCTCAACTACTAGCTGCATATGACCGGAAACGGACATAGCCTTCGAGGGTGCTAGATAGGTGCTGCATGGTTGCCGTCAGCTCGTGCTGTGAAGTGTACCATTAAGTTGGGAAACGAGCGCAACCCTCGTCGTGTGTTAAATTGTACACACGAGACCGCCCCCCATTGAGCGCATTTTTAAAATGAAAGTGCGTTGAATGGGGGGAGGAAGGAGAGGACGACGTCAAATCAGCATGGCTCTTACGTCTAGGGCTACACACATGCTACAATGGCCAGTACAATGGGTTGCCAAACCGCGAGGTGGAGCTAATCCCATCAAAACTGGCCCCAGTTCAGACTGAAGGCTGCAACTCGCCTTCACGAAGTCGGAATCGCTAGTAAACGCGTATCAGCCACGGCGCGTTGAATACGTTCTCGGGTCTTGTACTCACCGCCCGTCACACCACGGGAGCTGGCAATGCCCAAAATCTCCTTCTGGGGACTAAGGCAGGGTCAGTGACTAGGGTGAAGTCGTAACAAGGCATCCCTAGCGGAAGCTGGGGATGGATCACCTCCTTTCTGGAGTCAATCTTACGAAAGTAAGATGATCCAAGTCGAACCTAACCTTCGGGTTAGGGGAAGCTAGACGTTGGTTTTTGTCACCTTGATGAAGTCAAGAAAAAGACACCTCAAACGGTGTTTTTTTGTTGTTGACCAGATAAAAAGAGGAGAGTAGAATAACGAGTGTTATTAAACAAAATTATGAATAATCTAACTTTAAACCAAATTCAAGAATTAGTAATGCAGCAAGCGAAAGAAAAAGGTTTCGGAACTAAGCCAGAAGAAATAAATGTTGCCGAGAAGATTGCTCTTATTCATTCAGAAATATCTGAAGCTTTCGAAGCTTATCGCCATCAAAATATTGATGGTAAAGATGGGTTTAAAGAAGAGCTTGGAGATGCAATACAAAGAATATTGCATCTGGCTGGTGTACTAAATATCGATTTAACTGAGGCAATTTTAAAAAAGATTGAATATAACAAAGATCGGAAATGGGACTGGGATAAGATGAACGAAGAACATCAATAGATTAGTATTAGGGTATTGCATTTTTAGTCTTATTTTGTTATAATCCTTTTGCTATTTTTGGGCGACTAGCTCAGTTGGTTAGAGCGTTACATTGACATTGTAAAGGTCAGAGGTTCGACTCCTCTGTCGCCCACGATTAAACAACTAAGAGGAATTTTTCCCTCGTTTTGGCGGGCGAGATATAATTCCCCCCACGGTTTTTGTGGCCAATGCTGGCCATTTTTTAATTCCCCCCACTCGAGTGTTTGGTTGGAAAGGGAGAGGTTCGACCCAAAGATTTCTTTGGCAATGACCTGTTTTGCATTTAGGTCATTATCCTGTGCGGTTTTTGCTAGATTTTCTGCCTCTTTTATCCATTTTCGCATCGGTTCGACCCAACTGTTTTGGTTGTGTTCAAACTGGTGGTTTTTTTCTTCCAACGACTTCTTCTCGCCCAGAAGTTCAGCCTTCTTTTTAAGATAGACTTCTCGTTCAATATCTTGATCCAAATATCCATCAAGCAGGCGTTGGAGTTTCCTTTGGATTTCAACAATTGCTCCCTTTGTTTCCTCCAGTACAGTCATCCCTAAGCGACTGGCTTCTTTTGCGTCTTTATTGAGCAAAACTATAAGTTCTTGCGCCCATGCGTTAGGCAAAGCAAAAGAAGTCAGGAGCGACGATAATTGTTTAACTAAAGCTTCTTCCCGAATACAAGGTTCAGAACATATAACTGTCTTAGATTTTTTTGAGCAGTGGTAATACACATATTCATGCACATTGCCGTTTTTCTGTCGTTTAATCCTTTTTTCTCCGGTAATCATCATGCGGCATGTTTCACAGTGCAGTAAGCCACAGAGGGCTTGTGGTCTGTTTTTCGGGCTATGGCGTGCTCGGCTCCGGTCTTTTAAAATGGCTTGGACTTTATCAAAGAGAGATTTGGAGATAATGGGTGTATGCTTTCCTTCGTGGAGTTCACCACCATACCTGAAAAAGCCAAGGTAAAAGGGATTGGTTAGCATGCGGGAGATTTGGTCCTTGATCAGATGTTTGTTATTTCGTGTTTTAATTCCTTGCCCAGCTAAAAAATCTGAAATGTCTTCGAGGCGTGAGGAGTTCTCAGCATAGAGTTCAAATGCCTTTTTGATGATCAGGGATTTCTTTCTATCTACCATAACAGTCTTACTCCGTACATCATTCAGATACCCAAGCGGTACTGGACCGGGATATTCTCCCCTCCGTACTTTTTGCCGCAATCCACGCTTAGTATTTTCACTTAAGGCATCCACATAATATTTGCTTTGGACAAAGGCCATGTTCAGCATGAACTTGCCTTGCGGGGTGTTATCAAACCAGAAGGAGGGGAATTTGAGCGACATGATCGTGCCAATGTCAACCAGATAAATAATTTTACCGCCATCAATGGAGTTGCGGGCTAAGCGATCCGGGTGCCAGGAAATAATGCCACTAACTTCGCCTTTTTCAATGCGACGCATCATGGCATTAAATATAGGTCTTCCAGGGAATTTGGCCGACTGCTTTTCAATAAACTCTTCAACAATTTCCAGGTGATTATCTTTAGCAAAGTTCCTTAATTCGGCCAGTTGGGCTTCTATACTTAACACTTGCTTATCTTCCACATCCGTTGATTTCCGCGCATACAAAAAGAATTTTTGTTCCATATATGTTGGGAGTAGCTTCAGAATTTTTCGCCGTTGAGTTTACAATATGTTTGGTATAATTGCGAAGCCACCAAACATATCTTAACTTAACGCCTTCTTAATTCTGGAGCTACTTCTTAAAATTTAAATAGCCACCCCGGTTGCGACCAACCCAAGAGAAAGTCTCAAGGATTGTTTCCGAGATGGCTATTAAAAAAGACTTTCTAAAAATAGGTTGGTCGCACTATTAGTCTAACACACTTCTCATAAAAACAAAAATTCTTTTTGTTTTGTCCAAAGCAAATAGTATTTTAATGATCGCAGAAAATCTTAACCGCACAGGATTGTCGAACCTCTCCCTTTCCAACCAAACACTCGAGTGGGGGGAATTAAAAAATGGCCAGCATTGGCCACAAAAACCGTGGGGGGAATTATATCTCGCCCGCCAAAACGAGGGAAAAATTCCTCTTAGTTGTTTAATCGTGCGTTTATACAACCAGGCTCGTAACTATTTTCTGCAACAAGCCTAATGTCTAA
>CAZEEW010000028.1:0-4700 GCA_964511375.1 uncultured Gammaproteobacteria bacterium | reverse complement strand
CTTTCGTTTGCTTCGCAAACGATGGGCTTGTCTACGATGTGGTCATCCTGTACAGCACCTTGACAAATCACTTGTTCTGGACTATATTAACGGGGCTTTAATTATCCCCTGATAACAGGGGCCGAACGCCTCGGAACATGCTCCGAGCCTCGCTCGGTGAAAAATATGCATGCTATGCTGCAAACAAAAAAGAAACAGCAAGTCATTAAGAAGTTCCAGACACACGAAGGTGATACTGGTTCGAGTGAAGTGCAAATTGCTCTATTAACCACGGAAATTGAAGAGTTAATTGCCCATTTGAAACATCATCCAAAAGATCATTCTTCTCGCCGGGGTTTGCTTAGAAAAGTTTCCGCCCGTCGAAGACTGATGCGTTTCTTAAAGAAAGAAAACGCTGAAAGTTATGAAGAACTGGTAAAAAGATTAAAGATCAAACAACCAAAGGTTTTGGTAAAGCCTGGAGTCAACCCGGCGGTGAGTGATGAAGAAGAGGTTGATGAAGAGCTTATTGAGAAAGTAGGAGATGACGCTGATAAAGAATAAAACACACCCTTTAAAACACCCCGACCAAAGAGTAGGGGTGTTTATTGATGTACAGAATATGTACTATAGCGCCAAAAACTTATTTGGTGCTAAGGTAAATTTTGGTAATATAGTAAAAGAGGCTACAGCTGGGAGAAAGTTGATCCGAGCTTTGGCTTACGTCGTGCGGACTGAAGGTAAAGAGGAGCAGCCGTTTTTTGATGCCCTATACAACTTGGGTATTGAGACCAAGGAACGTCCACTCCAGATATTCTATGGCGGTGAAAAAAAGGCTGACTGGGATGTTGGCATCACCGTGGATGCGATTCGTTTGTCGCCAAGCCTTGATACAATTATTCTTGTTTCTGGTGATGGGGATTATATTCCTTTAATTGAATACTTGCGTAACCAAGGAAAACAGGTAGAAGTGGTGGCGTTTGGTCCGACGGCATCGACGCGTTTAGTTGAGGCGGCGGATGATTTTATTGACTTAGCTCAAGACAAACGAAAGTTTTTATTGTTTAATAACTTTCGTGGTAAAAGATAAAATTTAATTAATTATTAATGAAGTTGGTTTGAGGACGGAAAGGCCTGTTACAGGTCTTGGGCCTTCAAATCAACTTCCGAAGAAAGTACTTCATATGGAAGTAAAAAAATGGAATGTAGAATGGGGGGGGAGAAATTTAGAGGTAGAAACTGGTAAATTAGCATTACAAGCTAATGCTTCATGTACAGTGCGTTATGGTGATACTGTTATTTTAGCTACCGCTACAATGAGTAAGAACACTCGTGACGGAATAGACTTTTTTCCGCTCATGGTTAATTTCGAAGAGAAGTTATATGCGGCTGGTAAAATTAAAGGCAGCCGATTTATTAAGCGCGAGGGACGACCAAGTGATGAAGCAGTTTTGTCTGGTCGTTTAGTGGATCGTGCCATTCGACCACTTTTCCCACAGAATTTACGAAACGATGTGCAGGTTATTTTAACTGCTTTGTCATATGATGGTGAAAATGATCCACAGATCCCAGCCATGATTGCAGCAGCCACAGTTTTAACTATCTCCAATATTCCTTGGGGTGGTCCGATCGCTGGTGTGCGGGTTGGTCAAGTAGATGGTAAATGGAAAATTAATCCATCGTTTGCTGAACGCGAAGTGGGAACGGTAGATATTGTTGTCGCTGGTACACCAGACAAGGTAATTATGGTGGAAGCTGGTTGTACTGAGATTGGCGAGGATGAAGTGATCGGCGCGATGCAATTTGGCGCCCAACAGTTAGCCCCAGTACTGGATTTTATTAACCGGATTCAAAAAGAGGTTAGCGCAGAAAAGATTAAATGGGAAGAGAATCTGAGCGAAAAAGAACAGGCTTTGCGTGATGTTGAAAAAGAAGTAGAGGATTTTGTTGCGAGCAAGGTAGACGAATGGATTTTTGAACAACCAAAAAAGAATCGTGCGGAAAGAGTGGCAATGGTAGATCGCTTTTCCAAAGCTATTGAAGAAATGTTGGTAGCTGAAGCAGCCGATGAAACTATTAAGAAGATTATTCTTGGTCGTGTCAAATTGTACGTTGAAAAACATATTACTGAAAGAATTTTGGAAAAAGATCAACGTTTAGACGGCCGATCTCTAACCCAGATCCGTGACTTGTATACAGAAGTAGCACTTTTGCCACGTACTCACGGCAGCGGTTTGTTTATGCGCGGCGACACTCAAGTGTTGTCTATCGTTACTTTAGGTGCTCCTGGAGACGTACAGACTGTAGATACTATGGAAGAGGACAGTACAAAACGCTACATGCATCATTACAATGATACCCCAGCTACCTATGGCGAAACTGGCCCCTTACGTGGCCCAGGTAACCGGGCGATCGGCCACGGTGCCTTAGCCGAGCGAGCGTTGGAACCAGTGCTACCAGAAGAGACAGATTTCCCTTACGCAATTCGCGTCGTGTCTGAAGTATTAGGCTCTAATGGTTCAAGCTCGATGGCGTCAACCTGTGCCTCAACAATGGCTCTCATGGACGCTGGCGTGCCTTTAAAGAAAATGGTCGCCGGTATTGCGATGGGCTTAGCTAGTGATGAGCAAGGTAATTGGAAGGTTCTTACTGACCTACAAGACGTTGAGGATGGTCCAGGTGGAATGGACTTTAAGATAACCGGTACAGCAGATGGTATTACTGCTATCCAAATGGATACCAAAACAACGGGTTTGAGTTGGGATATTGTAAAGCAAACTTTCAAACAATCTCGTGAGGCAAGACTACAGATCTTGGAAGTTATGAAAGCTACTTTACCGACTCACCGCGCTGAATTGTCTCCTTATGCTCCTCGCATTGAAACCATAATTATTAACCCAGATAAGATTCGTGACGTGATTGGTCCAGGTGGAAAGATGATTAATAAAATCATTGCCGAAACTGGTGTCTCAATTGACATTGAGGACGATGGTCGTGTGTTCGTTACCGCTACCGACTTAACTGGTATGGAAAAGGCAATTAAGTGGATTAAAGAATTAACTCATGAAGTAACGGCTGGCGAAACCTTCGAAGGTAAAGTAGTTCGTCTTGAAGACTTTGGTGCCTTTGTGAACTTATTGCCCGGTCAGGATGGTTTGGTTCATGTGAGTGAAATTGCTTGGGAGAGAACCAACAAGCCAAGTGAAGTCTTGAAGATTGGCGATACGGTAAATGTGAAGGTAAAAGAAATAGATAACTTAGGCCGTATTAACCTAAGCATGAAAGCACTCTTACCTCGCCCCGAAGGCTTCCAGGATCGACAACCACGTGACGACCACAATGGTGGTGCAGCCCCGAAGAAAAGATTTGGATTTGGAAGAGGGAAGTAAAAAAAGAAAAACAAAATAAATTAAAAGACCGGTAACTCCGGTCTTTTGCGTATTGATTTTTTTCTAACTTTATGGTTATATATGTAAATCAAAAAAGCCGACGTGGTGGAATTGGTATACACGCGTGCCTTAGGAGCACGTGGGGAAACCCTTGAGAGTTCGAGTCTCTCCGTCGGCACAATAAAATGAATAATCTTGAAGCTAGAAAATTTGCAGCCAGCATTAATCCGAATTTAAAGACATTGGATTTGCACGGCCTTTATCCAAGTGAAGCGCTAGATGAACTAGAGCTTTTTATTTTCCACTCACGTTCGCTTGGCGAATTCGAAGTGCGAGTGGTGTGTGGTGCGGGAACGGGCAGATTAAAGAATGCAGTTTTGGATTACGTAGGAGCACATAAATTGGTGGAAGAAATAGTGGATGAAGGTGGTAGTTGTATACTAATATTGTTCAGTAACTAAGGGGTGAAAATTGGGGTATAAAATAGTAGGGGAAAAGGGTAGTTAGAAAGCTGGGTTTTGGGGGATGAGTTATCCACATTTTCACCCCTTGACATAACTTCGGAAATAGATTAAAATTTCGCTTGCGTTAATGATTCCCCAAAAGGGACCATGTCCAAATAAATACTGGATACTAAACGTATCGCTTGGACCTCTGGGTTTTTCTCGATCAGTCGAGAAACAATTTAATATCAATCACTACAAACACAACAATGTTTACATGGATATTAAATTATTACTCAGATAATCCAAGCGGTTAAATTAAAGAACCCAATCTCTTTAAGAACCGCTGACTGCGGTTCTTTTCTTTTCAAAAATAATTCGGTCTGGAGTGAGCGCTAAAAAAGAATTCACTTTAGATCGAATGAGAGTGCCTGTTGAAACGGATAGCACTTTGACAATTAACTAGGGTAATGTAGGTATATAATTATATACAAAACGAAAGCACGATTTAGTGTTTTCGTTGTGCGCAATTTCAACAAGGGCGCACGGTGGATGCCTAGACACCAAATGACGAAGAAGGACGTCGCAGGGTGCGAAAAGTCTCGGGGAGGTCCCAAGCAACCTTTGATCCGGGAATGTCCGAATGGGGAAACCCACTGCCGCAAGGCAGTACTGTACACTGAATTCATAGGTGTATGGAGAAGACCTGGCGAAGTGAAACATCTCAGTAGCCAGAGGAAGAGAAATCGCAGAGATTCCCTTAGTAGTGGCGAGCGAAAAGGGAAAAGCCTAAACCTTACATAGTGTTTCTGTAAAGAGTTGTTAGTCTTCGGATTAATTTATGATTTGCAGATTAAAGGTACAGACCGTTGCTAGTAAGGTGTTGTAA
>CAZEEW010000027.1:0-6343 GCA_964511375.1 uncultured Gammaproteobacteria bacterium | reverse complement strand
CCCCTTTTCTAACTGTTTTACAACGTATTCTTCATCGCCAAATTCAACTTCTTCCATCACTTTAAAAATATCTAGCATTACATTTCCCTTTTCGCCTGTTATATCAAAACCAAGTTTCTTCATTATTTCAACATATTCATCATGCTTAGCCGGCGTGCCGTGGGATTCTGGTGTATCTGCTTTATCTCCGTAGTCTTTGCCTTTAATGGTATGAGCAATTACCACTGTCGGCAAATTATTCTCAAATCCTTCACGTGCTTTTTTATAAGCTTCCATCAAAGCTAAAATATCATGGCCATTAACCTCAATTACATTCCAACCTAGTCCTAACCAGTGATTGAGGTAAGGAGAAGAAATTATTTCTTCTAACCGTCCGTCCAAACCTACATGGTTATAATCCAAAGAGACAATAATATTGTCTAGACCATTGGTCGAAAGTAAATTCCTTGCCTCATAAGTCATACCCTCTTCGCTTTCCATATCCCCCATTATGACCCAGACCTTGGTGTCCAATCCATTTGAACGATGCAAAATAGCGAGGCCGCCTGCATAGGAAAAACCATGTCCAGAAGGACCAGTAGACGCATCAGAAAAAGGTAAGTAATTTTCCGCATGACCCTGCGGACCATCCGGATGACGAAAACGCAACAAATCTTCTAAGAAAATATCTCTTACTACCGCTTCCGCAAACTGCCGGCCAGCCCGACGTAAACATTCATAATACAAAGCATTTGCCGAATGTAGTAACGGTGTACAATGTCCCGCACTCCAAACCAATCGGTCACGACCGGGATTTTTGGGGGCCATTGGATCAAAGGCCATTACCCCAGATAAACTTAAGGCTAAAAATTGTTCGACTTTAGAACTGCTGCCCCCCGGGTGGCCAGATTGACCAGCTTCGACAGTGGCAAAAATTAAGCCGCGCAACACTTTTGCTAAGCGCTCTAATCTTGTTATATCCACCTCACCACTTGTAAAATTCTTTTTCTGCCAATCCAAATGTACTGGCGCTGCGGGGTTAACAGTTTTCCTTTTAAAATGTAGTGACTTAAAAATTGACATCTTGGCCATAAGTTAAATTAATTTGTGTATATTTTATCCTAAAATAGCCCTAACTTCAACGAACATTATTTTTAAGCCATAGCCTACCCTCTTCAAACATTTGGCGCTTCCAGTTATAGAAAGACTTAAATTCACAAAGAGTTAAGGGAGAGTTGATTTCAACTTCTTGTTCGGACGGGCAGTTTAACTGACGCGGGATATAATATTCCAGCTTTCGTTTACCATTAATATTTTCATTAATATATAGTCCAAACTCATGCATGCCAACTAAATTAGGATAATCCTGTCGATCGTCAAAAATTGAATGACCTTCAAAAGTATTCTTCGTATTTACATTTAACATTTGTAAAATCGTCGGTGCAAAATCTAAGCCAGACGAATATTGGTCAACCGTCCTCGGCAAAACACTGTCCGGTATGTACATGAGAAAAGCATTCTCGTCATAAAAAGTCATTTTTCCAGCAATTTCGGGGAAGTGATCAGCTCCATAAGCAGTCGGGAAAATTGCATGATCAGCCACGGCGATTACAATCGTATTGTCGTAAAACTTGCTCTTTACAAAATCTTCCCAGAACATACGAAAAGCATCGTCTGTAGTATGAACCGAATTTCGAACGTTACTCTTGCCATTACCGAAATAAACCATATCCTTGGCTTTGGTAAAAGGAGGATGCGTATCAACCGTCGAGAGCATTACTAAGAACGGTTCCCTAGCTTTTTCCTGCATGAATTTCCAAGTCACTGGGAAGAGCTGGTGATCAGAATAGCCCCAAGACAATGGCTCACCAGAAATATATTTTTTTAATTCTTCTGTACCATACACTTCATCTACCCCCATACTAGCCATGAGTGTATCTTTATTGGCGAAATCTTTTTCCACCGCGGTTATGTATGATGAATAGTTGTAACCAGCTTGTTCCCGTAAGATATCTGGTAAGCAAGATAGTCGTACTGTCTTCACTTTCCCTTGGTGAGCAATTTCTTCATGGCCCGTTGGTGGTAAAAACGAACAAAGCTGGGAAAGTAAACCGGTAACTGTCGGCGTAGAAGCGTTATAATAATTTTTAAAAATTGTCGTATTCTTATCACCCGCCATTTTTTCTAAGCCAGGCGTTAATCCCTTTTCCTCTTCGTTATACACACTAGTTAAACGACTAGAAAAAGATTCAAGAAAAACAATTAGAATATTTGGTCGAGTATTTTTAAACTTGTCAGGCAATAATTTTTGCTCTTTAGCAAAAATATTATCTTTCGTTGTCAGACTAAACTCATTTAGGTCATATTTTAAACCGAATCGTTCCAGTTTTTTTAAAATCAACGGTGAAATTTCAACTCGTTCAGTATTCCCTCGCCACTCATCTACGAACGACTTAGCAATAGCATACTCTGGTGTTGTTTTGAAGGATGACAAACCAAAAATAGATCCTAAAGCAAAAAGGAGAATAATAACGTCATAATACAACCAATACCTTCTTTCGATCTTAGGATGGGTCTTAAAAAAACGCACCAGTAAATATACGGACAAAACTAGACTTAAAATATATAACCCCACTAAAATAAAAGTCAAACTATTAAATGCAACACCACCTCCCCCCTCAGCATGCTGTAAAACTACTGGCCCGAAGTACAAACCAGAAAAATATAAAATACCACTATTAATCGCCGAGATTAAAAGGCCAACGGCAAAAAACACTGCCCAAATAAAAATAAAAAAATACCGTAATTTATTTTTAATATAAAGATACAGAACACTTCCTACTCCAATCCCTGCCAACCAAAACATCGTCATCGTCCACGCCCGAAATAACACTACATTGTATAACTTTGCCGAGGCGTCTAAAATGTAGTACTGAAAAGCAAAATACTGTATCACGCTATTTAAAACGAAGAGAAAAAAGAAAACAATAAAAATGTTTCGATTAATCCTCTGCCACTCTTTAGCATTAGCATGCCGTTTGAAAATATCTTGCAGTTCGCGATAAAAAATAAATATTATGGCCAAAAAATAAACCAGACTCCAAAACTCATTACGAATAAAGAACACGATAAAAGCTAAAGAAAAAGTTAAAAACAAACGATGGAAAGATTTTTGAAATTCTTGGCTCCAAAAACTATTAGGACGGATTCGTTTTAAAACTTTTTCGCCAGATATTCTTGTTGCGTAATACAATGTAAAAAAGAGTAACCACATTATAGCGGAAACAACAATAAACCGCGTGAGCGGTTTATGTGGTAAATGGTACCAATTCCAACCAGCAACTATTAGAAATGAGGCGGAAGAGACGTAAAATACTTCCACTAATTTTAACCAAAAACTTTTCATGCGTAAATAATTTCCAATCTAAATTTCCTCTTGATACTCCTTACTACTTCGTACCGCCCGACGCGCTTTCTTTTCTTTCTCTCTAGTTAATACCTTGTGTTTTTTTAATTCCGCTTCTAAATAATCTCTCACCTTATCTACCGCTTTGTACAAAGTAATTTCGTTCTTCGAGGCGAACAAATCTTTACCAGGAACTTCCAATTTACACTCCGCAACAAATATTTCGCCCTTTTGTTGTCCGTTGGTTTCCAAAAAAACCACTACGTCCGCGCGAATAATCTTGTCATAAAACTTGTCTAAGCCGCTAATCTTTTTAGTTACATAATCTTTTATTGCATCGGTTAATTCCACTCCTTTTCCCGTAATAATTACTTGCATAATTAGAGTAAATTTATTAATAATTTTAAACAAAATTGGGAATATCGCTATAATTATGTGGCTTAATCACCGTGATGATATGTTTCTACCAAATTTTGTAGGCCAGATAATTGTTGTGAAATTTCACTTAGTGCAGCCACGGCCGCTGTGTCGACTTGATAATCTGTCGATTGTCTTCCAACCAAATCTTCATCGCTGTCTCGCTCTTCGTCTTCGCCGAGGTCTGACTCGTCCGCAGCTGCAGCCAAAGCTATGTCAACAATCCTTTCACACGCTCCGATGTCTTCCATTAATTTAATCACCAACTTATCGCGACTTCGAAGATCTGTAGCAAGAGCATCCAATCGTTTTTTAACAGGGCTAAAATCGCCAGTTTCTACCTGCTGCATTTCATTAGGAGTTAAATCACCTATTCTGTAACCAGTTGCATTCCCTAGATAGTATTGACGGTTAAACTCAAAACGCTTAACTAGCGATGGATTTCTATTTTCTAAACCTTCAGTCATAAAAAATAATTTAATAAATAAATTAGTTAGTTACTATCTCCACTTCCGGCTCTATTTCCACCATATATTTATTATATACCCTAGTTTTTGCCTCTTCAACTAAAGCGACCACATCAGCTTGTGTAGCATGGTCATAGTTAACAATAAAATTACCGTGCTCATCGGAAAACTTGGCCCCACCAATTTGGTAACCTTTTAGTTCCACCCCTTCGATCAACCAACCAACTGGGATCATTTTACGTTCAATAAATAGCGGGGGTAATTCGCTTTTATCTCCTGGCCAATTATCTACCTTTACATTTTTAAAGAAGCTTCCGGCTGAAGGATAAGCGGGATAACGCCCCGAGCGTTGTTGCAAATATTTTTGCATCTCAGCCAATATATCTGCTTTTGGTCTTTCTTTTAAAACATATTTAGCCTGCAAAATTATCACCCGGTTATGTTTAAAGTTACTTTCACGATAACCAAAACCACATTCTTCAGCGCTCATAATTTGAATCTCACCATCTTGCCATACCTCAACTTCAGTAACGCAGTTAGCGGTTTCTTTTCCCATCGCTCCCGCATTACCCCTAACCGCTCCACCAACCGTACCAGGAACACCAGCGGCCCATTCTAATCCACTTAAACTATTTTGCAACGCCAAATTTACTACTTTAGCCAGCAAAACACCGGCACTAGATGTTATTTCATTCCCGACTAAGCTTAATTCCTCATACTTAGGTCGAATAACTACACCATCAAAACCAAGATCGGAAAAAATTATGTTAGAGCCTCCACCTAAAATAAAATAACTTACCCCTTCACCAGACAAGTATTTTAAGAGACCAATAAATTTTTCTTTATTTCCAACTTCGACAAAGAATTTGGCCGGGCCGCCAATTTTAAAAGTGGTAAATCGAGAAAGCGGCACATTGGCTTTTACTTTGCCAAAAGTTTTTAATATTGAGTATAGATCATCCATAATTTATTATAAATCCAGTGTAGCCACAATGTCTAAGGCACTAAAAGGAACTAAAAAATCCTTTCCTTTACTCCATCTTTGTAAGATTGCATCTTTTACTGCCTGGGGAAAACGTTCGATTATATCGTCGGGTTGTAAAAAATACGGACCAAGGGTTTGGTCTTTAAATTGTATTTTGATATCCGCTCGATAAGAGGCTAACGATTCTCCTTTCTTTGACTCGTTCACCTTTTTCCCTTTAAGTACAAAACACCACCCCTCTGACTGCATAAGCATTTGTCGAGCACTCAAATCTTCCAACTGCATAACTGCAGGTATCAGTCTCAACTTATCTTGGTCTTTCCCAAAACGTATCGCGTCTTCCAACTGAGAAAAGTATTCTCTCACCAGGGGCAAAAAGGCCGCACGATACTCTCGCACTAAAGCCTCTCTTTGTTCAGGTAAAGAACTAGCCTGTTCTATGGCTGCACCAGACCTATGGAGCACCCCTCCCCGTCGAAGACGAGCATTTTCTAAAGAGATAACTCCCTTTCCCCCTCTCTCATCCGTTTTCTCACTCATATTATTGCAATTTTAGCGATTTAATAATATACTTAGGCTGTATGTTAGAACCTGTTTTAGAAAAAAAACCAGTTGTATACGTTACCCGAGATATTGAACGGGCTCTTGGCTTACCGCTTAATACCAAAGGTTATTATATTATCTCAAATTTTACCCCCTTTGTGAAGTCAATTTCTGGCAGGCAAAACAATGTGCTTTTAATTAAAGAAGCCAGACTTTTAGATACTTACGAATTGCTAAACCACCCCCAAACCAAAGATTTTTTGAGTAAAATTACTGCCCCGAATATCCTAGTTTTCAAAAATACCAAAGCTATTGAAAATATCTGTGAAAATAACCATTGGCACTTAATTAATCCAAAATCTGAATTAGCCAATCTTGTTGAAGAAAAGATTTCCCAAGTTAAATGGTTGGGTCAGCTTAAAAAATTCTTACCACCCCATGAGGTAAAAACCTTAAAACAGATTACCTGGCCAAAATTTGCACGTCATGGTAATAAGCTGTTGCCCTTTATTTTGCAATTTAACCGTGCCCACACTGGTAGCGGCA
>CAZEEW010000026.1:0-6885 GCA_964511375.1 uncultured Gammaproteobacteria bacterium | reverse complement strand
AGATACCGTTTCAAAATTGGTTCACATTCCACCCACTTCACCGCTTAACCTAAACCAAAAAAGACAAAGAAAGCAGTTTCTTTGTCTTTAGCAAAATATTTTAGATACATCTGTGTTTCTCACTGTTTAAATGAGGAACAAACATGTCTTTAAAATACCGCTTAATTTACATACTTTTTGTCGCTACTGGTTTATCCTAAGTACCAAACGCTGTTTCTAACAACTCACACCAATTATTTTTCTCACCCTTCTTTTGCACCAAAAAGGTAACGGTTGCACTCCCTGTCTTCTCATGATATAATCGCCCGTTTATTCATCACCACACTTTCGATGAACAAACGGCGCAATCCAACATGTCCTCACTGTAAAAATCCGTGGACGGTGAAACGAGGCAGCCGTAATGGCTGCAAGCGTTATTCTTGTCAGGCCTGTCATAAGTGTTTTACGGTTGACCACCATAACAAGGCAATTCCGCTATGGATTCCTCATTTGGATGGTATTTCTTTTCGTTCACTCGCAAACGTAACGGGATTGTCTCCCGCTCAAATCTACCGAACAGTGAAAAAAGAAATGAATGCGCTCCCAGAAAATACCTGGCTCACGCAAAAGTATTGTAACCGGTTTTGTGGCATTCTCATTGTGGACGGTAAATATGTCAAAGTAAAGGGATTTAAACAAAAGATCCCTTTTATTTATGGTATAGATTATCTGACTCACGATATCCCCGTTGGCATTTTAGCCAATTCAGAAAACGAAGAGGCATTCTTAAAGTTTTTTCGGTTGTTAAAAACCTGTAATTATCCCTTAAGGGTTATTGTCGGCGATGATCGCTTTCCTCTTGGCGTCGCCGCAGAGTACCATTATCAAAAAGTAAAGTCTCAGCTTTGCCAAAACCATTATGTAGAAAATATCCGTCAACGCCTCAACGTTCGGACCAACCCGGCGTACCAACATTTTTTTCAATTTATCTATACATACATTTTCCAGGGCTACAAGAACACGAGACAACTCTATGACAATCTCCATTATCTTTTGAAAAAACAAGCCAAGCATGACCCCTTACGGCAAGAAATTATTGTGGACATATATAAGCGGAGAAAAGAACTTTTTCAATACGCAAGCATTGAACATTGCCCCAAAGATACTAATCTCATAGAACTATATAACTCGCACTTACAATCTCGGCTCAAATCTATTAAGGGTTTCAAATCTTTTCAGGCTGCCGAGCGCTGGCTCAATGCCTATCTTGTCCGCAGGCGTACAAAACCTTTGACCGATTGTGATCAAAAGTTTAAATATTTAAATGGCAAATGTTCATTAGAGAGAACGCTCAAAAGAGGGGGAGAGTGGCCGGAGATGCCAGGGATTATGAAAACAAAAAGATAAAAGGCACCAATTATCTTGTAAACGCCATTGAGTTAGTGTAAGATGAATGTATCAATTAAATTTAGGCTAGAATTTAGTAATTAAATCATTTTATGGGCGAAAGAAACGAACTGCTTACTGGGGGGGGGTGAAAAGCATCTCATAACCTTAGAAGAAGCGCAAAAACAGTTGTACGGCTTTGCTATTTTAGAAAAGCCATACACACAAGGGCCTGATGCCATGAAAAGAGCGCTACAAGAATGTAATCTCGATGAAGAACTAACGGCGAAATTAACCAAACTGGGAGGAAGAAATCAATTGCATCTGCTAAGACTTTTAAGACGTAGTAATGATGAGAGAAATTTTGCTTTGGCTTATTTACGGCACGGTGATGAAGCTTTTTCTGAAATAGGTCAGATTGCCCAAGAAGTTAAAGGTGTTATTGGCTCAGAAGGATTAGACACCATGATGTTTTGGACTTTTGCGCCGTATGTATATAAGGCTTTAATGACAAAGGGACTCTCATCTGACAGGGCAATTAAAAAAGTATTATCTTGGGCAAGAGGCGGTGTTTCTTTGCAGACCACTTTACAAAAAGGAAGAGAAAATGAAGATTATAATACCATGCATCTAAGAGGATTGGAAAGATATCGATCAACTATTCCGCAAGGCTGGGTGCTGGATGCTAATCCTACGCATATCTCTCATAAATTTACTGAACAAGAGGCTTTAGCGATAGCTACCTTATTACTATCGGATAAAGAAAGTGGTAAATAAATTACTCATAAAATTATTTAACAAAAATATGGAACAAGAATCTAACTCCACGCAAGAGAGAGAGAGTTAACTGACCAAACACAAAAAACATACATTCTCATTTTAGAGGTACTAAAGAAACATGGCCTTGAACTTACTATGGCTGAAGCCGTGGTCTTACGGAATACGGTCAGGCAATGCATGGAAAACTGGTACTTAAAACATGACCATTCCACGACACCAGTTTCCGAAGCCATTCACCAATTTCTGGCCAATTACTTTGGGATTGACTTACAAAACTATTTTATGTCCGGCTATAAAAGCGGCACCCGCGAGGAAGAAATGTTTAACCAGCTCGTGCAGTTTATTAAAGAAAAACTAAGACCAGATAGAGAGTTAATCTAGGGTTTCAATTAAATGCCAGTTGTCCTCGCCTATGTTTGAAAAATTAAAATTGGCAGGTAAAAAGCTGAAAACAGAAATTAGGGTTTATCAACTAATAAGAAAAGATAAGAGAACACCGAAGATGGCCAAAATTCTATTGGCTATAGCTATCGGATACACTTTTTTACTCTTTGATCTTATTCCGGATTTTATACCGGTTATCGGCCAGCTGGATGATCTCATTATTGTGCCCGCCCTAGTCATACTGGCCTTAAAAATGATTCCAAAAGAGGTAATCACAGATTGTCGAAAACAGGCAAACAGTGCTTAACGCATACTTAATCTATGAGTAAACATATTTCCGATGGCGTGGTACACAAAATGCCGGCGGATTTGCAAAAGGCTCTTCTTTTCGACTCAAAGGCAATCGCTCTGTGGGAGAGTCTAACTCCTCTTGCTCGTAATGAGTGGATATGTTGGGTTATCTCGGTCAAAAAACCAGAAACGAGAAAAGAACACGTCGAAAGAGTAGTTTCAGAACTTAAGAGTGGTATGCGTCGGCCGTGCTGCTGGATTGGCTGTATTCATCGAACAGATAAACCAATTAGCCCATCGGTGCAGTACGTGCTGAAAAAGAGAGCCAGTCGAAAGTAATCATATGAATATCAACAAAGAATGGCATCTCAAAAATAGGATGCCGAAAAATGCAACGCTTGAGCAGAAAATAAAATGGCATTTGGAGCACATCAAATATTGTCAATGCCGTCCACTTGGCGGAAAAATTTTGGAAGAGATTAAAGTAGATTAAAGTTATGTGGGCGTGGCCTCATATAAACCCATTCGTTCGGAAGTGAAAATGCGAATTTTCACTTCACTCACTCATTTCGTTTATGAAGAAATTTCTCATTATACTTTCGATCGTTGCTATAGTTGCTACGGTTGCGCTTGTTGGTTACAAGGGCATGGTGTTAGCAGCCAGTCAGGGCGATCTCTGTGGTGGTACCAGAGGTAACGGAGAAATTGTCAGCATGGGAAGCAATACTTTCACCCTTAAACTAAATGAGGGTGGCGAAAAGGGTGGCGGCAATTTGACTGTTAATCTTACAGATCGGACTACGATTGAAGCTCCAACTGGATACGCTTCAGCGTCTGATTTGAAAACTGGAGACAGAGTGACGCTTGTTGGAGGCGACGATCGTGATGGCAGCTTTACCGCAGATGCTGTTGTGGTTTGTAGCGGTACTCAAGAAGCTGGGATTCAAGAAAATGGAACAGGCCAAGCGACTCCTATTACCGTGCGAAATAATGACGCTAATTATGAGAGAGTAAACGGTGCAATAAACACGGTAACGTACCTTATCGTCGGCTTGATCTGGCTTGGCATAGCCTTATTTCTTAAGCTGAAGAAAAAGAAGAGCCTCGTGTATCTATTTTTCTTCACTATCTTTTATGTTTACCTATATAAGATTTTGGATTACACTCTCTTACAATTTCAATCCCTGCTTCTTC
Source organism: uncultured Gammaproteobacteria bacterium (assembly GCA_964511375.1). Lineage (GTDB taxonomy): Bacteria > Patescibacteriota > Patescibacteriia > Magasanikbacterales > GWA2-37-8 > DATDYA01. Next base: position 2,871 of record CAZEEW010000026.1, on the reverse strand, counting down.
TACGGCATTTTTTGCCAAACCTTATGCTGAACGGAATAGAGGCCGGTAGAGTAGTGAATCTTATGCCTCTCGCCACGCTTACGCTCGCTGACGTGAAAACGTCGCTTCTCAATATTCTGATGATGATGCCGTTCGGCTTCGGACTGCCGTTCGTTACAAATTTCCGCTTTAAGAAGGTAGTTATTGTGGGTTTGTTCTTAAGCATTGCTATTGAGCTTCTGCAACTCTTAACAGGATTCATGGCAAATACGACATTCCGTGTCGCCGACATCAATGACTTGATCTTCAATACGATTGGTGTCGCAATCGGTTATATTCTATTTGTTTGGTCTGTGCGTATATATCGCCGCATATCTCGCAATTGGAAGATAAAAACGTTTCCGATTTTACAGTATATTACCGAGCGGCCGCAGATAGATAAACGCCCCGATAGACAGGTCTAATGCTTTGTAAAATAGTAATAATTATTTAAACTTATTTACTATGTCAGAATTTGAAAACAGTATTAAACCCGGTGTTGCCACAGAAAGTGCCGGAGTAAAGAGAGAGAGAGAGAGAGAGTTAAATGAAAAAGTTGGCAGATGGTATGCCGAATGGGTAGATCATACCAAAAGACATTATCACTACGACTTAAATATAGCCGAAGCAGTGTATCTCCGTAAACTCATTAAAGACATTTTCATTGCCAACGACAGTATAGTTGGAGAAGCAAGTATGGATTACACTGTGACTTGGACAGAAATAACAACGAGGTTTCTAATGGATCTCTACGGCATAAATATTATCCACGATGAAAAATGGGTAAACGTAAGTTTGGAAGAAGTATTTAGTATGGTGAAACGCAAATACCGACCCGAGCAAGAAATGATTTAAAATAACCTTAGTATTTTATGGGCGAAGATGGACGTAAGCTACTTTACTACACTATGGAGCATCTAACTGAAGAAAAAGATGCCGAGCGCGTATGGCGAGATGTTGCCAGAGCGTTTGAGGAAATAGACAGAAAGGATATTTTAGAAAATCCTCGAGTTTTAGATTTAGGTGGAGGTGCATCCGAATTATCTCGGTACCTTAACGATCAAGGGGTCAATTGCGTGAGTCTGGATAAAAAAGATTGGGGAACCAATGCAGGATCTAATCAAGTAAGAGGCGACGCTTATCACATGCCCTTTGCTGATGCTAGTTTTGATATAATCCATGGGCGAGGAATTTTTGATGACAGTATATATAAACATAACTTTGAACAGTTATTACCAGAAATGGCCCGCGTTTTAAAACCAGGAGGAATTTTATCTGTCTATGACTTCTCACCCCCCCCCACAAGAAATAGTGGCCAAGTATTTTAAGTTATTAACACCGTCCGGTAGGGAATATCCGTCCTTGTGGGAGAAGAAATAAGCGCAAATTTATTTCTTGCTATACAAAATTTTAACAAATAATTTTGTCCTATGTCTCACTCAGAAATAGACCCCAGCGGTTACAATCCTCACGACGATTATTATTTACCACTCGAACAACAAAGCAGGCCGCGCAAGCAGTGGCGTCACGGTGAAAGGGATGACTCGAAACAAGAGAGAGAGAGAGTTCATTGAACAATACGGAAAATTGACACCCAAAGAACTCTTGGAAGTTATTCAGCAAAAGTGGACCAGTGTCGAACTACGAGTACGAAGTTTAGGCATAACTAATTCCCATAAGGTTATCCAAAAATTCCAAAGTGCGATGAGTCTGTGCGAACATTATTTAAGATATCAAAAACCAGCCGTACTAGCAGATATTAAAAAAGAGTTCCCACGAGGGTACGAAGATATTTTAGATGTTTTGGCGATCTAGCTATAATTACTGGGTTTTATCCTCTTCTCTTCCTTTGTTTCTTCGCGCAAATTCTTCACAGAACGCATATCGCTCGGGGTGCTCGCTTTGTAGCAATTCGGGCTTGAGTAAATAAAGCGTCATGCTTTCAATAAAATCATCAGTCGGATTTTTACTGCTGTATGGTGTAGGTAATAGTTTATTGCTTTTAACCACCCAGGCATCTCCTGCTTTTTCCCAGCCTGGCACAGCCTTGACCCACTCCTGGAAAAGCTCGGTGTTTTCTGAACTCATAAACTGATGTGACCATTCGTGCGCAACTACTCCGGCGATATGTGGTAAATCTTTAATAGTCCCGCGATAAGGCCCCAGTCCTACTTCTGGCGTTAGAGCATGGGGAAACAACATAACAGTACCAGCAGGAATCTCGGTAACATGTTGCGAAGCTTGATCAACTATAAAAGCCACTGGTGTGTAACCATTAGCCGGCTCCTGGTTTTCAGGATTAATAGGTTGCTTAAGACATACTGATACCTCATCTAAAACTCCTAAATTACCCCAACGGGTTGAGATCTTTTCTAGAGTATGAATGATTTCTGTAGCTATTTCTTTAGGGATATATTTCTTCCAATCGCCAGCAACTTCCTGCTCGCTTAAAAATGTCAGTTTTACCTCTTGTCCGCCAATAGATAAGGAGCCAGCAGAATGCCGGTTAAGATTGCTAAATACATCAAGGTCGCCACCTGATTTATCCTGGAATTCTTGGGTCTGCCACAAAGCCGGTTCAGTCTCTTTGACAAGGGCATGGAGTCGTACAAGTTGTTGTTCTGGGGTCAATGTCTCGGGCATAAATGTATAACTTACCTCCAAATTCTCTCCTTAGCAGCTATCCCTCCTCTCCCAGTCTTAGTTTTAAGGTTGATATGTCAGGTAATTCACAGGTCAATCACTCGTCAACCGTCACCTCCTCCTCACCCTCACCCTCACCAACCCATCACCCCGCACAACCAAGAGAAAGAAAGTACACAAAGAAAAAAGAAAGAAAAAGAATTAATTAGG
>CAZEEW010000025.1:3924-8064 GCA_964511375.1 uncultured Gammaproteobacteria bacterium | reverse complement strand
GGAGGGCAGAGGTCTCATCAACAGATTCGACTCAGTATATGTTCCGAAATAATTATATGGACAAAACAAATTATCAAAATCAAATACAGGATGAACGACTCGACAGAGTTGAAAAAGCCGTAAATGAAATCAAAGACAATCACTTGGTGCATTTGCAGACCGATCTGACAAAAGTAGGAACAGATGTTGATTGGCTCAAGCGATTCTTTTGGATTTTAGCTACGGCATCAGTGGGAGGTCTAATAACAGCACTAATTAACTTATTAATATCAATCGCAAAATAATATGGAACTTAAATCATCAAACATAAAATACTTAATTGTTCATCACTCTGCGACCGCCAGAGACACCACTACATTCGAAGCGGTCAAAAAATATCACATCTCAAAAGGATGGGGTGACATCGGATATCACTTCTTCATAACGCCAGATGGAAAAGTAATGCCGGGACGAGCCGAGAATACGATCGGGGCACATTGCCAAGCTGATAGCATGAATTTCAAATCACTTGGAATTTGTCTGCCCGGAAACTTCATGACTGAAGTCCCGACCGTTCAACAATTAACCTCTTTGTTGGAATTACTCAAAAAGCTGATGTCGAAGTACAACATTCCAAAAGAGAATGTTCTCGGCCATCGTGAGGTCAGCGGTGCTTCGACAGCTTGCTCGGGAGATAATCTCCAAAAATGGGTATCCAGTTTTAGAGGTCAAAACAGTGAATCTGACCGGTCTGCGATTGCCGAACAGGTCATGAACCATTTAGAACAAGCAATCGAAAAATTAAAACAATTACTATGACACAAGCACATAAAGAAGCATTGAAACACCTTGCAATCGTTTTCCTATATTCCGGAGTCTCGTCCATCCTGCCGATCCTTTTGGCCTATGTACAGAATGATCCTCGCTGGGCATTACTCATACCGCTTATAAACTCGGCGTGGTACGCCATAACCCGATACCTGAAAGAAAGGAAACTGATTGAGGAAGCCTTAACGAGAGGTGATGAATTTTAGTTAAATTAAGCAATTTAAGATTAATAGACCTTAACAGCGAATGCCGGAACATCAAAAGAGGCTGGATTTTCCTTGTAAAATAACCGTAATTGGCGTATAATTTTATCAATACGACCATAAGATAAGGTCTTTAAGGCGAATACCGGTTCAAAGTTCCGGACATCGTCACCGCCAAGTTTTAGATTTAAAAAACAAGGAATAAATGTGGTGTATGGAAATAGGACAGAATTTAAGCGAATTAATAAAATATATATTTGGTGTGTTAGGGACTTTAACAGCTCTTTGGATATTATCTAAAACCCTTTTATAGAGGACTAAGTAATAATTAGTATAGTTATACCTAAATCTTACCTATTTTATACCTATGTTTAAAGAGAATCCAGAAGGGCAAACACACTACTATGGGGATGGTTGCCCTGAACACAATAAACCAATGTGCCTAAGTCTTAACTGCCCTTGTCATACAGGTAGAGAGTGTGAGAATGCTAAAAGAGTCATCGGTTCTTTCAAAGACTGGCGAAACCTTTACCCTCTTGATACTTTTTCCGGTGAAACTAAAGAGGAATTAGTGGCTTTTATTACTAAACTGTTGAAAGCCCAAAAAGAAGAGCTACTCGCTAAATTAAAAAACGGAGAGCTTTGTGCTAATTGTGGGAAAGAAGAGGAACTCTGGATGTCAGGATGGTGTAGAGAATGTTTAGATAATGAGTAGGTGCTTAATCTTAAATCATTATTATGAAGTACGAAGAACTATTATTTAGAATCTTTATGACAATTTTTACTTTTATAATATTGCCATTAATAGTAGCTATGATGGTGTTTTTGCTTTATACCTTGGCGAAAGAAAGCCAAGATACATTGTGTGCAAACAACTATTTTGAATCATTACAGTAATTATTTGCTAGTAAACTAAAGGAGGCATCTAGCAGATAATTACGTCTGCCCTCGACGCTAGGAGGACAAAATGCGTCGCTTCGTTCTTTCGACCATCTTCGTCATCTCGGCCTTCATCCTCGGCAACAGCCAGTGCCAGCAGGGCATCCCAATGGAAGTCGTGGAGGAGTCGAACGACTTCTGGTTCGCCGTGATGGACTCCACCGAAAGCCGGTGGGGCTACTGGCTCGCAACCTACGAGACCGAGGCGGTCTTCGAGGCCATCAAGAGCCACGACCCGCCGCTCGACTTCGTGATCGTGACGGGCGACATCACGGCCTGCAACCCCGCCCACCGAGCCACCGCCACCTCTTGCTACCTGGAGTTCCAGGGGGCCTTCGCTCACTATCTGCCAGGAGTCAAGATATACTACCTGGCGGGCAATCACGACATCGCTGGTACGACCCCGATCCCCACTTGGCCGAGAGAGTACTGGGAAGACCTGGTCGGCCCTCTCCACCAGGAATTCTGGCACAAGGGAGCGCACTTCGTTCTCGTCTCGGACGGCGACTGTCAGGACATTCCGTTCTGGGAGAAGCACGCCGAGGAGTACAACTGGTACTGTTCGGTCATCACGCCCCAGACGCTCTCGTTCCGGCATATGGTCAAAGTGGGCCTCTACACGCCGAACATCCTCGCTCGCTTCCCCTGTGAGGTGGGAGTCGTGCCGTATGTGTTCTATGGACACTACGGCCAGACCGATGACACGGTGTATGGAGGTACGCACTACGTCCAGACGGCCGATGCCAAGGAAGGCCACGTCCGCTTCGTTCACATCGTGGATGGGGAGGTCGTGGAGATGATTACGCAATAATTTAGCGCCCCGCAGGTGGCCTCGTAACCTGCAATGAATAGTTGAAGTTTTTGTAAATAAAAAATTAAAAGCCACAGCCAACTTAGTATTTGTAGCAGTTAATAAACAATTTAAACCAATTAAAATATGCCGATAAAAGTAAAACCACCAATTGAACCAGATGAAATCATTGCCGCCCATTATCGTAAAATAGGCAAAAAACGCTGGAAAAATATGAATGCAACTGAACGCTCGGAATATGCTTCTAAAATTGCTAAGAAACGCTGGTCTAAAATGAATAAAAAAACACGTTCAGAATATATGAAAAAAATAGGATTTGGAGGGAACACTAAAAAAGTATGAGAACAATTCCAGCTAATCATCGTAAAAAAATAGACTCTGATCCTTATTTTAAAAAGTGTCTATTTTGTAGTAATAAACCACAAATCCACCACAACTTTACTTACGCTCGACAACAAATCTCGGAACTTTGGAATTACGTTCCGCTTTGCGTTTTACATCACACTGGAGAAAAAGGAGTGCATAAATTTCGAGAAACTAAAGAGAAAGTTGATTTGCACGTATTACTAAAAATGACTCCACTAGATATGGCAAAATATTCTAAGCGTAACTGGGAATTAGATAAGCAATATTTACTTAAAAAATTAAGAGGATATGAATGAAGAAAAAAAGTCTAAATTTAAAAAATGCAACAAGTGCAATATTGTAACGTTATTTTTTAACTGCCCCAAGTGTAATAAACCATTATATGAAACTAACTCTAAACCAAGTGTGCCTAAAAAAGAAAGGAAGTTGGATATGCCGAAAGATACCGCATAATATGAGCAACCAGCGTATGCACTTTTACGAAAAAAACCGCTGGAATAATGCTTGGAAAGAAGAAGTCGCTACTCAGGTGATGTTAAGCCGAAAACAATTTGGCAAATTGCCTTTAAAAAACGCCCAAATTCAAGTGATTTTATACTCGGCTAGGCATTTTGACCTTGACGGAGCTTACAACGCTGTAAAGCCCATTGTAGACGGTTTAAAGATGAACTGTGCAGGAGTTATAATAGATGATTCACCAAAATATATCCAATTAGAAGTAAAACAGATAAAGGTCGCTAAAAAAGAAGAAAGAGTTGAAGTAATAATTAATTAATATGTTTTGGACTATTGTAGGAGCGATTTTATTTGTTATTATTATAATTTTGGCAGTTCCAGGGTCAATCATTTTGTTGGGTTGGATATTAGAAGACGAAGATCGTAAAAGAAAAGCCAAAAATGTTTTAATTGCTTTGGCAATTATATTATTTATTATAATAGCCAATATTTACGGATAAAAAATTATTTACTCGGTTTTTTATTTGCCTTATTCCATATATCGGTGAGTTGGGATTT
>CAZEEW010000025.1:0-3824 GCA_964511375.1 uncultured Gammaproteobacteria bacterium | reverse complement strand
TGGGTACGTGCAGGTAAGTTAATATTACCAGTTGGAGTATTTATTCTTGGCGGAGGCAGAGCTGGATATTTTGGTTTTTGTTCCACTAATGCCTTAACTCCTTTTTGAGTTGTTTCTTTAAAAGTTTTACCAGCTGTACCAGTTTTTTCAACTTGTTTTGCTATCTTTGCACTTTTTCTTGCTGGGCTATAAATAGCTTCTGAAACCTTACCTCCTAACCATTGACCAGCGATTGGGCCAACTACTGGAATTTTTGAACCAGCGACTGCACCTAACACTTGAGAAGAAACTCTTCCTAACGCTCCACCCTGAATCACTCTGCCTTGGGCATTTTCCAATAAATGAGATAGAGTAGCGTATCTACCGCTTAATTCATTTAGTTCTTTAATCGTTAAATCGTCATAGGAAGTTTCAATCATTTCTTTAGCAAGATGTCCGAGTTTACGAGCCGTACTTTGAGCAGTTGGTTTCATCATATTATAACCAGCTGACCACATACCAGACTTAAACTCATTTAATTGTCTTCCACTCAAATATCTGCCTTGAAAGTCGATAGCATCGGCGATATATTCGTCAACATCTTTTATTGCTGATTTCAAATCCGTTGCGTTTTTAATTGTTTTACTTAATTCATTTTTTGCTTCTTCTCCTAATTTTAATAGGTCAAATTGTTGTGAAGGATTAGTATCAAGTTGAGCATTTAAAATGTTATGTATTTCTTGTTGTTTTGGTTTTAAAATATCTCTAGCTTCGACTGTGTCCAGTTTCTTATCTGGGGTTTCTTTAATTGGCAACTTCTCTTCAGCGGCCAATTTATAATAGTCATCTATATTTTTATTTTGACGTATTTCAATGTTTTTTACTTCTCCCTGGGTTGGTCTTAAAATCGTACGCATTTCAGAAGTAGCGTTATCGAGTACTTTAGTTTCTTTAGCTCCAATTTCGCCAGCTTCTTTTGTGGCCGTTTTAATTCCACTACTAAACATCGCTCTATCAATCCAGTTGCCTTTTGAGAATTTTGCTCCAACTGCACCAAGACCACCGATTGCAATTTTAGTTAAATCACCTTCTTTTACGCCTTCAACTAAAGTAGGAGCGGCAATCGCAGCTGAAGGTATTTTACCCAGCCCTGCAAAAGGAGCAGCTGTTGTTCCTTCTTCACCAACAAATTTACCAAATTCTGCGGTATCTTTTGCGCTTTCGACTGCGGATTTTCCAATTTGTCCAACATCAAATCCTTTGCCTGTTGCTGCTCGATATGTCTGTTTAGCTGTCTCAGCCAATCCTCCAGTTAATCCTCCAACAGCACCACCTAAAGTTTGGGTAGCTTTTCCAGCTAACCAAGGTATGCCAGTAAATTTAATTGCTTTTTCTGCTACATCAACAACCTTAGGAACAACTTTAAAAGCACCTGTAATTAGATTGGTTGGAGTTTCTTCTTTTTCTGGAACTGTATTAGTCTGTTGAGGTGTAAAGCCAGTAATTTGTTTTTGATATTGAGGATACTTTTCTAGCATTTTGTTTGCTAATTCAGTATCATCAATATTGGCATATTGAGGATATTTGGTTTTAACCTGTTGACCAAATTGTTGTAATGTGTACATATTAAACAAAGTTTTTTAATCTATCGTATACCTCTTTAGCCGTAAAATAAGTTCCGTCTGGTTTTTGAACAGTTAAATCGAGATGTGAACCGTCTCCCCCGCCATCAGAATAGACATTTCCAGTATTCCCACCCTTACCAACGTACTGGCCTTTTGAGATAGTGTCCCCTACTTTTACACCAATAGCGTCTAAATGAGATAGCCAAACTTTATTGCCAGAAGAAGTTAGTACTTGTACTTGATTACCAAAGCCCTTGTTGTTACCAGCAAAAATTACTTTGCCACTAACCGGACTTGGTACGGGGTCACCTTTCTTTAAATCAATATCCAGCCCTGGTTTCCAATATTTACTCCCAAAACCAGTAATTCTTCCTAGACCTAGAACTGAGCGGTTATCAGAGTCGCTCCCCTCTGACTTAAAAGGCTGGTTTCCACCACCACTACTAAATAATCCCAACGGGTCATCATCAGAAGTAAATGGTTTGCTATAGTCAGTAATTTGTCTAGCTTTCCCAGAATAAGCATCATCAATTTGTCTCTGATATTCTTGATATAAATTGTTATACTGTGAAGACAAAGTATTAATTTTTGGTTCTAGGGCATTAAGCATTTTTTGTTTTGCATCTGAACTTAAAAAGTTAGTATTACTGAAAATTCTCTTAGCGCTAAATCCAAATGTATCAGCCCAAGTTTGAGCGTATTTTTGGATTGTGTTGTATTCCCCCTCACGAACAACACTATTTGGGTCCATTATTTTCGCAAAAGCATAAATAAAAGCAATATCATCAGCCGGACTCTTGGTGCTTACGCCAATATTTTTTATAGTTTGGTATCCCTCCTGAGCTGTATTATATGATTTAACAATCGGCTCATTGTCAAAAGCTCCAGCAATTGCGTTTACAGTACTATTAATTTGTGCTGGAGTTAAACTAGCTTCACTTTTTGGAGTTCCCTTAACAACGACATCGGCCTTCGGATTACCGTTAGCGTCATAAGTTATATTGTACAATGTGCCATCAACTTCCTTTAGATTATTAGCCTTACCTAACAATTCTTGTTCCTTAATTGTTTTTAATCCTCGGCTTAAAGTGCCTTTAGGTATTCCGGCCGCTTTTTCCATTTGTTCAAGAGTAGAGGCATCCGCACCATCAAAAGCTCCAGAACCAAAGTTAGTAAGAAGATTAGAAATTCCTTTCCAAGCGTTATCCTTATCCGCCTGTTCAAGTTGTTTTCCAGAAGCTACCATTGCCATTGCGTTTTTAATCGAATTAACATTTTCTTCTCTAGTAGATTGTTCTAAGGCGTACTGGTCTTTAATTCTTTGTTCGGTGTCTTGCTGTGCTTGTCTCGCCCTTCCTTGAGCGTCAAATTTCTGTCCAAAAGCAGCGGCAATAGCAGCGGCAACTTCTTCTGACTCCATAGCACTTAAAGCGTCTTTTCTTTTGTTTAATACATCCTGGCTAGCAGTACCAATTGAAGCTGTGCCACTAGACAATGGGTTAACTTCACCTAAGCTATAAAGACCGGAAAGATTAGCCTGTCTTTCGCTTTCAGTTTTAGTTTCTGCTTCACCTCTTAAAATATCGTACTTAGCTTTAATAGCCGCTTTCTGTTGTTCTAATTGTGCTTGAATTTGGTCGTTGGTTAAACCATATTCTGACATCGTGTCTGTTGGTGCCGGTAGGGTCGGAGAAGTTACTTTATCAATCCCGTATTTAGAATAAAAAGCATCAGCCCAATTAGTGGAAGGAGTGGTAGTTTCTGTGGTAGTAGTTGGAGTAGTCGGAGAAACTGGAGCTGCTGGTTGTTGAGTTTGAGTGGTTGGAGCAGTACCGTAAACCCAACCTTCGCCAGCAAGTTTTTTCCCATAAACATCATTCTCTAAATATCCTGGAGCGGCGTATCCTTTAGAAAGAGTATTTTTGTTGTAAATCTCTAATTGAGTGGCTGAGGGCTGAGACGGATGTGTTGGAGCAGAAGCGGTCTTTACTCCAGAAGTTACGGTTGGAGGAACAGCTGGTTGCTGTGGTTTAGGAGTCGCCACTGAAACACTACTTAGTTTAGTAGGTGTTTGCCAAGGGTTTGGCATTGCAGAAGTCGAAATACCAGTTGAGCTGGGTGGTCTGTAAACAGACATTCCTTGCTCTAATTCTTTACTAAAAGGATTGATAACTACCATATATAAATTAATTAATATTCTCTACCCAGCCAACCTTAGAG
>CAZEEW010000024.1:0-9334 GCA_964511375.1 uncultured Gammaproteobacteria bacterium | reverse complement strand
GTGCGTTTATACAACCAGGCTCGTAACTATTTTCTGCAACAAGCCTAATGTCTAAACACGAAAGATAGAATACTAGAAAAAACCAGTCTCGTCAACTGAATCGGCTTAAATTCTGCCCTACAGTGCATAAGTCCGAGACTGGTTTTTGACGCTCTGGGCCGCTAGTGCTATGATTAAGACAACATAACTACTAGGTGAACAGCTGGGTGAATCAGTGTTCAACTAGTACGGGCTTACTTTTACTTTTAACTAAGCCATTACTTCATACCCTAATTCTTTGACTTCTATCTCACCAGAGAATCTACTGAACGGCAAAGTATTATTACTAATACTAATTTATTCTTAATCTATTAATCCTTTCTATTCTAACTTTAATCCTTATACCTTTATTCCCTAATTAATTCTTTTTCTTTCTTTTTTCTTTGTGTACTTTCTTTCTCTTGGTTGGGCGGGGTGATGGGTTGGTGAGTGGGAGTGGGAGTGGGGTGACCGTTTCAGTTTTTAGCAAAAACAAAAAGTTCTCGCCGCAAAGCGGCGGACAAAAAAATACAAAACAAAACTGACCATATACACATATAATATATATTGTATGGAGAACCAGGTCGGTTACAGCTTATGGCTTAATGTAATGCAGAAAATTCCAGGCTGGGAATTAACGCTTGGGATTATCTTTTTAAGTCTCATTGTTTTTACCATTTGTTTGTATTGGATTATCCGCATGAACCAGATGCGGATTTTTCATGCCTTTGAAAAAATTACATTTAAACGCAAAGACCTTGACCGCTCACTCAAAGACACGAAATACATTGAAATTATTATCCCGAAAAATTCACAGGCCACGGCTTTTCAAGTGCAACAAAAAATACTGAAGGCTATTCACTCGACGTACCTTGACCCCATTGAAGGCGCGCATTCGTTTTCTCGCACCTGGTATTTTTTCCAAAAACTCTTCCGCCTTATTAAAATCTATTTTAGTCGCCAAGTATTTTTTGGCTTACAAATTTGGGCCCAGTATCCCTTTGTTTCATTTCGTTTAAACATTCCGAGCGTCTTTGTTGAGCGCATTGAAAAAGCCATTTTTAATGCCTATCCTAATGCTGAAATTGTTGACCTAAATCCAAATACGGTTATGGCTGAACTGTCTAAACACCATAAAAGCTTTTTGTGCTATGGTGAATCCACGATTGAAGGCAAGTTTTACCACCGGGTAAAGACATTCAAAGATGTTTCAAGCGACCCCGTGGATTCCATTATTTCGACTATGGAAGGATTAGCTAAGGGACAGTTTATGGCCTACAATATTTGTCTGTCACCGGCATCGCACTTTTTTAACCAAATCATTCACTATCTCTTGGAAGAGCAAGAGCGAATCCAGAGCTTGCCAGACGATAAAAAGTCTGGCGCGCATAACCGAGTGTATGTGTCAGAACTGGTCACGTCTCTTGCTACCGCCATGCTTGAGAAAATGAAAGCCTCGCTCTTTCAAATCATTGTCTCCTACTGGGCAGTTGCACCGATGCCGGACGAAGCAGAAAGTAAAGTCATAAACATCCAAGCGGTCTTGAACGAGATTAACCAAAAGAACATGAACATGCTCAAACACCACAAGCTATATACCAAGCAAGTGGAAAACATAATTAGCGCACACGAGCTATCTGGCATTATTGTCATGAGGCCAGTACTGAAAAGAGTCAAATTTCGGTACTGGCCTTTTTCGTTATATACCAATTACGGTCAAGTCGTGTCAGATAGCGAACTCTATTCCTTTTGGCATTTGCCAAATATTACCAGCGAGACGGTTTTGTCCATTAAGATTAGTAAGTTTAAACGATTGCCCATGAGCCATGAAATGCGGGAAATCTCGGAACGGTTCTTTGTTGGTCTTGGCCACTCTAATTTCCGGATGCAAGAAGATACCGCGATTGGCATCCCGACCTGGGAAGACATGAAAAAGCATGTATATATTTTAGGCGGTACGGGCTCGGGTAAATCAGAAACCTTAAAAACCATGCTACACAACTTACTTCATAAAGAAGACGAGGAACAAACCGCCTGCCTCATTATTGACCCGAAAAATGATTTCGCCACCGACTTACTCACCATGATCCCTGAACATAGAAAAGACGACGTCATATATTTCAATCCACCGGCCCAAAAAGACAAGCCCTTAAGTTTTCCCTTCTTTGCCCAGTTTTCCGGCAACAAAAACAATGATGAGCGGATTGAATTTTTGATCTCCATTATGAAGCGGTTTGTGCAAATTGATTCAGCCTTTTCCTGGGGACCGGAACTGGAAAATATTTTGCGCCAGTTATTTGCGACTGCCTATGTCTTACCGGAACAATCCTTATCTGGCTTAGACATTTTGCTCCATGAACCCAACCAGATTAAAAATATTTTAAAGTACCTACCGCCCCGCTTACAAAAGTTCTGGACAAGTTCTATCCTAAAACGCACGGACAATGATTTGGCTAAATACTTGGCAACCACGAATAACAAAATTGGTAAGCTCTTGGATTATCCGGAATTTATGAATATTGCCGACCGTCTCGACACCAAAATTACCTTTGAAGACATGATTAATACCAACAAGATTTTTATTGCCAACTTAGGTTCCTGCAGTGAGCAAATGAAAAAATATTATTCCGTTTACCTCACGGCTCACATTGCCGAAGCTATTTTCGGTCAAGCGAGGCTGCCAGCTGAAGAACGCAAACGTGCGGTCTTTGTCGTCGATGAATTCCAACGAGTGGCAAGCGACATTTTTGAAACCTTGTTTTCCGAAGTCCGGGCGTTTAACACTGCCCTTATTATCTCCAACCAATTCATGGGCCAACTAGACTTAAAAATTCAAAAGTCTATTGAGTCAAATATTGCGACCAAAATTTTCATGCGCACCCAATCGGTCGATGACGCGGAAATTGCCGAGAAAATCTTAGGTGAAAAAGTGACTGCCGAAGATATTATTAATCTTCCCACTGGCACGGCTTACATTAAAACTTTGGTCTATGGCACGCCCCAAGAAGCGATGTCTATTCGCATTAAACGAACTGACCACCCCAAGGATATTGCCAAAGATACCGAGCGATTATTTATTGAAGAAACCATGGAGCGCTATGGTACGCCACTTGAGGTTATTAAACAAAAACGTGCGACCATTAATAACATATATTATTCCGCTGAACGCGAACAAATATTTTTTGAACAGATGGGCCGGCATACGACTTTTGCCGAAGTAGGAGAAACAGAAATAGCAACCGAAGAATCAGTGGTTGCAACGGCCAGCGAAAACAATGAGTCTACCAACACCATTAAAACTATCTTTGACTATTAATATGCTTTTAAACACCCTGGATGTTTCTTTGACACCAAGAAAAGATACGAAAATATATAACGTGCAAATGAATGATGGCACGTTAGAAATGCTGACCCTTATTTTTGAATTTAAAATAGCGACCGCCTGGCAGATTACCAGGTTTTTAAAACAACAAGATCGCCTGAATTATGTGTATCTTAAACTCCGGCATCTTTGGCAAGCGGGAATTTTGGAAAGTTTTAAAGTCTTTACTGGCTCGCGTGCGGGTATGCCGGTGTATTACATGCTCTCACGACAAGGACTAAGTATTATGCGTGAATATGCACACTGCGACCCAAACCGCCTGAAAAATTATCCCCGGGCTAAAACCATTTTATCCTGGAATTCCTTTCGCCATGAAGCGGAGGTGGTGGAACTCGCGAGCCTGGAAGCGAAAAACACGGCGGGCAATTTGAAAATATGTTTTAAGGGTGAAACTGCCTCGCAAGAAAGGGAGTTTAGGAGCGATAAAAATATTGAAGTTTTAACCGCGGATTATACCGTGTATTACACAGCCTTTGGGGTAAGTGAGTGCGTGTATAGTGAATATGAACGGACGCCTAAATCTACCGAAGCCATGATTAGAAAAATTGAACGGTATGTCAGATACATGAATCCAGAGACAACTACCCATACCACCCTCCGCTTTATTTTCCACTCTCCACAAATGGAACAATCCTTTTGGCTCGGGCTTCTCATGAATAAAGCTAGTTATTTACAAAAACTTCGCATATTTACCACCAACCTAACTTTAATTGAATCATACACCCAATTTGTTGAGCCCATTTATGCAAGCGAACAGACGGTCAAAGTAGAACGGCAAGGGAGATTAACCATTGACTTAACCAAACGCTTAAAACTCTTTTCTTTCTTATGAGCAACCTTTACGCTGATATGGTTGAACAAATTATTTTAGAAATGAAAGAAACTCTACCACAAAAAGAGGAGCTTTCGGTAACGCACGAATATTTTCTGTGGTTAGATTTTTTAAAAAAAATTAAACCAGAAAGTTCACTTCTTACTTCCTCACCTGAGGAAACTAAAGAATACGAAGACATCCGTGAAATTATGCTTTTAGCTGAAACCAATCATTATCCCGTCTGGTATATTCAACCGCATTTTAGTGAATCAACTATTGGTATTACCTATGAAAACGGCGAGTTGAAAAAAGTAGATTCGCATAGTGATTTAGATCTAACTCATGTCTGGTCTTTGCCACGGCATATCCCTGGATTTTCCGGAATAGTTAAAGGCGTATTAAACACCGAGCAACATTTTATTGCCTTTGATCTAAGTCTTCCTATGAACTTTGTCGCTAAAATGGAATTATTGAAAAACAGAGGCTTCATGCCCTGTGATCATGTGCTATTTCCCACGGATAAAATTATGAGTATTTCAAGTAGCGCCCTTGAGGCGTCGCTCATTCACTTTATCTCCCAATCCTTGGAAGAAGGATTAAAGGTCGAGGGAGTAAGAATTATTAGCGACGCGCCATTTTTATCAGGGAACTCTATGCATATTATCTTTAAACCTAAATCACTTAATTAATACGCTTGTATGAAAAAACTATTATCTATTCTCACTGGTATAATTGTCCAACTATTTCTTGTCTCCGTTACCTTTGCCCAATCTTTGCCTAAGCCAGATATGTCCGTCTGGGAGTCAGACAAAATGAAGCCGGTTCGGGATTTTGCCAATATTGCGATTGGTGTCATTTTGGGTTTGGCAGTACTTTACGCCGTTATTATGATTGCCTGGTATGGTATTAAACTCCAATCCGCCGGTGGTGACCCCATTAAATCCCAAGAAGCCAAGCATGGTCTTAAAGCCACGATTGTGGGCGTCGCCATAACATTTGGCGCCATATTTGTCATTGGCATTATTTTATATGTCTTAGGACTCGTTGGTATTAAAGACGCTTAAAACATAAATCCTATGGACGAAGAAATTAAGAAAAAACCATTGCGCGGACCATTGTTTTGGTTAGATAACACCCTTAAAAAATATATTCCGAATTTTAATGCTCGGGCCATTTTGTATTTGAGCGTCATTTTTGCGACCATCATGTACATCCAAATCTGGCGTTTTGGTGCAGATAAGAAAACCAGTGTCCCAGAAAAACCACAGGAAACAGTTGTCGCTGATCAAAATTATTGGGAGAGCGCGGGATATATATCTAAAATACAAAACCAGACGGTTGAGTCCTTTACCCAAGAACTTAAAAATTGGCTGGACGGAAAAGACCAAGAATTTACGAGACGTAAATTTGAAGACATGTTCTTTATTAATCCCGGACTTCGCCCTGACACCGGTGGCGACTTAGCTGAAGTAGTGCCCGAGAGTTTTAATTATTTAGAAAACCATGCCAAAGCACGCTATACCTATGCCAAAGAAAAAGGATTCTTAAGCGATGCACCCGCGCTTATTAAACTCGGTACTATTGTCTGTAACATTGACGCAAACACCGAACAAGTAACGAGTGTTGACCTGCATGACTGGCGTTATGCCTCAATGCCGAAACTTGCGGAATTCATGAATACTAAGCCCGATTGGAAAATGCCACAAGGAGATAAAATCCTAGACATTAGTGATCCCCAGATTGAAGACAAAAGTATCTTAAAAAACAAAAATGCAAATACCCAGCCCGCCGGTCTCTTCTCCTACCTTATTTTCCATAACACCAAAAGCAATACCATGAGTCTGGCAGACAGCCATATTCTTGAACTTAATGGCATCGACGCTAAATTAACCCTAGCTCGTCTCACGACTAAATGGGATAAAGAGCCAAAGATATATTTCTTATATGGTTTTGAAGGGTGTAAACAATTAAGTGCTTCAACTACCCCAATAATCCCGTATGGACAATCTAATTAATGCCGTACTACAACACTACGTCCCAACCATTATTGCCTTGAGTTTAGTCATTGGAGTTTTTGTGATTGCCCTTGCCGGCGTGATTCGTAACTCGGGCAAGAAGACAGATATTGCCCGCTCCAATTACATGATCCAAACCGTGATTGTGGGCCTGGTCATGTTGTTTATTTCTGGTGCCTTTGTCTTTGCCTTCCACCAGGTCTATGTCAGTCGGTTTTATAACAATGTACAGGAAGATATTACGAGTAAACTACCGAACGGTGAAACCGTAAACAATGTCGATCTTTTAAGTTCAGACGTAAAAAACACCTCAATTACCATGAACGATCCAAAGTGCTTTTTAGTTGTCGTCGACACTATTGATTGCGTCAAGAAAACTATTAATGACATTATTGGAAATATTATTAATAAAATGGTACGGGGTTTAGGAGTAGCGCTTTCAGACATTTTGGATAAGTTTCACTTTGACTTCTTGTTTACACTTCCAACCGTTGTCTTTGATACTAATTCTTCTGCGCCAGACGACGCCCACAAAGCCATTAACTTTAGTAGCCTTCTCAAATTAAGCGAGATTATTGGTTTAGCCTGGGTGTATCTGCTCGTCGTTACCCATTACTTTAAATCCATTCTCTTTGCCATGGATAATGATTATTCGGCCGACTTTGTTGGCGACCTTGGTAAAATGATTTTAGGCTTTGCCGGGGTATTTTTCGCGAGATATATTGCCGAAGCCATAATTAAAACGGCCGCTGCCTTTACCACCTTCCTCTTTAGTACGCCGGTCGCTAATGGACTAACCATGGCCTTGAAATCCTTGCTCTCAGATAACCTCTGGAGTTCGTTTACGGGCTTTGGCATTTCGCTTATTGCCCTCGCCCTATTTGTTCTCGTCTTCATTATTCTCTTTGGTTTAGTCGTATTTAAAAATGCCAAGCGGTATTTTATTCTCCTCATTATGATACTACTTTCACCCATATTTTCGCCCATGTTGTTTTTTGACATGACCCGCACCATGGGCATGATTTTCTGGAATAAGTTTATTGTCACGAGCTTTAGTCTCGCCTTTGATCTCCTTATTTTACTTATGATCTTTGTCTTTCTAACTTCCGACGGATTATCCCTTGGTAACCTTATCCTTATTCTCGTAGGCCTTGCCATTGTTGCCGACAGTAATAACCTCGTGCACCAAATTGCCCAAGCCTCAGAAGTTGCTGGGTTCCGTTCCGTTGTTCGCCGGGGATTCAGTAGCGGATCCAGCACGGTCATGGCCCTTAAACGGTATTTCAAATTATGACTGACGACAAGAAAACGAAAATAGATATTCCCGAATCAATTGAAGGGTATAGGCTGACTCTGTTTTGGGGATTAACAACCAAACAAATTATTCTGGTTTTTATTGCCACCCTTTTTACTGGTTTTGGAATATTTAGCTTAGTTTCTAAACAAGTAATAACGAGTGTGTTCATGTTTCTAGTCACGGGCTTTGCCTTGCTCGGGATTGTTGAACTGCGCGGACGGAATTTTTACCGCCACATCCTTTTTATCTTGTCCTATTACAAAACCCAACCCCGCGTCCTTATTTACAACCACTATAGCGCAAGCGGGGATGCCCGGGAACAAAACAGGCAATTAATTTACAACCAAGGGAGTAATACCAAGACTTTTGCTGGCATCTTAATTGCCTTGAGCGTGGGACTAATACTACTAATTTTAATCGCTATATATATCTACCATGTCATACATACGCAAACTACTGCTTAAGAGTAAGCCAAGCTACCAAACGCTGGCCCACTTTTGGCAGTTCAAAGACATTAAGGACGGGATCATTATTATGAAAAGCGGGGCCTACCGCATGTGTTTAGAAATCTTCCCTGCTAACTTTAGCCTCATGGACGACGAAGAAAAGCGGCGGGCGATAGTTGGATTTGAACAGGTACTGCGGGAAATTGAAGTTAAGTACCCGCTTCGCATTTTAGTGCAAACAAGAAAAACCAATGCCAGTGACTACATTAACCAACTGGAACATGCCTACAGTATCCGGAGTCTTGGTACCTATGACTTATTTCGCAAGCACGCGGACTTTATTCGGGAAGTGAACAAAGATTACGAGATTATTACCAAAAAGTTCTACTTAATTTTAGAATTTAGCGAACTTAAATACACCCTGTCCAAAGACATTATTAGCCGGGAAGAAAAAGACGTTAAGAAAAAACGCGAAATTACTGAAGCAGAAATTTTCCAGGAAGTACGCCAAAGCATGATGGGAATTTTAGCCACGTTCAAATCCCAGTTTCAGGCCATTAATTTGAAAAGCAAGATTTTGTCGACGAGCGAAATTGTCCGGGTGATGATGAGTTACTTGGACGAAGAAAAGTTTGTGAATAACCGCGAGTTTTATGAGCACCTGGATGAACACCGTGCGCGAGCCAGTAAAGAAGGCTTGCCCTTTTCAGTTATTAACAAAGTTAGTCCGGATTACATTGAAGACGAAAATATAGACCTCATGAGTATTAACAACAAATTGTATTTACGCTCCGAATTTGTAAGTGAACTTGGCTCCCACGCTTATATTGATTGGTTTAAAGAAATGGTTATGTTTCCCTACGCGAGCGACATTATGTTTACCTATACCAGTAAAGATCCAGCCGAGGCAGTCGTAAAACTCTCGGACAAACGCCAACGGATTGAAGCCAAAATTTTTGATGAAAATACCCAGCACAAGCCCAAAAACATTGCGGATAATCTGGTGCTCGAAAGTACGGAAAAAATTGAAAAGCAGTATTTACGTTCAGAAATTAAACCCATTGACCTAAAAGTAGAAATGACCTTCCGCTCTGACACGATTCAGGCTTTGAATATTGTGCACATGAATTTAGAACGATTACTCAACCGCAAAATGATGCGCTCTAGGATTTACCACTATGAACAGTTTGAAGGACTGAAAGGCACGTTTATGGCCGGGTATAGCGACACTGGAACGCGCAACCACTGTGACATTAATACAGACGTTGCTGCCTTTACCTTTCCTTTTATTATTCCCCAGATTTCCTCGAGTACCGGTATTCTCTACGGGGTAGATGAAATTAACCGCTCACTGGTTACGAT
>CAZEEW010000023.1:0-10819 GCA_964511375.1 uncultured Gammaproteobacteria bacterium | reverse complement strand
TTTTTCCAAAAGCCTTCACCCAAATTGCTACGCAACTTCAGATACAACTGACGTTATGTGTAATTCCCAAAGCACGCTTTAAATAGTAAGATTTATAATATTTAGAAATCATCACAAAACTATGGCAGAATTTAGTGGCGTAAGAGCCAATTTATACAAAGAATGTTTAAGAGAATTTCCTCATGCAAGAGATGAAGATATTGAAGTCATGAAGAAGTATCTTGCACCAAAAGAAAATGAAGTCATTCTAGAGGTTGGAGCTGGAAGCGGTTTTTTTTCAGGAATATTATCTGATATGGTAAAACAGCTTATCGTATCAGACCCTTCAAATGAACAATTAGATGAAGTGAAAAATTTAAAGAAGAAAAATATTAAATTAGTCGAAGCGGGCGCTGATACTCTTACACTAGAAAAAGAAACTATTGATGCTGTTTGGTCTTTTGGTGCAATACATCATTGTTTTAACAAAACAAAGTCTTTTCAAAATTTTGCAAGAATACTAAAAAAGAATGGAAGATTAGTTATTGCCGATGTTTGGCATGGCTCAAAATTGGCCAAACACTTTGACGACAAAGTTGCAAAATTTTGTGTAACAGGACATGAAGTTGCTTTTTGGACAGACGAATTCGCTGAAAGCCTTTGTTTTTTATCAGGTTTAGAGAAACCAAAAATATATGACCTCAATATCAAATGGAAATTTAAAACTAAAGAAGAGATTGGAACATTCTTGTATAAAATTCATGCAATGACTAAAACAACGCCTCAAGAATGTTTAGAAGGTGCTGAGGAAATTCTTGGAATTGAAAAAAAGGATGGAATGTATTGTCTAAATTGGCCGATGAAAGTGATGATTTCTAAAAAGAAGTAAAATTGAAGTACGCGTGCTTTGGGAACTTGCTCCGCTTCGCTACGCACCCCGCTGCGCTCTCCTCCTTTCAGTCGTCGGGACAGATAACAAGGGATAAAAGGAAAATGCCTCAGCTCGGCATTTTCCCAAATTTCTTCCGCTTCGCTCCAGAAACTTCTTTTATCCCTGACGTTGCAGCGACATCGCTCGCTCCGCTCGCTCTCGTCGTCGTCCTAACGGACGCCTCCTCGGACGCTGCAACGGGCCGCGCTTACAGCGCTGTCGGACGAGCCGCTCGCTGGCCTTCGGCCCCGCTCGCGACATCGCCGAACAGCGCTTATCCCACATCGCGCCCGAACATGAGGTTCGTGCCCGGGCGCGACGATGGGATAAGCGCGGCCCATTATATGAAATCGCTAATTCTCCTATGAATAAAACCAAAATTTCATACATATACGTGAGCTTGTCGGTGCTACTTTGGGCATCAACTGCAGCCGTAGCTAAATTACTTCTACAGGACATCAGCAATATACAGCTCACGTTTTATTCATTTATATTCTCGATTCTTGGATTGCTCACCATCGTAATAGCACAAGGCAAACTAAGGCTCCTCAAAGAATACAAGGCCAAAGATTTTGTACGCATGGCATACATGGGAACGCTCGGTTGCTATTTGTACTACATCTTTCTTTTCGGAGCCATTATGTATGCACCAGCTCAAGAAGCTTTCATTGTAAACTACATGTGGCCAATGATGGTGGTGATATTTGCCATCTTGATTCTAAAAGAAAAACTGACTCTTAAAAAACTGCTCGGGCTGATTCTGAGTTTCATCGGAGTTTATGTTGTAGCAACAAAGGGCGAGCTGCTTAGTTTCACTTTCTCCAATGCAAAAGGTGATATTTTAGCAATTCTGGGCGCAATTTCTTACGGCCTATTTTCGGTGTTAGGGAAAAAGCATAAATATGAGACATTTACATCAATGTTACTTTATTACTGCTTTGGCTTCGTTTTAGTGCTTATCACTGTTTTTGCTTTTTCCTCAATTCCGAAAGTTTCACTTGCGCAGCTCGCCGGACTTGCTTGGCTTGGAATAATGACAAACGCCCTCGCATTCGTATTCTGGTTCAAAGCGCTTGAACATGGAGATACAGCAAAGATGGCAAATATCGTATTCCTAACACCATTTTTATCTTTGGTTTACATTTATTTCTTGGTAGATGAGCCAATTTTGATAAGTTCCATCATTGGCCTTGTGATAATAGTGTTAGGAATTGCAATCCAAGAATCGAGAAAGAAAGCAATAAGGACGGAGAATTAGCGACATCATATAACAGCGTGTATGCGGTTCCGTTCGTCGTCGTACCTCCTCCTCACTTCACCCATATTTGTTGGCTGTACCGCTTCGCGATATTGTACAGCCAGCAAACATCGCATACACGCGGACGTTGCAGCGACATCGCTCGCTCCGCTCGCTCTCGTCGTCGTCCTAACGGACGCCTCCTCGGACGCTGCAACGGGCCGCGCTTACAGCGCTGTCGGACGAGCCGCTCGCTGGCCTTCGGCCCCGCTCGCGACATCGCCGAACAGCGCTTATCCCACATCGCGCCCGAACATGAGGTTCGTGCCCGGGCGCGACGATGGGATATCTGTGCGCCATTAGGCGAAATTGTGAAACATTTTATTTACTCATTAAACCAAATAGTATGAATAAAAACACAAGTGCCTTGCTGGTACTAATTTCCGGTATAATTGTACTTATTACAGGGGCATTAAATACAATTGCTTGGATTGTTCTATATAATTTCATTCAGTCAGCAGTAAAAACACCGCCATCTCCTTTTATCGTACCATTTCTAAACGCTTTTTCTAATTCATTAAGACACCCATATCAAATAGTCGCTCTCTTAATTACGCTTGCACTGGGGGTTAGTCTCATAGTCGCAGCTAAAAAAATGAGGCGACCTGAAAAATTGTTCGCTTGGTCTACAGTATCGCTAATACTAGGTTTGGTTTTGCTGTTTGAACTTAGGGGTGGCGGCGTTTTCGGCGGAATCACCGCTGCTATACTTAGTGGTATCGGTGGAATATTTGGTTTAATAGAAGTCAACAAAAAATCGGCATAAAATGTTTCACAGCATCAACTAACAGCGTGTATGCGGTTCGGCCAATTTGGCTTTAGATATTTTCAGAGGAAGGCCAAATTGACCTCTCCCAAATGCGGCAACTGAGGTAAAGGCTTTATCGTTTAAATAAATAAATGATGAGAATAACTCAGGGATATTAAGAATGGCCGCACTTCGTATACACGCGAACGTTGATGCAAAATAGCGCGAGCGCTTTTGCATAATGGCGCCCGGTCCCCGTTGTTCTGCAAGTCGCTCGCGCGACATTGTATAACAACGGTTATCCAGCATCACACCAGGTCAAGAAGAGCTCCTGCTCTGGTGTGACGCGTGGATAACCGTGCGCCATTAAACTACATTTTGGTCAATAAATAATGTGAGTGAAATATTTGATTGGACTTTTTTCAATTATTTCTTTTACAAATACAAAAGCCACTCGCTAAATCTCCTACCTTAATTTCCATAAAGAAACTAAGGTGGTAGCGCGAGTGGCCCATGTCGCGCCACCTTGCTTCGGCGGCGCTCTCGGCATCGAGATCCTCCTTTCTCAGCCGTTCATCGCACTCTCGAGGGTGCTGATAAACTTACCTACGGTCGTGCTGCCGTTGATGATGATCACTCTCCGGAAGACGAAGAGCATTGATGCATGCATCACGAGCCAATCCGCTTGTACCAAGGATACCTTAAGATCGTCCCTGACACTCTCCTTCGCCATCCCCTCCAACTTGGCCACGTTCCCGACGATCCAGTCTCGAAGCGACTGTGACATCACGACCTCCTGTGCGCCTTACTGAGGCGTCCTTAAATGGCGCTAATATAAACATAAAAAAACTCTCAAGTCAAGTTATTAAGGTAATCAAATAAATATTAAAAAGGGCGATAAAATTGAGTCAAGGTTAGGCAGAATAAAATTTCAACTCTAAAATTACATTATTCTATGGAACTAAACGAACAAAATTATCAAGAAATCATCCAATCATATCCAAAAACTAAATGGCAACCCCTTTTAGATCTAATTTCTGGTATCGAAAGCCAAACAAAATTTGGGGAAATAGCTGGTGGAAACAACGACGAAAATAATATAATGCAAATGCCCTATTGGGAAGAATCGCCACTTGTTTTAGAATTTAGAAAAGTTATTTCTGAATTACCAATCATAGTTAATTTTGACTGGAGCAACTGGAAAGAAGGTCGGATTATGATGACAGACAAAAATTTTGATTTTGATTCAGTCAGCATTCCGATCAAATGTAAACTAATAACTGCTATTATTCGCAGCGATAGATTTTCTGAAGGCGCGCTAGTCGCCTCTTTTGGCTCTGGATTAATTTTAAAGATACTAAAATCAATCCAAAAACAATTAAACTGGGTTACTAAAACAGGATATGTTAAATAAAGGTTTTATCTTTGATTGGTCAGGCACTCTAAGTGATAACTTTCATTTATTTTGCCAAGTCTGTGCTTTGGTATTTAAGGATTTAGGCAAAGATCCGATCACTTCAGAAGAAATTAGGCAAAACTTCACTCTACCTTATATGAAATTTTGGAATAAGTATTTACCAGATCTCACCAAAGAAAAGCAGTGTATATTGTATGAAAAATATATCCATGAAGTGGGTGACCCAAATTTATACCCAAACGTAAAAGATGTTATCGCTGAATTGTATACAACGGGATATATGATTTTTATCGTGAGCTCTGATCCACTTTCTAAACTCTTGCCGGAAATCGAAGATTCGGGTTTAAAAAAATATATAACAAAAATCGAAGGAGGAGTTCACGAAAAAGCTGGGACCATTAAAAATATCGTTCGCGATTATTCCTTAGACCAAAACCACAGCTATTATGTAGGAGACACTTCAGGCGATGTTGAAGCTGGAAAGGATGCTGGTGTTAAAACTATTGGAATTACTTGGGGATTCCAGAACAAGAAATTAATTACCGAAGCCCATCCAGACCATATTATTAATGATATAATAGAGATCTCAAGAGTCTCTAACTAATCTTTATGGGGACAATACGGTGGGCGAAATCAAATATTCATATCTTCTTGGGTGGTTTAGTGGGTGTACTTATTTGTCTCCTGCTATTTTTCTTCTACCTCAAAATCTATTTCCCTTACTTCAAAAACCAAAATCAAAATCCAAAATGGCTATTAATTCCCACCGCTATTACTGGGCACATTTTCCCATTGCTTTCGGGTTTCCTTATCGGGGACTCCCCTATTACCCCAGCCATTTGCACACCAAACCAACTCCAGTGTGTTAACTGGTCAGCCAAGTATCTTTCCGGCTGTAATTCACCTTATACTTTCGAAGATCCCGACACTGGCAAGAAGACGGTGGGCTGCTGTGTTGAACAAATACTGGTACCAAATGAACAGTGCAGAGAGAAGGTCGAACAAGCTGGTACGATCACAATTTCGGGCATATTGTTAGCTGTATATTTCTTTATTGGGTCACTATTCACCAAATTATTTTGGGGAAGAAAACGCAGACTTATTCTTATTACCGGCATGCCATTTTCTGGGAAAACATACGTTTCTGAATACTTAAAAAAGGCTGGGGTTAACGCCCTAGATGCTGATAAAATCCCCGGACTAGGCAATTGGCACGACCAATACGGTAACAAAGTGATTTTTAATAAAAACGCTAACCAAGAATGGCTAAAAAATCACCACTACCTTTGGGACAAAAATATTCTGCGGCGCTGGTTAAAAAAACAAAAACAAAATACTTACCTATTTGGCTTAGCGGAAAACGTTCTCCAATGTGCTGACCTTTTTAGTGAAGTGTATTATTTAAGCTTGACTCCCGAAATCCTACAAAAACGTTTCCAAGTTAATACAAGAACGAACGCTATGGGTAAAACACCAGAACAGCGCATTGCGATTTTACGTGACTTAATGAGTTTTACCGAACAAGCAAAAACTAAAGGACTCATATTTATCCCAGCAGATTCTAAACCAGAAGAAATCTACAATATAATTAAGTAAGTAAAATCCCAGCTTTTCAAGCTGGGATTCTATTAATTCTTTATAATACTGTCTTCAAATACTTACCAGTATGGCTAGTAGTTGAACGTCGGGCCACTTCTTCTGGTGTGCCAATAGCTATAACCTCTCCCCCTTTATCTCCTCCTTCAGGACCAAGATCAATAATCCAGTCGGCGCTTTTAATAACATCAAGGTTATGTTCAATAATCATGACTGTATTGCCTTGTGACACTAATCTTTGTAATACATCCAATAGTTTTCGCACATCGTCATAATGTAAACCTGTTGTGGGTTCATCCAAAAGATAGAGGGTCTTACTCGTCCCTCGCTTCGCCAGTTCACGGGATAACTTTATACGCTGGGCTTCACCACCTGACAAAGTGGTGGCGGATTGACCTAAGGTCAAATAATCCAAACCTACTTCATTTAACATTTTCAGTTTATCCTCAATCTGCGGAATATCTTTAAAAAAGTCTTCGGCATCAGAAATAGTCATTTCCAAAATCTCCGCAATATTTTTTTCTTTGTAGTGAACTTGTAACGTTTCTTGGTTGAAGCGCTTTCCCTTACAAACATCACAAACAATTTCGACACTCGGCAAGAAATGCATTTCAATTTCGAGCACACCCTTACCTTCACAGTTTTCACAACGTCCGCCAATACCACGGTTCGATCCTTCTTTAGCTGGATAAGACGGAACATTAAAACTAAATCTTCCCGGACCATAACCACGAAGCTTCGCTTCTGTCGTTGCGGCAAACAACTCACGAATATGGTCAAAAGCTTTCGTATATGTCGCAGGATTAGATCGCGAGGTTCGTCCGATTGGCGATTGGTCAATAGTAACAATATGATCAATGTATTCGGTACCACTCACTTCTTTGCACTTGACTGGCTTATTATCTATTCTAAATAAACGATTAACAACTGACTGGCGAAGTACACTGTGCATCAGAGTAGATTTGCCCGAACCAGAAACACCGGTTAAACAAACAAAACGTCGTAGCGGTACTTCTACATTAAGATTTTTCAAATTATTCTCGTACGCTCCTTTAATCTTTAATTTCGGTGTCGAGCTATCTACTTTTCGTCTTTCTTTAGGGACTGGGATACTGGTTTCTTTTCGTAAATATTTTCCAGTTAAAGATTTTTCAGCATTGCCAATAACCAAATTATTAAAATTGTCGGCTTTTTTATTAGGCGCCAGCATTTGTTTTAGGGGGCCAGAAAATACTACTTCTCCACCGTGTTTTCCAGCGCCAGGACCAATGTCCACAATCCAGTCACTGGTACGAATTGTGTCCTCATCATGTTCGACAACGATGATTGTGTTACCAATATCACACAAGTTTCTCAATGTATTCACCAGTTGTTCATTGTCCTTCTGATGTAAACCAATCGTTGGCTCGTCCAAAACATATAACGCACCGACCAATTTGGTACCAACTTGAGATGCTAAGCGTATTCGCTGGGCTTCACCGCCCGACAAGGTGCCGGCCCGACGATTTAATGTTAAATAATGTAAACCGACATCATACATGAATTGCAAACGACTATTTATTTCGTTTAAAACCGCCCCAGATATTTCCCGCTCTTGGTTATTCAATTCCATATCTATCTCCGCAAAAAACTCGCGCGCCTCACTAATTGCCAAGCTCGTACTTTCCCAAATGTTTTTACCGGCGACTTTAACCGACAAAGCATTTTCGTTTAACCTCTTACCCTCACAACGAGTACAAATTTCCTCACTGAATAATTCTTTTGTTCCAAGGCCAGTACAGGAAGGACAATAGCCATACGGACTGTTAAAACTAAATAAACGTGGTTCAATCTCTGGAAAACTGTAACCGTCTTTCGGACAAGAATACTCAGTGCTAAAAATTTGTTCACTCTTGTCTGAATAGATTACTGAACAAAGCCCATTAGATAGATCAACCGCTGTTTCAATGGCTTCACCTAACCGACGCGATTCTTCTTTGGAAATGGCCGAACCATTAAGAGGAATCTTGTCGATTACTACATCAATACTATGTTTATTGTTTTTTTCCAAAATGATTCTCTCCCGCAGACTTTTTATCTTTCCGTCCACGCGCACCTCTAAATAACCAGAATTGTATAAATCATACAACATCTGGTAATACTCACCTTTACGCCCACGTACGACCGGAGACAAAATAATGGTCTCCCCTTTTCTTTTGGCTAAACTCTTTAATAACTGCTCTCGCATTTCATCCGTTGTCATCTTTTCAATCTTTGTTCCACAAAGTGGACAATGCGGCTCACCAATACGAGCATACAAAACACGAAGGTAGTCATAGATCTCTGTTATCGTGGCCACAATGGAACGCGGATTAGCACTATGGGCTTTTTGGTCAATTGAAATGGCTGGTGATAGTCCTTCGATTTCCTCAACATCAGGTTTTTGCATACCGCCCAAAAACTGGCGGGCATAAGCCGACAGGCTTTCAATGTACCGGCGCTGTCCTTCCGCAAAGATTGTGTCAAATGCTAAAGAGGACTTGCCTGAACCAGACAGTCCAGTAAATACGACCATCTTATTACGTGGCAATTCTAAAGAAATATTCTTTAAATTGTGCTCTCGCGCACCTTTGATAATAATTTTTTCTTGCATATTTTTTGTGTAAACACGCCAAAAACGGCCCAAAACGGGTCGCTACCATAAACCTCTCCTTCTAAAGAACTATTGGCAGCATACCTTGAAAGAGGTAAGCTGTCAAACTACTTTTTCACCTTCACTCTGGTCCGCAACTCTCGAACCTCATCTCGAAGGATAGCCGCCAATTCAAACTCTAGATTCTTTGCTGCCTCTTTCATCTGCCCTTCCTTATCCTTAATAATTTCCTCGAGTGGACGGTCATCTCCTAAGGTGTCTAAATCCGTCAGACTTAACCTGTCTTCTTTTCGTTTGGTTTTTTGTTTTTTGCTTGGATCCGTAATTCCAAACTCTTCTAAAATATTTCGGATAGCTTTTTCAATAGTCTTCGGAGTAATACCATGCTCTTTATTATATGTCAACTGAATTTCCCGACGGCGATTGGTTTCTTCGATTGCTTTCTTTATTGACCCGGTCAGAACATCCGCATACAAAACGACTTGTCCATTCACATTACGTGCTGCCCGGCCAATGGTTTGGATCAAACTTGTTGCACTTCGTAAAAACCCTTCCTTGTCTGCGTCCAGTATGCCAACCAAAGAAACTTCCGGCATGTCCAAACCTTCACGAAGAAGGTTCACTCCAACTATTACGTCAATTTTACCAAGCCGAAGATCAGTAATGACTTCGATTCGTTCTAGAGTGTCGATATCACTATGAAGATATTTAACTTTCATTTTCTTTTCCTTCAGATACTCAGTTAAATCTTCTGCCATTTTCTTGGTCAAAGTCGTAACAAGAACCCGTTCACTATCTCCCACCCGTTTTTCAATTCTTTCCATTAAATCTTCAACCTGTGATTTATTCCCCTTGCCACCAGTAATGGGCAATATTAAAACTTCCGGATCTACCAATCCAGTTGGGCGAACGATTTGTTCAACCACTTGTTCACTTTCTTTAATTTCGTATTCATCAGGGGTCGCCGAGACATATATAACCTGATCAATACGGCTGGAAAACTCGTCATATTTTAGTGGACGGTTATCCCGCGCGCTTGGCAAGCGAAAACCGTGGTCGATCAAAACATCTTTGCGCGATTTGTCTCCAGCATACATCCCACGTAATTGAGGAATAGTAACATGGGATTCGTCGATAACAGTCAAAAATTTTCCACTCCCCTGTTTCTTGGCGCCGTGGATAAAATAGTCTAGTAAAGTAAATGGTGGTTCGCCTGGTGCGCGGCCATCGAAATGACGGGAATAATTTTCAATACCATTACAATAACCAAGATTTTTGATCATCTCAGCATCATAACGCACACGACGCTTTAATCGTTCATACTCTAAAACTTTCCCTGCTTTTTCTAATTCTTCCAATCTTGCTGTTAATTCTTCTTGAATACTGTTTAAAGCAGTTGACTTTAAATCTTCACTCACCACATAATGGCGGGCGGGGAAAAACCAAGCATCTTCAATCTCTCTTTTTACAGTGCGAGTAACCGGATCTACCCACTCAATCCGCTCAATTTTTTCACTAACTTCAAAACGGTAAATCATTTCTTCATTAATCGGCATTATTTCAAATACCTGACCACGCATCAAAAATGTACCACGTTTTAATTCCGCATTAGTCCTAGCAAACTGCATGTTAATTAGCTGCTCCATCATACCATGGCGATCGAGTAACTGACCCTGACGCAAATGTAAAACAATTCGTTCATACTCCTTCGGTGAACCTAAGCCATAAATAGCCGAGACCGATGCAACAATAATTACGTCGGGCCGAGATAGTAACGCTTGTGTACAGGCGTGACGGAGACGATCAATCTCCTCATTAATTTGTGCTTCTTTTTCTATATAAGTATCACTATGTGGAATGTACGCCTCGGGTTGGTAATAGTCATAATAACTTACAAAATATTCCACCGCATTGTCAGGAAAGAAATCTCGAAACTCATTACACAGTTGAGCCGCCAACGTTTTGTTATGGGCGATAACTAAGGTCGGCATCTGAACTTTTTCAATAACATTAGCAATCGTAAAAGTCTTTCCTGAACCCGTTACACCCAATAACGTTTGTTTTTTAAAATCACGAACCAAACCGTCGGCTAATTGCAGAATGGCTTTTGGTTGATCACCGGCTGGCTTGTACTTAGATTTTATTTGAAATTTTGTCATGTTTTATGGATAAATTCGTTTATTTTAGCCAAAAATACATTAGATATACTATCACGGCAT
>CAZEEW010000022.1:0-11634 GCA_964511375.1 uncultured Gammaproteobacteria bacterium | reverse complement strand
CGAGTACCGGTATTCTCTACGGGGTAGATGAAATTAACCGCTCACTGGTTACGATTGACCGTAAAGAACTGGAGAGTTATAACCGCTCCATTGTCGCGTCAACTGGCGCGGGAAAATCCTACTTTATTAAACTCGACCTCATCCGTTCGCGCATGATTGGCTACCAGTCGTTTGTGTTGGATGTGGAAAATGAGTTTGAAATGGTAACGAATTACCTCAAAGGCAAATACATTGAACTTAACGACAAGTCCATTTATTACATTAACCCCTTTCATATTTCCGGGCCCGAATACAAGGCCCAGAAAATTGAATTTGTCCGCGACCTTTTTAAGACTATGTATAGCAATGAGAAGATTGGGGTGACAGACTTAACTAAAATTGAAAAAGTGATTGGTAATGTGTATGAGCTCGCCTTAGTAGATAATACCCAGCCGGTCCTTATTAATTTTATCCAAGCCATTGAGTCATTACCTAGAAACCGGACAATTGAAGGGCTGTTAACCGTACTTCGGTCATACAATGACCCCAGTCACCCGCAGTATTATCTCTTTAACAAGCAACAGAACATAGATTTTGCCAACGACGACCTCATTGTCTTTGCCTTAAAATATGTAGACAAGCGGGATTTTGTCATTGTCGTAATACTTGAAAGCTACTGGAACTACATTAACCACCCGAAAAACAAAGCCAAGTTTAAAAATCTCATTATTGACGAAGCCAGTCAATTATTTCAATCTGGTCTTATTGTTGAAAAACTAGCGTCCCTAGCTTTGCGGGGGAGAAAGTACAATTCCGGCGTTACAACGATTGTCCAATCCATTAACCATTATTACAATAGCGCATTTCCCCGCACGAGTGATTTATTTGATCAGTCATCTGTTACGCTTGTCATGAAGCACAAGGTCAGCGATTCTTTTGATAAATTGAACGAAAAGGTTCACATAAATAAACCCGAGCGAGCGTATCTAGAAAGACTAGAGGTTGGCAAGGGATTACTTATTGTGAATGATTCCAAAATCCCGCTCTCGATTAAAAGTAGTGAAGAGGAAGACCGAGTCTGCACGACTAAGCCACCAGCCTAATATTCCACTGTATGGGCCTGGCTTATATCCTCCAACTCATCTATACCCAAAGGCATAAAGTACAGAGATGTTGTGTCTTACTTCTCATTTTATTTCTTGCAATACTGTTTTTCGGATATCTCGTTATTTCCTCCATTATTGCAGTTATCCAAGGCACGGGCAGAGTATCTGACACGGAACTAAAAAATCTCTCGAATTTCACTGAATTCCAAAGCTTTACCTACAAAACCATTTATGGCGACTCCTGGTTTGACTTTGCTCACCCGTATGTATTTCCAACACTAGGGGTCTTAACCCAGGGCGTTATTTTAGATTCGTCAGCTGTAGTTGGACTTAAACATGTGGCGTGGGATATAGCGGATAGGACATCCCGAGACACGGAAGTGCGGGCCTTTGCCGATGGAACAGTTATTTCTATTAAAGATAATATTCTAGAAAACACCACT
Organism: uncultured Gammaproteobacteria bacterium; assembly: GCA_964511375.1. GTDB lineage: Bacteria > Patescibacteriota > Patescibacteriia > Magasanikbacterales > GWA2-37-8 > DATDYA01. The sequence continues at coordinate 10,106 of CAZEEW010000022.1, read as the reverse complement.
AGACGCTGGAAATTTTGTGATGAAAGTGAAAACGGGATTTGTTGGTATGAGGTAACGAAAGCAACTGATGTACAATATGGCTGTGGGTATGAGATAAACATCCTTAGTGATAATTCTCTTCGCACCCAGTATTGCCATTTGACGGAAAAGCCAAGCCTTGAAGTTGGTGATGCCGTAACTGTTGGCCAAGTCATTGGCTACCAGGGGAGTACTGGTTGGGCAACGGGTAAACATTTGCATTTTGCCTTATGGCACAGTGGTCAACCTATTGATCCGTCGTACGCTTTTACCCAGACGAGTTTGGGGAATTGGGAGGAAGAATAGTTATTTTGTACAATATTTATTTAGGATAGCAGATGGACAAGTGAGTAAAATAGGATTAAAATATAGTAAATTTTAAATAGAATATTCTTACCAGTTAAGTTCAGTATGGGTTATCAAGATACAATGCAGGTGTGTAAAAAACATGGCCACCAAATTAATAGCATGGCAGAAAAGTACCCGAAGCATAACCAAAATTTTTGTAGTTCCTGTGGCAGTGAAACAACAACAATTTGTAACAACTGCCGGGCTAAGATAAAGGGGTATTATCATGTTGAGGGTTTTATAGGAGTTAGCAACACACCAGTTCCATTAAATTGTCATAATTGTGGCAAAGCTTATCCATGGCGGAACGAACTTTTGTTTAAAAATATTTGCCAATCGTTAATAAAACCACTTAAATATTTTTTGGATACTGTCATTAGCTGGTTTAAGAAATAGCCACAAAAACTACAAGCATCACCACACGAAAAAAAGGACCGGATTCTCTCGAACCCGATCCCTTTTATTTCGCTCTACGCCATAGCCGGCTCTAACAAACATTCATCCTGGCCACAATTCATCCTCTCATTGCAATTTGCACATAAGCCATCATCCGTGAATTCAACTTCACTTCTGAATCCCTCTTCACCACAATCACGGCAGGTAAGCCAATTCTCTAGCTTATTATCGCTATTTAACATAGCTACGTTATAGTCTTCATCGACCAAGAAGACATACCCACTACTCGGATTAAACTCCAATGTCACACTGTTCTCCAAGTGATCAGAGGGACTGGCCCAATCCTCGTTAGACCAGGCAATTAAAAGCTCGCCGGCTATGAAGCGTTCCCGACTACCAAAAGCCGAGAGAGATGAGAAATCTGTCATTCTCATATAATTAAAAAAACGGCCATTATCTAAATGTCCGTGCGAAGGCCGTATTTTCCGCAGCGAACGGGCTTGCTTACAGCGGCTGATAGCTTGCCTTTGTCAAGGTGGAGACCGAAACGGTTCTTACCTTTACAAAGGATAAGCTGACGCTATACTACCTAGCCCTGATGCGGAAAAAATGGTACGAAATTTCTATAATGCAAAAGCAAAGGGGCTCAAAGTTTATCAATAATAATGACAGATTAAGTTAGGTTGTTGACAATTCCTTGAGAAAGCAGTAATATATTTATAGCTTAACTTTCTAAATTCTTATATATGCCTGAACGAGATCAACCACCAAGAGACGTAAAATTTACAGCGCCTACAGTTGAAAGAGTCGTTAAAAGAGCAATGGAGACTCAACCAGGTGCAGTTGATGTATTGGGAGTTAAAATTGACCGCCACCGAGAAGTCGCCCCTCGCGTGCCTGGAGCAGAAAGGTTTACTACTTTTTCCGAAGACGAGTTTTCTTTAGATCTACTACAAACTATTGCCAAATCAGTTGCTTTGGACCAGCCTCTTCTTTTGGAAGGTGAAGCTGCGGTAGGCAAGTCTTACACCATCGAGTATCTGGCCCACTTATGCAACAGAGAAGTTTACCGCATGTCGTTGAATGGGCAGACTGACACTACCGATTTAATTGGCAAATGGGTACCACGTACGGAAACAGTGCGAAAAAAGATTGAATCATTATTAAAAAATCCTGACCGATGCACCAATGATGGTGCTCGCCGATTGGTTGAGTCTAAAATGGCTAAAGGTTCTCCTGCTAAAAAAGAAGAAATTGCGCCCGAACACGGAGAGCCATTAGTCGGATTTTCCAGAGAAGATATGGAAACTATCGCCACTTTGGAGGGGATTGAAGTTCCAGAAGGGGATTGGGTTTGGCAAGATGGGGATATACCAAAGCAAATGAAGAATGGCGCTTGGTCGGTTTTAGATGAGGTGAATACCTGCGAACCGCAAATACTCGTGCGGTTAAACGCTCTTCTGGAAAAGGGTGGTCAATTGGTGCTATCTGAAGACGGTTCCAAAGTTGTACCGCGTCATAAAGATTTTCGTTTGTTTGCTACTGTCAACCCACCAGGGGGAAGATACAAGGGACGCATACCCCTGTCCGCTGAGTGGATCTCTCGTTGGAATTATCAGAATATGGGTGAGCTTCCCAAAGAGATTAGAGCGCAAAGATTAATGGCCGCTGATGGTGTCCCGACTCCAGAAGTAAAGGCGGGAAAAGTTAATTTTGTTCAGGCCCAGGAAGTTCCCACAGAGCGAACCTTGGCAGACTATTATGGAGTGGAATGGGTAAGGGATCTCTATACCAAATATGCTGAGTTTGCGGCAAAGGTCAGAGAAATGTTGCGTAAAGGCGAGTTAGCAAAGGATCAAACTCAAATTTTTGATTTTGACCAACGCGATGATTGGCGATTTCGTGAATACATCAGAAAATTTCACGAATCGGGAAATATTAAAAAAACTATTAGAGACGCCATTACTTATTGTTTTGCTAATAAGTGTAAGAATATAACTGATAGAAAAAAAATTGTGGATTTAGTAAGCTTAATAAACGTAGCCGAACCTAAGTCTCGGGTAGCGGGGGAACAGAGAGAAAAAGATAAAGGAGTAGAAGGAGCAGCGGAGGAAGAGGCCACTCAGAAGCGTCTAGAAGCAATTAAGAAAGAATTAGTCGGTATGGATTTACCTGAAGGACACAAGGAAATCTTGCTTGGAACGGAGACGGAAGCCGCTGAAGAGGAGGCGTCAGATTTTCTAAAAGAGCCTTTTGTTGCCTTACAAGAGAAAATTACCGCTCGCTTTAGCGAGTATAGCCGTTCTGCACCTGTAATTGAAACCCCACGTATTCCAGAGTTACTTACGCCAGAGCATGTCCGGGCTTTAAGCGAAATTTTTGGCAGAGGAAATCTTGAACTACTTCCAACTTTTTCCGGAGAACAACTTAATGATGAGTATATTGATACAATGTATCCGGAAAGCCAGACAGAAGAAGATAGAGCGAGAGGGTTGGTTTCCTCCCATCCTTCGTGGTGGAATGAAAAAGCAGACTCTGCTTTTGCTACTAGTACTGAAGAAGATAGGCCCACTTGGGGGCAACTTTATGTTAATTCCATGCGCGTTGAAGCCAGAGTCTTTCAAGGTAAACTTGTTTATACGGAATCAATCCAAAAACCTACTTATGTGGATGGAAAACAGGGTTATGGCACTAAAGAGGGGCGGGACAAGACAAAGGATGCTCTGGCGCCGATTTTGCAAGAAGTGTTTGGTGCTGAACACGATCACAGATTTAGTCTTACCTGGGATCAGATAAATACAGAATTGGTACCAAAAGTTAAAGAAAAAATCGTGGCTAAATTTAAAGAGCATGGCCTGGCGGAAGTCAAATTTGAGGTTGTTTGTACTCCGGCTGTAATTAATAATTTACAAAGTACCCTTAACCACCCAGAGAATTCACAAACTGATACTTACGAGTGGGGCTCAACTCCTTTACTGAAAGAAGATGGAACAGACAGCGGTCACCGCTTGGTGGTCGGCCGTTCGGATCTCGGTGGTGCTGGGTACGTCTCCTTCGATCATCGTGGGAACAGTTGGAACAACAGGGGCTTCCGCCTCTCGGTCGTGTTTTCTGAATAAACTGATTTTTGATTATTGTCCTTTATTTTAATCACTTATTACTAATTGCTAAATTAAATTTATATTGGGCTCATGCAGTCGGTTTCTGTACCTTACCTGAGGTAGGGAATAGAAATGGCGATTCGCCCGTGAGGTTATACGGAACAGCTGTTGTCCGTTAAACGTATGACAATTATCCTGTCCGTAATAACCTGGAAAGAGTGAAAGACACGACGGGCAAAAGCGGTCTAAAGACAGCCAAGAGCCGTGAGGCGATTGGTACGAGAGTGGTAATGCTTTTGTCTATAATGAGAGGCGGTCACCGCTTGATGGTCGGCAATTCGGATAACGGTGGTGCTGGGTACGTCAACAACGATCATCGTGGGAACAGTTGGAACAACAGGGGCTTCCGCCTCTCGGTCGTGTTTTTTGGAGCAGAATCGGCTTGTCTTACAGGCGTAACGATTTTTTCCATCCACCAATCATTTTACCGATTTCAAGTATTATCGCTGACCAGGAGAAATAATTTGTTTCCTTTATGAGTTTTTGTTCTATTGCCAGCCGCAAGAAAATTTTAAGTAGTTCTGTTTTGATGCTTGCCTCCAGTAACGCTTTATCTTTTAGTACTGGCGTAGTTTGTTCGGCAGTGATAATCGCTTCGAGAAGTAATAAGCAAGTATTGTCGATTTTGAGGCCCAGACTATACCTCTCCAACTTTGGGAAATGCGCTATTTGTTGTGAAAGTTGGCAATAAAGTCCAAAAGTTTTTTGAAGCAAAATAGTATTCATATGTATGTGATAGAAAATTGTTATAAGCTGATTTCCTCGCCAGAGAATATTTGGCTGGCCTGGAAAGAATATAGAAAAGGAAAAAGAACGTGCCCGGTGGTGCGCGAATTTGAGTATGAATTGGAAGAAAATCTGCTTGAATTAATTGAAGATTTGCACGGTGAGACATTTCAGCATGGCGGTTATAGTAAATTCGTGGTTCGTGATCCCAAACAAAGAACAATTTCTGCTCCTCTAGTTCGGGATCATATTGTTCATCAAGCAATATACAACGTGCTTTATCCATTTTTTGAAAAAGTTTTTTTACCTTTTTCATTTTCTTGCCGTAAGAATAAGGGCACATATAAGGCGGTTGAGTTAATCTCCAAATATTTGCGCCAGGTTAGCAGAAATCACCGTAAGGAGTGCTGGGTTTTGCATGGAGATATTAAAAAATGTTTTGATTCTATTAATCACAAAGTTTTGTTAGAGCTATTAAATGAAAGAATCAAGTGCAATAAAACTATCAAATTGCTAAACAAAATTATCGCAAGCTATGATGTCAGGTCTTCTGGGTCAGATAACGAACGGCACGGTATTCCCCTAGGTAATTTAACCAGTCAACTATTTATAAATATCTATCTGCATAAGCTGGATTTTTTCGTCAAAGAAAAATTGCGGGTAAAGCGTTATGTCCGCTACGCTGATGATTTTATTTTGATGTTTCCAACTCAAGCAGAGTGCCAAGAGAAGGCCACTGTCATTAGAGAATTTTTAAAAAGAGAACTTAAACTGGAATTTCCGCCTAGTCACGAACAAGTTAACAAAATAACCCAAGGAGTAGAAGTGTTAGGAATAAAGTTTTTGCCTTTTTATCGGAAGATAAAACCTGATACTTATAGACGCAGTGAACATTTATTCAAGAAGCGCTGTATAGCTTACGCAGAAAATTCAGTAGACGTCAACCATCTTAATGCGTCTTGGCAGTCGCTTATGGGTTTACTGCGCCACGGGCATAATATTACCAAAGCGAAACAGCTGTTAAATATAGTCAGTGAGTATGCGTAATAGAGAGATAAATTTGGCAAGAGGATTGTCTGCTGTAACAAAGGGCGATAAGAGCGTCGAGCCTGGCGTTGAATTGTCTGAGGTTGAACTTGCTGAGCGCATGGATCGATTACGAACTATGGGGAGAACTATCGGCGAGGATTTCGCTATGGGAGTTGTTATTGGTAAAGAACCAGGATGGAGGTATAAGTTTAAGCCTATCAATACCATTGAAGTTGATCCTGAGGACATAAAGAGAAAGGGCTTGGAATATTGTTTTGGAATTATAGCCCATGAAGGAGCGCATCGTCGTGTTTCTCGAACTGATTTTATTCCCAAAAAAATTTGGCAAGAAGCAGGATTCTCCTTTTTGTTTAATGCGGTTGAAGATCCACGTGTTAATAATTGGGTAATTGGTAAATACGATGGTGCTGCCAATTGGATGGAAGAGGTTTATAGTGAGGACTTGCCAACAGAAGATAGAGTGGATGCTACGACCGAGGAAAAGCTCGGCTATATTCCTAAACATATTAAATATGGTTTGGAAGTAATCCGTTATTGGCACAGCGGCAAATTCTCAGACGATGTACCAGAAGAGGTTCGCGAAGTATTAAAAACCACCATTGCCTACGCAGAAGAAGCGTATAAAACATTGCCGGCCAAGGATCCGGCTGAGGAAGATATTGAGCGAAAAGCCAGAGTGATGTATGAGTTGGTTCGCGCAAAGATATGGCCGGAATACCAGAAGCTGGTTGAACAATCGTTAACCGATGAAGCAGTGCGGCAAATGATTAAAGAAATGATGGAAAAAGGAGAGTTGGATTTGCCGAATGAAGCCAGAAGCGAGAAAAAGGACAAGCAACCCGAGGCGGACGAGTCAGGAGGAGAGGGAGAAAAGGGAGAGCCATTACCATTAGATCAAATGCCAGAGGACATCCGTCAAGAGATTGAGAAGAGACTCAGAGGGAAATTAGAGGAGATGTCTCCTGAAGAGCGTGAGGCGGTTATTGCAGAAATGGAGGAAAAGGCAAAGGGAGTGTTCGAGGGATTGGAAACTGACCTGGTTAAAGAATTGCGGGGTCGTTTTTCCGATCAGCCGGAGACAACGACGGAGGAAAGAGAAAGACAGAGAAGAGAAGAGGATGCTGCTGAAGTAGCTAAAAAAAGAGCCGCAGATTTGGCTAAGGCCAAGGAAGAGTTAGAAAGAAGATTAGAAGAACAAAAAAGCGAATACCAGAAAGCCTACGAGGAAATTAAACCTTACATAGACAAAGTAGCTGAAGATTTGATGAATATATTTATAGCCAAACGTTTTCCACAGTTCCGCGCCCGCTTCCCTGGCCAAAAATTACGTCTGCAGGGAGCGATGGACTATGAAAGCCGCAAGGAATACAGGAAATTGTTTGAGGCCAGGATTCCTAGTGAGCGCCCTGACTATACTTTTTTGCTACTGGTTGACCTTTCCGGTTCCATGGCAGGTTCGAAAATTCAAGAAACATTTAAAGGAGCTGTGTTGTTTGCGGAAGCTTTGGCAAAAGTGGCTGCGACAATGGGGGGTGCAAAAGTAGCTATATATGGTTTTCAAGACGAACTTATCCGGTATAAATATTTTGATGACGAATTAAATGACCAAATTAGAGAGGGTATGAACGTGATGCAGAAGGAAGTATCTAATAAAGGACAACATAATAGAGCCAATTACAACAATGATGGTTATTGTGTAGATAATGCCTCAGCTATATTGAGATCCGAGCAGGGGGAAAATAAATTTCTTGTTGTGTTATCCGATGGCCAGCCAGAAGGAGATAGTGCTCATAGGGTGTCAAGATATGCTTTTCTTAATCAGAGTGAAGAGTTAAAAAGAGTGGTGGAAGATATCTCTCGTTCTCAGGATCAATATCTTCTGGGTATAGGACTTGGGCCGGGTACGGACCATGTGGCGGCCTATTATCCCAGCGTCTTACCTAATGTAGAGAATATACCAAATGTAAATGTTAGTAGATTGGCTGAAGTATTGGGTAATAAACTTGAAGAGTTAATTAAATAAAAACGTAAGCCTATGATAAGCAAAACCAATCAGGAAAAAGTTCGTAACTTTTATAAAGTCGTTTCCGAGATGCAAACTCCCCGAAATAGAGAGCTTGGATTGTTGGTTATTAAAAAAGAGGAATTAGGAGACCTAACCGCTCTTGCGCCCAATTCAAATTTAGTCACCACGATTGATCTGACCCCGGAATTTTCTTCGGAAGAGGCGATTAGTCAGTTGGCAGATGCTATGAAATCAGGCAGAGTGGTATTGATGAGAATACACGAATATTTGGACCCCAAAATATATAATCAGCTTTTTTTATTGGCACAAGACGGACATATGGAATACCCACATTTGGAAGAGCGCATATTTGTAGATTCGGCAATCAGCGCACAGGTGATATTGGTTTCTACCGATAAAGAATTAGAAAAAATAAACTATCCCAATATTTTGAATATTGTTGGCTTAGTTGAGAGATTGTAATTTTCTTAATTATTAACATTTAATATGAGTGAAAGATCAATGGCTTCAGTTCGAGATTTTTTTCGGCGTAAAGCAAAGACAGGGGATAGTGATCCGGTAACCACTAAAAAGGACGCTACTGCACTAGCTGCCGACAAGTCAGAAGTTGAGCATCGAGAGACGATGAGTGTTGATGAGGAGAAAAGGCTTGGGAGATTATTGCTTCAGGCTAGAGCGAAGGAGCAATCCGGCGATTTGCAGGGAGCATACGAGTTATACAAAAAATATAAAGAAGATTTTTTAGCTATCAGGAAACGCCAGAAGAGTGGTGAAGTGCCAGAATTTGTTATTTCTTCATGTGCTGCGATCAAAGATAGATTGGCTGAGCGCGCTGCCGAGCTGGGTGTTTCTCTTCCTGACTTGAAAGAACCTGTTCTTCCCGACATTGTTAGTGCAGAACACATTGAGACTTTAACTGAACTATTTGGGACAGATAATCTTGAACCGGTTGTTTCTCCTGCACCAGAAATGCTTACAGAAGACTATTTTACAATGATGTATCCAGAAATTCAACGAAGAGAGGATCAAGACAAAGAACCACCGCTCATTTCACACCGTCCTAGTTGGTGGGGTCAAGCTGCAGATACATCAATCGTTGGCCCTGCTACTGAAACCTGGGGGCAAGCATTTACACGTTCACTAAAATCTGAGGCAGAGCATTTTGGAGGCAAAGTTATCTTTACTGAATCCATCCAAAAACCGCAGTATATTGATGGCTCACAACAATACGGTTCAAAAGAGGGGGCAGACGCTTCTAGAGATCCGCTGTTACCAGTAATACAAGAAGTTTTTGGTGATGAGGCCAATAGATTTAATTTAAGCTGGGATCAGATAACCAGAGAACTGTTGCCTAAAATTAAGGAAAAGATTACAAATACTTATCGCAGTAGAGGCTTGGAGGTCCCTGCTTTTGCAGTAGAGATTACCCCGGCGCTAGTTAATAATCTTCAAACCACGTTGCTACATCCAGAGAATTCTGGAACTGATACTTTTGAATGGTGCGCTTCTACTCTTTTGAAACAAGATGGAACAGACAGCGGTCTCCGCTTGGTGGTCGGCGTTTCGGGTTACGGTGGTGCTGGGTACGTCAACTGCGATCATCGTGGGTACGGTTGGGACTACGGGGGCTTCCGCCTCTCGGTCGTGTTTTCTGAATAAACTGATTTTTGAGTACTGATATTTTATTTTGTTACTAAATCCTAATTTAGGAAACTTAGAATAAATCAAGTTTTTGAGTAAAACTAGTAGACGTACAATTAACAAAACCCTATGAAAATCGTCGATCGTTACGTACCCATCATGGATACTCAAGCTGAGAATTACGCCCATGAGCTAGAATATTACATTGGTGAATCCAGAATATTTGACATTCCTCAATCCATTAGAGACAAATTTAACAATAAGGAAGCGACCATTCTTGACCTTGGTACTGGCCGAGGCCGAATAGTTGACGCCATGAGAAGTAAAGGCTATAAGTTTTTTGGCATAGATTATTCAGATATCATTACCGCCGGTAAAAGCCCTGAAGGAAAAGCTCGTGCCGATGCTCGGCAATTGCCCTTTGGCGATCAAACAATAGACATTATCGTCTCCATGGGACTGGTTGATGAAATTTTGTATAAACAAGGGGGGGGGGGATTATGAGAACATCATTAACGAAATAGTGAGAGTCTTGGCGCGAGAGGGTGTGTATTTTACAACGGGCGCAGATTTTTTTTGGAGTGATACGTTTAAAACAAAAATACTGGAACTGGAAAAACAAGGAAAAATAAGAATTAAAAAAGATGAAGATGGCGGCATACGAAATATTGTGAAATTATAAGAAAGATACCGTTTCAAAATTGGTTCACATTCCACCCACTTCACCGCTTAACCTAAAC
>CAZEEW010000021.1:0-12167 GCA_964511375.1 uncultured Gammaproteobacteria bacterium | reverse complement strand
GCCACCAGTTTCTACTGAGTAAGGGGAGTGATTGCCGGGTGTAGTGTTGGCCATTAAGTCGGGGTTGTCCATTGAAGTGGCTTGGTTCGTAAATGGTAAACGAGTATCTTTATTACCATGCCAAATTCGTCTCCAATCATCATGGTCCATGCCTTTATTGTATTGTGCTCGTAAATACTCGCGAATTTCATCAGGGCTACGTAAGGTCTCAGTAATTGTTTGGGTACCCTCACCAATATCCCAACCAAAAAGATTACGCAAAGCATCTTGGCTGTCTGGGGTAAGTTTCCCATCGATGAATTCGATTGGGTGCCCGAGATTTAAGATTTTCCCACTGCTATTTTCTAGGTAGTATCCGCCTCTAACATCATGAACAATGCTAACATTGTCTGGGAGACGTAGGGTTGCACCAGGCATTCCTTCAACTGGGACTTCTTGCAGGGTAGTACTAAATGTTTCACCCGGGACATCAACTACATGTTCGGAAACTCTTATCCCAGCGTCTCTCATAGCATCGAGACCATCTGGAGAGATAGAATCGTCCGGAAGCACTTCAATATTGTCTGCAACGATTTCGCCTTTACTGTTAATAATTGATAAAGTATCTCCGTCGCGGTCCATTATCCAACCCTGAGGCAGTCTGATGTTGGTGTTAGTGCCGGGGATAAACTGGTTCTCCAGTACTAACATTTCTGAAACACCTGTTGCTACCGGTGCATATTCAGCTCCGCCGCCAATGACGCTCGCTAATTTCCCAAGTGCACTTTCGCCAAACCGACCTGAAGCTGCCATCCAACCAGCTTGAGCAAGTGTGCCGGCTATCAAGCCGCCAGTTGCACCTAGTGCGGCAGCTTTAACTTTTTCTTTTCTAACCCAGCGACCAAATTCTTTGTCCTTACTAGCATTGTCATTAGTTAGACCATTGAGGTGATTATTGATTTGAGTTTGTATAGCGTCCACACTTAAACGATGCTTTCTTTCAATATTTTTTAAGGTAATTTTTAATTTGTTAATGGAAGCAATTTTTGTGCCTAGTTCACTACCTTCAGATTTTGTCGAACTAAACATGTCTACTCCGCGAGATTTTTCAATTCCCAGTCGAGCATACATTTGGGCGACATAATCGACATCAGCATTGTCTATTTGGGGAGCATTATATATGTCTTCGAGTTGTAGTATGGCTTCGTCAAGGCGAACCATGTCGTAGGAGAATTTACGAACTTCATGGGCATTTCGTCCGCCAACTTCTTGATCTAAAGCTTGACGCCTTAACTCAAGACCACGATCATGCCGCAAGTCTCTTCCACGACGAGCAGCCAAGAATAAACCACCAAGTCCGGCAGCCACTAGTGGCCCAGCAAGCGCTCCTACTGTTCCAGCTAGAGCCCCAACGCCAAGTGCTCTTAAACCGCCTCGTAAACCGATAGTTGCTAAAGGAGATACGGCAGCAGAGTAAATAAGAGGGTTGGCGATAACCTTGTTCAAATAAGGAACACTTTGAGTTTTATTAACTAACCATTCAAGACAACGTAGTGTGCCTCGGGGCTTAGTCTCTCTGACATCTCGTTCTTTAAGACCAAGTTGGATGTCTAATTTTAGTAAGCCCTTTACAGCCTTCCTCAATTCTTTTTCATCGCCTTTTGCATATTCACCAGACTGGGTAATCTCAGCAACTTTTTCTTGTATATAAGTCTTATATCCCTGTGCTATCTCAAAAAAGTTGTGGGCGTACATTAAACCGGCATCTTGACCAGCACGACTGGTATCACTCGAAAATTTAAATCCTTTCCTTTTCATTATTGGAGCAACACGATCATGAACCGCTTTATTAAAGGTTTTTTGGTCAGCAATTGCGCCGGTAGAATATTCGTAAAACAGGTTGGCTAATTCACCATTTACTTCGTCGTCACGAACGACCTCGCCTTTTTCTTCAGCTTCCGCTATTTCAGCGGTATAGGATTCAAGGACACTGTCAAGAATTTGTAAGTTCTTAAGATCTTTATCACCCGAGAAAAGATCAGAACTGCGTTTGCCTAGTACTTTAGACTCAATCTCCGCCATTAAAGAACGGTTGGATTGAATTTCTTTCAGCGCGGCCTGGTAGAATTTATTTAAATAATAAGGTTCTCCAAATCTAACGGATGTACGCCTCAGAAATTCTACCGGATGTTTAACTATATCTTTTCCGGCATTCCAAAGCCCGCGACCCAGATCAGCAATGCCACCGCCTAGTTTTTTAAAGAAGCCTTTTCTTTCTGGTTTAGGCGTTCTTACTTCTGTTGTGCCGTTCCGGTGGAATTCGTTAACACGTTCCTCGGCCTGTGTCCAAGCCATACGTTTAACGATTTCGGAAATATCTACCATGTAAGCTGGTTTATTTGGTGGAGGGATGATCTCGTGTGGAGGTAGTAACCCACGGATTTCGTGTGGTGGCAAAAGTTTTTTTTCAGGATGAGGAGGGAGTTGTTCTGGTACTGTTTCTGTATCAATTATTTCTTCGTGAGGCGGGAGCAATTTTTGATCTATGACTTCAGGTTCAATTATTTCATCCTCATGAGGAGGTAGTAATTTGGGTTTATCTGGGGTTGTAACAGGCAATGGTTCTTCGATTGGAGCTTCGCCAACTGCTGGCAGGTCTACTTCCTGTGGCAATACCAATTCCAGGCGTTTATTCATTAATTCCATCGCTAGTTTATAATCTGTGTCGAGGTTGCCAGTAGATCGGTAGTCTAAGGACGCGTATTTAGATTCCAAGCGAGTACGCCAGTGTTGTCTATCGCCTTTCATGTCAGGGCGTAATTCAAAATATCCCTTACTGTTCTCTTCTAAAGTCTTTACAATCTCTTTAATCTTTCTTGATTCGGCTGTTTCTTTTGCGCCTGGTTTTTCCAGTTCGTTAATTTTTCCTTCAGTTTCCTTGATTAAAAAATTAATAAGATCACGAGCGGCGGATAAAGTGTTGCCGTATTTCTCCGCTAATTTTGGGTTGCTAATATCGAATTGGTCTAATAAGTCAGGCCGTTTTTTTAAAAAAGCTGGCGGGGTAAAGTTCGGGTCTGTACCTTTTCCAAGAACAAAATTGTAGATTGGTTCAGCGGTCTGGGTTTTTTGTATTTGTTTATTTAAGAATTTAACTAATTGAACAAGTTCGTCCTTTTCCTTACTGACATCAGGTGCCTTCTTAGCTTCTTCTTGTTGAAGGGTATTTAAAACATTGATTAGTTCGTCAACCGGTAAACCTTCTCGTTGTTGCTTGCCAGTGTCGGGGTCGCTAACAGTAAACTGACCGGCTTTGGCATCGTAGTCTTTGCTTTTTCTCGCCCCCTCAATCGCCCCTATCACCCACTTCATCCGTTCCTTAGTAGTTCTTTCTTCTGGAGTATTACCTGGATTTTTCCCGATGGCTTCTTTGACAATTTTTAAACCCTCATCCAAATTTCCCACTATCTTATCTCGCAACTCCCGTGCTTCTTGGTTTTTATTTTCCACTTCATTGCGTTTTATTCTAGCATCAAGGTAAGCCACTTTCTTTTCCAAATTACGCAACATAATTAAAACCACTCCTGCCTCTTGGTCTTTAGATTCAGAATGTGCCTTGCGGAGTTCTTCTTCTAGCTTTTTTAATTCGTCTCCGTATGCCTCCATTTTTTTACCAGCTGCTTCCACTTGTTTACGCAAACGCTCTGCTTCTTTTGAAACAGCAGCAAGTTTTTCCTTGTGATCTTCCTGTGGTCGCTGCTTTTCTGGCAATCGGGCGGGTGTTTTTGTTTCTGCCATAAGGTTTTAGTTATTTTTTAGTAATACGCTTTTTTATTTTGGTTATTTGGTGTTTGTCCAGAAGTTTAAGGGCAGTATTTTTTAGACTTAAAAACTCTTTTTCCAAATCTTGGAATTCCGACAATAATTTTTTTGTTTGTGTGTTTAAATTATTCGAAGATTTTTTGGGCATACAAAAAAGCGATTAAGATTTAACCGCATTAATATACGTATTTCTAAATTCAAGCATAGCATTAGCCGTGACTTCCTGGATATTTGGGATTACTTGACCTAAATATTCCTGGATGGCCTCTTGTGTGGGTTCTCCTGCCATAAAATTTTCAAATTCGTCAGAACGTTCGTCGGGAAGGGCTTGAAGATAAGCGGTCATGAGATAGTTTGTTAGACGGCCGTAGAGATTCCATTTAAGGTCACTCATAAATTTGTCAGAGACTTCAGTGCCATGGGCTTCTTCAATAACGCGCTGCAAAAAAGCATTTATCTCCGGAGGCATGGAATAATCCATATGTTTTTATTTAGAAGTAAAGAAAAGATAAACTAATTATACCACTAATTGAAGGAAAAGGGGAGTGTACTGGGGATAAATATTTTTAGGTAAAACAAAAGCACCACTCGCTTAATCCTCCTGTCTTAGAGTCTGTAATATTACAGGTTCTAAGACAGTTGGCGAGTGGTGCTCGTTTCCTGCCCTTGGGGTCAGCCGTCCTACGGCTTGGGGCCGCCTGCCTCGGCCGCCGGCTTGTCGACGACCGGCGGGGCGGGGGTCGGGGTGGGCTGGGCCTCCGGCGGGGAGGCCCACTCGTAGGAGCGCTTCCCGTCGTCCTCGCGGACGATCAGGAAGGCGATGTCGCGGTCTTCCGGGAGGGACTTCGTCGCCTCTCCGTCGAGCTTGAGGAGGATTCCCCCCTCGTTCGCGCTCTTGACGAGCGCGAACTCGTTGTCGACGTGGACGACTTCGTAGTAGCCGGTTCCCATCTTGTCGATCGCTCGCGGGCTTCCCTTGAGGGTGGTTGCCCATCCCCAGATGCACTGGACCACGAGACACGCCAACGCACCCAGAATCAGGAACGAACTCCCGAGAGCGAACTTGGACCACTTCGAAGTGGTCACGCTTCCCGCTGACATTGCTCTCTCCAATCCACTCTTGCCGTACTGCGCGCCCGCGCAGTCGGCGAAGAGCCATGTTCAGGAAACCGAACATCTTATCATTATTTATGATTTTTGTCAATATGCTTGTTTTGATGCATCCAAAATGTGGGGATAAATTGTTTTAGCTAAATTATTTGTTTTCACCGGTTAAATGTGGTAAAATATGGGGGAAGTTTTTTAATTTTGCCTGGAAGAAAAAACCATAAACATATTTTTACATATGTCTAATACCCGAACTGGCGAGGGAAGAGGAGGAGAGGGGAGGCTGACTGAATCACAGCTTAGAGGGCTCCGAGAAAGAATGTTAAAATTACAGAGCATCCTTCAGCCTTTCTTAGAAAGGCGAACAGCAGATTTTGCACCGGCTCGCCCCTTACTCCAGGCTATAGTGGGAGATTATAAAAAGGAATTAACTAAGGCAGAAAGAAGAGTGGCTTTGGAGTCTCTTATACCAAACAGTGATACAAAGTTGGCAAGATGGGAAAAATTACTACGACAGCTTAACGAGACCGTAAATCCTGAGACGGGTAAAATACAGGATAACCACTTTGGTCGGATTTGCGATTTGTGGCGTTTTGAGATGTATTCGCTTTTAGGCCGAACAGTCTCTGACCCGGCACTGGAGTTTCCCTTTTTAAAAAGAGAGGACTATGTCTTGGTGGGAGATTTGTTGCGACGAGGTTTAGAAAAAAAGAGGGATATGGCAGATGTAGAATCTGGTAAAGGTCCAGAGGTGATGAGTCCAGAACAAAAAGTAAAACAGGATGTCAGGCGGGTAATTGAAGTTTTTTTCCATGATGCTCCGAAGGTTGAAAATATAGCAGCAGCTGACAAGGCCTTGCGTGCTAGGATTACCGAAGTCTTAGGGATTCAAGTTATCGAATTAACTGATTTAAAAACTGAAAGCCGCGAAGCAGTGGCGCGTCAAGTTACAATTGGTGGTAAGCAGCATAAAGTTTGGGCTTACTTTGATGTTCGAATAGCCGTAGGTAAGCCAGTTTGTCTACTATGGCACCTGGTTGAAGAAGGAAAACAGGTCGAGAGAGGCAATGACAATACTGTTGCTTCGGCTGTTAGAAAAATACTTCTTCGTGACTATTTTGATCAAAAGGGGGATATTTCTAAAGCCGAAGGAGACAAAGATCAAAAGACAGGTAGAAGAACCATGGACTATTTTAGACGACAATTTGGTTTGGTAGATAGACCAGTGTTGCTCAAAGCTTTGGAAGGAATAAAAAGAGGTCTGGATACTAAACAGGCGGAAAGTATAGATAAACTAATAAATTTTTTAAAAACAAATTAACTTATAATCTTAAATATTAAATATGGCCCAACCAGAAAAACAATTTACTTTTCTTGAAGAATACATTTTAGGAGTGTTATCTCAAAATGGTTTAGATAAATTACCGGAAGAACTACAGAAATTTTATCTACCGCAACTTATGGTTGAGGCTGAATACCGCCTAGGCCTGGCTCTAATGCCAAAATTAAACGAGGCGCAAGTAGATGAGTTTATGTCCTTGGTTGAAAAAGAGGCAGACGGTAAAGAGATGATGAACTTCTGGGAAGAAGCCGTGCCAAATTTCCAAGACCTCGTGAAAGAAACCCTGTTAAAATTTAGTGAAGAGGTGTCAAGTATTTTAACTAAACAGGGACAGGAATAAATTATGCCTAAAAAAGAGGTGGGAAAAATTACTAAGGAAAGCGTGGATAAATTTCTTGAAGCCTACTTAGGTTTGGTAAAAAAGGTTGAGGAATTAGAAAGGGAAGAGTCAGATTTACACCGAGAAATTCTTCAGGCGATAGATAAAAAGAAGATGGGAAAAATCATGCAACGCATTCAGAATACAAAGTAATATATGGCCAAAGAAAAAACAACGCGTCGAGAAGCAGAAAGAAACAAAGCGGGTGGTTTTGTTATTGAAGAACTTAAGGGGCGCGAGGCCGAAGAGGTGTTTGCTAAAATTACCATTTCCCCAGATGCTTCAACCTGGTGTGGTAAAGAGGCGACAAAAGAACTTTTTAAAAAAGTGGGCTGGTATCCAAAGTGGAAAGTACCGGTTGGAGATTCTTGTGTGTATCTTCCGGAGGTGAAATATGACTTTCGGCATGGCGACAGTCGTCGCATTGTGGGATATGTTGAAGCAGGAGGAAAAGTGGTAGCTCGGTCTTTTTACCAAAGCAAATCACAAGGGGTGTGGCGCATCTTACCTTCTTACCGTGGCGACAATGTCAAGGGGGAATTGGAGTGGTTGCACAAGTTGTATGGTGAGGATTATTTAACTTTACCAAGCGAGGCACAAAAGGCTTTAGCCACAAAAGTAAAAGAAGGCGGGAAGGGGAGCGAAGCTGAAGTGGATGTGGCCTTTTTTGGTACTTGTAAATTTATTGATCCAACTAAAAGCTATGTAATTGACCGTTTTAATAGTCCCTATCATTTAGATGGCAATGAGCGTGGAGAGGATAATGAAAAAATTCCACCGGATGGTTTAGATATTAAAAAGGAAGAAGAGAAACCAGATTTTTCTCGTGAAATAGATTCTTGGGAAGAGAACACTCATCTTTATGGGAAAATAAAAGTAAGTGTTTTCCATTCCAAAAATAGTAAGATTCGGTATACCTTTTGTGAAGAAGCAAGTGGCAAGGTATGGATCGGGGGGATTGAATTAGTCAATGCTTCGTTATTGGATAATGGTATGCGAGAAACCTGGGTGGAGCGAGGTGATTTGACCACACCAAGTTATGAATATTATGATCAGGCGGGAGAATATAAAAACAATAAAGACCAAAAAGATTTTACATACACCGACGTGTATAAAAATTATTTATCTCACATTCCAATTATTAAAGAGTATAAAAATATGAGCGAAAAAAATAGGGGTAAGGCCGGGGCAGCTGAAGATAAAAAAGGTAAAGAAAGAAAAGATAAAACACCAACAGGGACAGAAAAAAATTCTCCCGAAGGAGATAAGCCAGAGAAAGGTGCGCCGCCTAAACCGCGGGAAAAAGAGGTAACGCCAGAAGAGCAGCTGGCTGTTTTGCGTGAAAAAATGAAAGGGTTAAAAGATAAAAGATTAAAAATGGTCAGAGATAACTTGGAAAGAGACCTAAAACAAATTGAAGAAGATTTAAAGAATGATGAGACTAAAAAAAATAAGGCAGAGGAAATAAAAATAAAATTAATTGAAGCCGAAGAGTCGTTAGAAGCACTATTAGAACAGACTGGCGAAAGAAAACAAACTAATAAAACAGATAAAAAGGAAACTAAGAAAGAACCAACCTGGAGTCAGGTTGTGGATGAATTAGATAAAAGAAAACTTTTTGGCAAAGAAGAGCAGGTAAAAGCCGTTCGCCAGGCAATTGATGCTAAAGAAAGTGATTCCAACATCCGTGAAGCAATATTGCAGGGCCTGGCGCAGACTATCTGGGAAGGGGCAGGAAAAAACAGAACAGACAAAGAAAATTGGCAGTCGGCTGAAAAACTTTTAGCTGAAGTACGAACCAGTTTATCGGTTGTGGTAAGTGAATCTGCCTCAGAAGAAGCCGCCACGACAAAAGATGCTAAGAACAAAAATGATGAGGCCGCATCAGGTGAAGAAGAGGATGAAACAGAAAAGGCCGAAGATAAGCCTAAAGATAAAAAAGGAGCAGAGGGAGAAAGTAAAGATCCTAAGGAAGGAGAGGGAAAGGGTAGGACAGAAAAACCAGCGGAACAAGAAAAACCAGAGAAAACAAAAGAGCGCGAATTTAAAATGGTAGACATACCACTGTCTGTTATTAACGAAATAATTTCTACTGGTGAACGAGGACCGGGTTTGGGTCAGGAAGTAGTTAATTACATCCTTCAAGGCCGTGAAGAAATGGCTTTAGCTGTCTGCAAAACGTTATTCAATGCTACTCGACTTACCCCAAAAAGCCAGATGGAATTAAACATGGCTTTGCAAAAAGCAGGCTACACGAGCGAAGAATTTAAAAAAGCCTGGCAAGAAAAAATACATATTTTAGTATATAATGTTCTGAAAGGTGTGGCGGATAGTGAAGTAAAACGACGTGCTTCAGATAGTATTGGTCTAGTAGATAAACTAAAAACGAATTGGGGTGGCATTTTAAAGCGAGTTGGTGTGGTAGCTGGTGTAGCCACTGGTCTTGCTTTTGCTTTGCCAGCGGTAATTGGTTTGGGTACAGCCGCCACAGTCGGCACAACCATTGGTGCAACTGGGTTTATCGGCCGGTGGTGGAATAAGCGAGTGTTGAAAAAAGAACAGAAAAAGTTAGCTTCAGGAAAAACAGCCATTGAAGAAAAGACGGAGCTACTCATGCAGAACAGGATGGCGGCGGAGAGGACAAAAATGACCGACGAATTACTAGCTAGTCCACAATATGACATTGCGGGGCAAATCAGCCAAGCGATTCGTCAAAGCACTAACCCAAATCCTGCTGTACGTAATATCAATGCCGCAGCCTTGCACTTGCAGTTAATGTGGGAAAGAGCTGCCGAGTTTGCCGAAGTTGAGGAATGGGGTGGAGAAGAAGCTGAAGCGGTGGAAGCAGACAAGTTGCAATTGGAGGCGCTACTTGCTGAGCTCCAAAAAAATAGACAAAGTTTACCAGAGGCGGTGAAGGGCGATCCTCGTACACAGGCGAATATTAAAGGGGTTACCATAAAAATTTTAGAAAAGATTCAAGGTTTCAAATCCGGAAATCTCTTTAGTCCGGAAGAAAAGTCAAAAATTAAAGATGCTTTGTCATATGCAGCACCAGTTATGTTTGGCGCTGGTGTGGGAACGGCGATGGCGTTTGGTGGCGGAGCAGTGTGGGAAGGGGTAAGAATGGCTTTGGGTGGTGTTGCTGGAGGTATAATGGGATATAAAGCGGGAGAGGCACTAGATAATCGAGCGCAGGTTAAAGAAAAGGAAAAAGTACTTAAAGGCATAATGGAAAGTGTGCGCACACAATTAACTACCCATTCTCATGGTGGATCTATTAACCTACCAACCTTACAAGAAGATATAGATAAATTAGAAGGACATTTGCAAATCGGTAGTCTCAGCAACTCACCTAAGTTACAAATGAATGCGGAGGCACTGTTACGCGAAGGCCAAAGAGTTTTGTTTGAACGAAAAGATGTTACCCTACGTCAACTTATGGCTGGTTTAGAAAGTCATCGTGTCGCGGCTGAACAACAGGCTAAAGATGATCTAGAAAGAATCCAGAAAAAAACTGGTAATTGGCGAAAATGGGTTGGTTTGGCTGGTGGTGTGTTATTAGGTGCTGCTGCAATTTGGCATGTTGGCGTCATGACACATGATGGAAAATCTGAATTACTAGATAAAATAACAGGTAATCGTCCAGGTGGTACTGCGGGAATGGAGAGTGCTGCTTTAAAAACAGCGCATCATTGGCGACATCCTACCACTTCGGATTATGGTCCACCAGTTGGCGGCAAGGGACCGGGGGTGGTTGAAGCTGTTGCCACCATACGTCCGCGCTTTAATGTTGCTGACCACTACACGATTCAAAAAGGGGATGGCTTACTTAATGCCGCTAATCACTTCCAGGCAGATAAGGGGCAGTTAGTTGAAATGGTAAAAGGTATCCGAGCCGGACACCCAGAATGGGCTGGTAAGAGTGAAGGGTATGTTTTACGTCAGTGGCGGTTAGAACAAATTCGTAGCGAAGGCTATGATTTTGGCGATGGTTGGAGAAGCGGTACGAAAACTGTTCATCCTGGGGCAGAAGTAAAACTTATTTTCGATGAAAAAGGTTACCCTCATCTCAGTCTAGGGGATGAACATGTTACAGAACATGGCTTAAGAGTAGAGGATTTGAGTCCCAGAGTCCAAAATGGAACAGATACACCAGAATGGCCAGCAAAGACTAGAGTAAACAGTGGCGTCTTTGAGGAAGACCGTCCCTTGGGTATTAATAAAACCCCCTTTGATCCTGATGCGTTTAAAAATAGTCCGCACCTTAAGAACGAATATGGTATGGTTGACGCTGTGGGTCATAAAGGTGGGACAAGTGGTCATGCAGATTCTGCTTTAACTGGTCGTGAGCTGACTGCCGGACAAGATGCAAGCGCGGATGCGGGACAAGTGGTTAGTAAAGAATATATTTCAACCAGAACTCAGCCAGCTAGTCCAGATGAACCGGTGGAACACAAAGTAGCAGACAAAACCGAAGTTGTTGAACCAGAAAAAGATTTACAACCTCCTCATGAGGACGTGCGTACTCATGCCGAAGATGCTTTTACAAAAATGCAAGATTTTGAACGATTTGGTAATGACCGCTTGCCCTTTGACCAAAGAGTTGACGCTTTGGTTAAAGCCTTACCAGCTAAAGGAGCGTTAGAATATAACGGGGTAAAGTACTTTTCCTTAGACGGTGGTAAGACCGTACAGTATGAAATACCGGTCGGCAAGGGTGTCTTGCGTGGCATGGTGGACAGATCAACCCTGCCAAAGTTAACAGAATTCCAGCGTTTGATGGAAAAAGGACAGGAATCGATTACTGATCCTTCCAAATTCACTGCTAAGTTGGATAAGGTGATGGAAGATTTGGGGGCGAAAAAGACTGACGTTACACTAAAAGAGCCGCCTGTACCTGAGGTTGGGGGAGAAAAGATTTTAAAAATGACCCTAGCAGATAAAGAGTTTACTATTCCTTTTCATAAATTCCCTGACTCTGATGCTAAAAGGATGTGGGAAGTAATGGAAATAATTGAAAAGACCATTTCCCCTGAACTTAAAGACAGGTTAGCTGGGAGGTTTATTGAGGCGACCCAAGACCCCGCTGATTTTGATGAATTTGCTAAAGAATTTGGAAAATAGATAAAAACTAGTTTGAAAAGTGCTTTATCCACAGGCACTTTTTCTTTTATTTTAGCCAAAAAGTCTAAACTCAAGAGCTAAAGGTCTTGACAGGTTAGCGTTTTCATGCTATACTAATCAGTTAAAAATTAAATTGCCACAGTCGTGTCAAGTGCTTGAGAGAGGTACTGGACACGAAAATAAATGTGTGCTTACATAACAATATTACCTCTCTCAGCACGTCTAGAGAGGTTTTTTAATGAAATAATATAGTTTTAGAGCGAAGTGAAAGATTTTAAGAATAAAATACTTCACTTGGCTCTAGAATATCTAGAGTTGTTCCTTACAATAAAGTAAGTAAATAATACAGATACGCCTTCAGCAGGGCAACCAGTTCACCTTTTCATCTAAGGCTACCTGGTTGCCCTGCTG
>CAZEEW010000020.1:0-16674 GCA_964511375.1 uncultured Gammaproteobacteria bacterium | reverse complement strand
CTTTCGTTTGCTTCGCAAACGATGGGCTTGTCTACGATGTGGTCATCCTGTACAAGGGGTTGACAAGAGGCTGAAAATAAGATATTGTGTGATGTTCCCAAACGGAGACCGGCCCGTACTTGGGCCGAGGAGGGAGAAAATGGTTGGGAGGGTCAGACAGAGCGCGGCGGCCGTTGTGTCCGCGCTCAAGACTGCCGCCCAGGTGGCGGCAGCGGCAGCCGTTCTCGCGCTATTTTCTGGCCTCGCTCTGGGGCTGGGACTGATCGCGCTTCCCGCCGCTATCGGCTTCCTGGCCGATAGCATCCTCGCCGGGGTCCTCACCCTGGCGGTAGTCGCCATCCTCTGGGCCGCGGGCATCATCGCCGCAGCCTATAAGGTCTTCAAGTTCTTTTCTCACCGCTAGGGGCACATGGCCCCAACCCAACTACATGCGCGTGCGCGCCGGCACGCCGCTTCTCGGTCGTGCCCTAGAGAATATATGTCCATGTATTTTCTAGAGTACCGAGAAATGGGTGAAAATAAGACACTCCGTAAATTTACGGAGTGTCTTTTGCATTAAGTTGTACTTTGTAGTTTTTGTGGACGAGGCTCATTTGGAGCACGGGTACCCATAGCTATCGTCCAGGCGTCTCTTAAGTAACCCACAGCTAAATTTAGTAAATCTCTTCGACCATCCCTATCATTTTCCGTAAGCAATCTTTCTGCCGCGTCATAAGCTTCCTGACAGTATGCTCTTACCTCTTTTTTTGCCGCCTCTTCTAATCCTGAATTGTAAGCTAAAAAATCTTCGTATTCCTGGATTGTTTCATCAATCTGCTCTTTAGTTTCTTGTAATAAACCTTCTTGTACTACACCCATATCCTTCTGTGTCCGTAAGCGGCCAACTAATTCTTCGAATACGCGACGCGCCCCTTTCTCTCTTTCCTCACTGGTAGTTTCTGCGGTGGGACAGGTACAAGCCTCTACGGGAGCATTACAATTGGGACATACTTGTTTTAATCCTTCTGACATAAAAATGTTTAATAAATTAATATAAATACTATAGTCCATTCCAGCTCGTGTTGTCAAACACCTCTACTCTCTCCTTAACGCTTCGATCGGATCAAGAGCAGCGGCTTTACGAGCTGGGTAAAGACCGAAGAAAAGTCCGACTGCTGCAGAGAAAGTTAAGGAAAGAATGATAGAAGAAATTGGAATGGCATAGGTCCAGGCTAAATTTAAGCTAGTGGCGATAATATATACCAGAAGGGCTAGCAAAGCGCCAAGAAGTATACCAACTATACCACCAATGAAAGTTAAAACTGTTGTTTCACTTAAGAATTGCCAAAGAATGTCTTTCTTTTTTGCACCGAGTGATTTGCGTAATCCAATTTCAAATGTTCGCTCAGTCACAGATACATACATAATATTCATAATTCCGACCCCACCAACTACAAGTGATATGCAAACTAAAGCAACCAAAAGGAAAGTAATGCCACCAACTACAGATTTTAACATGTTAGCTGCTTCTTCCATAGTGCTAACAGCAAAGTCATCGCGGTCGGGATCGGTAATATCATGATTCTCCCGAATTATCTCTTCCAATTCAGTGACCGTTTCCGCCAAACGACTACGGTCTTCAACTTTTGCGACAATTGAACGTACATAATCTATACCTAAAATTCTTTTTTGCATGGTCTTGGTCGGAATAATTACTAGGTTATCCATGTCCATGAAAAAAGCATCACCACGTTCTTCCGCCACACCAACCACCCGAAAGGGTTTGTTTTTTATGTAGACAGTTTTACCGAGAGCGTCTTGATCGCCAAAAAACTTGTCTTTAATACCGGCACCTAAAACTACAACTTGTGACAAAGAATCTTCTTCGTCTTTAGTAAACATCCGACCAGACGCAAGATTAAACTTTTCAACTTCAGGCATGCTATAACCCTCACCCATGATCATGGTCACTTTATCTTCCCCTTGGTAACGTACAACTTCTTGACCAATAACCCACCCATAGGCTGCGACAATATTTGGATGATTAGCAACGTCTTCAATGTCTTTATCGTTTAGAGTTGTAATAACTATACCGGTAGATTGGCCGACAGCATTCTCATTAGAATTCTTACCAGTCGCGGGAATTTTTGTTTCAATATTGATAGCATCAGCCGAAAAAATCTCTAGTTCGCTCATCACCAAACGATCTAAACCCCGACCAGCCGCCATGATAGTTATAACTACAGCAATACCAATACTAATGCCGAGAATAGTTAAAACTGAACGCAGTTTTTGTGCGCGTAAAGATTTCAAAGCGAAATGTAAGGCAGTATTCAACATACTTATTCGTAACGCAACGCTTCAATTGGATCCAGGTTGGCGGCCCGGCGAGCTGGCAAGAGCCCAAATAATAAACCAATCCCCATAGAAACAAAGCAAGCTAACAAGATTGAAGAAATAGAAACCACAAATTCCCAATCATAGTCCATACCCTGGGCGACACGAGCGACAGCTAAAGAAATAAAAAAGCCGAGGATAATGCCGATCAACCCACCAGTTAGGGTAATCGCCACAGTTTCAATTAAAAATTGGTAAATAATTTGTCGCTTTTTGGCACCAACAGCTTTACGCAAGCCAATCTCTCGAGTACGCTCTTGCACGGCGGCTAGCATAATATTCATAATTCCAATACCACCAACCATAAGGGCAATTGAAGCAACGGCCACTAAAAATAATTTGAGAGCATTAGTAATCGTAGTTAAAGTCGAAAGACCCTGGGCCATACTACGGACGGAAAAATCATCGTTCTCTGGATTAGTAATATCATGTTGATCACGCATAATATCACGAATAAATTCTATACTGTTATCAACATTTTCCGATGCATCAATTTTGAAACGAGCATAGCTGATATAGTCAACCCCTAACAAACTTTTTTGTGCTGTCTCGAGAGGAACAAATATTTGGTTATCCTGGTTTTCAAACCCACTCACTCCCCGCTTTTTCATAACACCAATAATACTAAAGGACGTACGCTTTATTTTAATTACCTTCCCGACTGGGTCGATATCTTGGAATAAATCTTCGGCGACCTGGCTACCTAATACAGCCACCCGGGCTGCACCACGATCCTCTTCTTCAGTGAAGAAGCGGCCGCTCGCTAGCTCGGCGTCCTCGACAGAATTGTAACTATAATTCACACCTACGAAATTAGTATCAGTTTTCTGTTCACCCCAAGTAACAGTGTCTCGGCCACGAATATAACCAGTAGCTGCTAAAATATGAGGATTACCGGCAGTCATGATGGCTTCAACATCTTTATTCTTAAAACTAGTCACGACAATACCCATTGCGCTTGCTGGGGGTCCGTCTTCATTAGAACTACCAGGCAAAACACCAATTAAATTTGACCCCATGCTTTTAACTTGGTTCAAAATCAAACTTTGCGCGCCAGCACCAACCGACATAATAACAATTACGGACATAATACCAATAATAATCCCAAGCATGGTCAAAAACGACCGGACTTTATTTCGGCTTAAAATTTTCCAAACGTTAGTTAGATTCTCAAATAAAAACATAACTCATTTCACGAGTTCTGCCCCATTTCCCGCGAACTGACGATCTGTAACTGCATCATCGCTAACAATTGCGCCGTCCTTAATACGCAAAATCCTTTTAGCATGTTCGGCGGTATATTTTTCATGGGTAACAAGAATAATGGTATGTCCTTGGTCGTTTAGGTCCTGCAATATCTTCATAACCTGGTGGCCACTCTTAGAATCAAGGTTGCCGGTTGGTTCATCAGCAAAAATTACCTCGGGGTTATTCACTAAAGCCCGAGCGATCGCCACGCGCTGCTTTTCACCACCAGACAGCTGGCCAGGAGTATATTGCAAACGATGATCTAACCCCACCATGGACAATAATTTTTTACCTCTTTCTACTCGTTCGCTCTTTGATAGATTAGTATAGAACAGGGGCATGATAACATTCTCAAGAGCCGAAGACCGGTTTAAAAGATTGAAAGCCTGGAAGATAAATCCTACCTTATTGCTCCGCATATTGGCCAATTCGTCATCATTAAGTTTGCTTACATCTTGGCCTTCAAACAAATACTGGCCGGTAGTTAGAGTGTCCAGGAAGCCTAAAATGTGCATCAAGGTAGACTTACCTGAACCAGATGGACCCATGATAGAGACAAATTCACCTTTATTGATTTCGAAATTTAACCCGTGTAAAACAGGAGTTACTAAATCGCCGCTTTGGTATTCTTTAACTAAGTCTTTAATCTGAATTAAAGTATTACCACTCATATTATTTTGTTTCTTTTACAGAGATAACAATGGCCGCGCCTTCATTTATGCCTTCAATGATTTCCGTTTTCCCATCATCGGCGCGCAAACCAGTTTTAACAGTTACTTCTTTCAGTTCATTGTTCTCTAAAACTCGAACATACTTTTCGCCATTTTCTCTAGTTAATACAGCCCGAGTAGGAACAACCAAAACACCAGCTCTTTCTTCAGTTAAGATATTTACATTAGCAGTCATGCCGGACTTGATCTCTTGGTCAGAATCTTCCATGGCTACTTTAACACGGTAATAAACCACATCTTGAATTTCGGTTGAAGCACGATCAATAGAAACAATTTGGCCCTTAAATTTAAGATCGTCACCAAAAGCATCCAAAGTAATTTCCGCTGGATCATTGAGCTGCAACTTGGCTACGTCAGTTTCTGGAACATCGACTTTAATTTCATAATGGGGTGCTACGACTTTCATGACAACTTCACTCGAGAGCACCAACTCACCCTTCTTTTTACCGACTTTACCAATGACACCATCAACTGGTGCGCGCATAATGGCTTTATCTCGATTAGCCACGGCTTGAGCAACAGCTGCCCGGTAAGCCGCAACATCCACCGCCCGAGGTGGGTTCTTTTTATTATTGAAATTTGCGACCGCCTGATCATATGCTGCCTGCTTAATACCGACTGTTGATTCAGCAGTCCGGCGAGCATTTTCTAAATCTTGCAGGGCTTTGTTATACGCAATAGTATAGGTGGTCAAACTATTCTTTGCATTAGCCACTGCCTGCACTTCGGCAATAACCGCACTATATTGAGTATTAACAGAAGTTCGAGCGGTATTAACGGCGGTCTTGTAACCATCCAAGGTGGTTTGTGTTAGTGTACCCACTGGCGGAGTAGCGATTAAAACATCGGTTACAGAACCAAGAAGAGTAATTAACTGAGACAGGGCTCTGTCTGCCGTTCTTAAAGCTTCATCAACAGCCTGGTGGTTTTGTGGATTTGAAGCTAATGAAACCTTGTTTTTTAATTCATCACGAGAAGACTTTGCGCCTAGGTAGTTTGTGTTAGCGAGATTTATCTTACTAGAATCGAGAATCGAGAGGTAATCATCAAAGCTGTCATTAGCCAAACTGTTGTCGATGCCTAAAATGTTATCTGCCTGGATCAAACCATTGTCTAAAGCCGTAAGCGTTGTTTGCAAAACAGCTAAAGCATCCTTATATTCATCTTCAACAATTTGGCTTGTTTCACCGCCCTCGGCTTTTTTTAAATTATTTTCTGCGGTTTGGGTAGCGGCTTCGGCAACTTTAACAGCATTTTCTGTACTGGCTCTGGTATTGTTTAAATCTGCTTCAGCTAATTTTACTGCTGCTTCGTAATAGGCTAACTCACTTTCATTAGCGCCGGCTAGTTTTTGTTGCAAATTTGCGCTTGCTTGGGCCACCGCCGCGTTTAATTCAGATAAACGTAAATTAGCGAGCCAATCTCCGGCCTTAACCGCATCTCCTTCTTTAACCCGGACGTCGGTCAAAGTACCAGATAATTCAAAATGTAAATCTAAGTCGTTGGCTGATTCAATATTACCAGTTGCTTCAACTGTCTGACGTAAATCTTCTTTGCTAACATTCGCTGTTTGGTATTCTGGTCCTTTATTATTCTTACTGGCACTTACAAAACCATAGCCAACCAGTAGGACAATGATAATCGCGGGGATGTAGAACTTTTTTTTCTTTACAAAAGCTAGATTCATACAAATACAAATTATTTATTAACTTTATTTAAAAATCCCGTAATGTGACCAACCATTTCTTTTACCTGGTCTTCCGGAATTAAGATGAGTTTACCAATGTGTTCAACAATTAAAAAGCGGGTCCCGCTTTTTAATTTGAGACGATCACGGGCGCTCTTTGGAATTACGATTTGACCACGTTCGCCTACGGTGGTGTAGCCACAAATTTCCCCAAAAGGGCAACTAGTAGATTTAGACATAATGAATATGATAAGTATGTAATTTCATACTTATCTTACCAGTAATATTTTAACTGGTCAAGGGTTATCCACAGCCCACTCTTGAATTTTCTATGAACATATGGTATATTCTAGCGTTCGGTTTTGGGGGTGTAGCTCAAAGGAAGAGCTGCGGGTGGAAGAGCCCGCTGGTTGCAGGTTCGATTCCTGTCACCTCCATCCGACTCTGGGGCTACCAGGAAGGCGTCCGGGAATTTAGAATCCCCGACGAGGGGTTCAATTCCCCATAGCTCCAAACCTCTATTGTGGGGACGTAGCTCAGCGCAGAGCACCGGCCTAGCCGGAAGACGGAGGTCCAATCCCTCCCTTCCCCACTCCTTTTCCCCGCTTCGGCGGGAAACAAGCCTCGACTTCGGTCGAGGCTTCTGCGTTTCTTAAGCTCTTTCCCAATCTTCTGCTTTATGCAGATAATCGTCTTTTATATTTTCAAAGTACTTTTTGGCAGCTTCGTAATCGTTCGGAATAATACCATCCAAAATCGCTTCTTCAATCGCTTTTTTAATCTTGCCAACAGTCGGTCCTGGTTTTAGCCCACAGTCTTTCATAATCTCCTCGCCCCGAAACGGAGATTGAAAAGCCCGCATTTTATCTTTCTCAAGCACTTCTTCAATGCGTTCCTCCAGGTGATCATAATTTTTTAAGCGTTTATCTTTTTTGTAGGGATTGCCGGTGGTAATGTCTGATCTACCAAGAATGAGTAAATCTTCTAATTCATTACCGAGATTCACAATTAATCGCCTGACAGCTGAATCAGTAATCCCTTCGTCCATTAAGCTAATCGGTTGCTGATGCCAGCGGACTAGCTTACCTAAGTATTTTCGTTCATCAGTTGAGAATTTCAAGCGACGTGAGATATCGTTTACGAGTTTACGGCCAACATGCTCATGCTGGTAAAATGTCCAGCCAATTTTGGGTATGAATTTTTTTGTATCACTTTTCCCGATGTCATGTAATAATCCAGCAAGGCGCAATAAAACTTTGGGTGAGCGTTC
Source organism: uncultured Gammaproteobacteria bacterium (assembly GCA_964511375.1). Taxonomy (GTDB): domain Bacteria; phylum Patescibacteriota; class Patescibacteriia; order Magasanikbacterales; family GWA2-37-8; genus DATDYA01. The sequence continues at coordinate 9,362 of CAZEEW010000020.1, read as the reverse complement.
AGAAATGTTATCTACTACTTTAAAAGTGTGCGTTAAATTATTTTTATGCTGGTGACCATAAATCTCTTCTACGCCATCTAGTACTGTTACTTCCGGCAATACTAAATCCAATAAATGAGTTTGGAACATTAAAGCCAAACCAGTGGAGGGACTTGGAGTAGCAAGAAGTTTAAACAATTCTTCCTTAATCCGTTCCGCAGAAACAATCTTTATTCGTTCACGGTTAGTGTAAATCGCTTCTAGAGTTTTGTTATCAATCCCAAAACCCAGTTGTGATGCGAAACGTACCGCCCGCAGCATACGTAAGGGATCGTCAGAAAAAGTAGTGTCTGGATCTAATGGAGTACGCAAAATTCTGTTTTTTATATCTTCCTGACCATTGAACGGATCCACGACCTCTTTTTGGATTTTACGAACGCTAAGAGCGCGCAAACCAGTAAAAGTAGCAACCGGCAGTGCCATGGAATTGACCGTAAAATCTCGACGGGATAAATCTTCTTCAAGAGTAGTTACTTCGACTCTTGGCTTACGAGAAGTTGGATCATATTTCTCAGTTCTGGCAGTCGCGAATTCTAAAACCATTTCTGTTTTTTCACCTGGATTTAAAATATATCTGGCCGTTCCAAAATCCGGGAACTCTACGAGACTACCAATTTCTTTCAGAGAAATGTCAAAGGCTTTTGCAAAAGCAATCCCGTCCCCCACTACGACCAGATCTATATCTTTTTTTAGTTCGCTTTTTAACAACAAATCACGCACAAAACCACCGACCACATAGACAGGGGTATTATTTTCATTAGCTAAAGCATTAATTTTTTTAAAGACTACTTTTAAATCCATATGTTTTCACCTCAGCCAAAGGCGCTCTAATCTTTAACCTAAAGATTATACTCGTCAAACCAATTAAAAGCAAGACTAATATATACGGATAGATTGGACTCCGGGCTACGATGGCACCGGCAATAAATAACAGGGGTATATCCAAAATACCTTTCACAAAACTCGCTAAAGACAGAGTAGTTGCCCGGTTATATGAATTGCTTAGGCTATTAAAATAACTGGAAAATAATGGCCATCGTAATACTTCAAAAATACTGAAAGCCAAGTAAGTAAGTAATAACAAATATTTAGCCGGGTAATAATAATACAAAACAACTGATGCAGCAACACTAATTATTGACAAATAATTTAACCAATTAATCGCCTGGTTTGGATTAAAATATTTGGTGATCTTGTGGATCTTCCGGTTACCAAGGTACATCGCACCTTGGGCTAAACCCCAGGCCAAACCAAGAATAATGATAGGGATCTGTAAGTCTGTAAAATAATCCTGGAAGTAACGCCAAAGTATCAAGGAGCCAATAAAGATTAACGAACGGTTAAATATGGCTCTCGTTGCAGCGACATTGCCCTTTAAAAGCTTAAAGGCATCAAGAAAGACCCCGGCCTCTTTCTTTTCAAGATCAACGTAGTGATTTGGTTCAATGATAAAGTAGGCGCAAATTATTGCTACTGCAGCACAGAGACTGTCTATCACAATGAGAAGAATATATTGGTTTTCCACTAAATCTCGAGCTAACAAAGCGCCAAGTATTGGCGCAAAAATTTTAAATACTCGTTGAGCAGAATAATAATGGCCGAGTCTTTTTAGTGGTTCGCTATCTTTACCGATTGAAAGTTCCCTTTCGGTATCATATACCAATGCTTCATCAGTCCCGGTCAGACACGCAAAGGCGAGGCCATAAAGAAAAAGGCTAAGCGCGAACCAATTAAAATTCCAAGACCAAATCTGCACCACATTACTTAGAAAGAACAGTACTGTGGCAAGAAGTATAGTTTTTTTCCTACCCCAACGATCTGCTAAATAACTAGACGGGACTTCAAATGAGGTACTGGCAACCGACCAAATAATCGATAAATAAAAAACTTGTGACAGGCTTAGACCGCGGTGAAGATAGAATAGCGTAACAACAATATTTAGAATTTTTACGTTCTGCAAAGCTTGTATCCAAAATACAAGCCGAAAATTTCTAGCAAGTTGTCTATTCATTAAAAAAAGTTACTATGCTTTTCGGTTGCGCTCTAGCCTTTTTTCCGCTGTTTCTTCATCTATCCAGCCTTCTTTCATAAGCTGCTTCAAGGAATTCTCCATGGATACCATGCCTTCCTTAGCACCGGTCTGGATAACAGATTTAATTTGAGCAATGTTATTTTCCCGAATAAGGTTAGAAACAGCTGGAGTGTTTATCAAAATCTCACGAGCAGGTACCCGTCCACCGTCTTTGGCTGGCAGAAGATCTTGGGCCACGACAACTTTTAATACCGCAGCGAGCTGCACGAGTACTTGTTTTTGTTTTGACCCTTCAAAAACATCAACGATTCTTTCTACCGCTTCCGCCGCACTGGAAGTATGTAAAGTAGAAAATACTAAGTGGCCAGTTTCGGCTGCTGTTAAAACCGTAGCAATTGTTTCCGGGTCACGCATCTCACCAACTAAAATTACATTTGGATCTTGACGCAAGACATACTTCAAGGCATTAGCAAAAGATTTAGTGTCATTACCAACCTCACGCTGTTCTATTAAAGACTCCTTATCTTCAAAGATAAACTCAATTGGGTCTTCAATTGTAACAATGTGAGCCTTACGGTTTTTGTTAACTTCTTCAATTAATGCTGCTAAAGTAGTAGATTTACCACAACCTGTTGGGCCAGTGACCAAAACTAATCCATCAAGAAGTTTAGGTATTTCAAGCAAAGCCGGTTCAAAGTGCAAATCTTCAACTGTCGGAATATCTTTAGGTATTAGACGAGCAGCCATACCGATATTACCACTTTCGCGATGTAAATTCACACGAAAACGAACGTCGTCTACTTCATAGGCTAAATCCAATTCTTTTTCTTCCTGAAAACGACTCTCTTGTTCCTTGGACAAAATTCCAAAAATCGCGGTTTCTAATTCTTTATTTCCCAATGGTTTTTCCGACAGCCCTTTAAGCTGTCCCTCGACGCGAATCATAGGTAACTCTTCACCAACGAGATGAAGGTCAGATGCATCTGACTTGATTGCTTCCTTAAAATAATTTTTTAAATTTACCGGCATATTATTGATACGAATAAGTTAGATTAATTTTTTAAGCTTTTTAATTTCATTTTCCATAGCCTCCTCACCTTTTCCAATAAATTCATCAGCGGCTAAAAAATGCCTAATGCCCAACAAACTAGCGTTTGTAATATTTGGTTCAACTTTTACATCTGCCATTTGTAGGTCTTTTGCCGCTAAATTATGTCGAACAATGTTTAATAACGGTGAGGCCAATGAGGCCATATTTACTTTTTTAATATTTTGCATGGGGAAATGAGCATCAAGATTAACACCGATTACAACATCTGCTCCCATATCACGAACCACATTTACTGGCACTGGTTGGCTTAAACCACCATCCGCCAACAAACGGCTATTGGAAAGTACTGGCTGAAACAAAAACGGTATGGAGTAACTGGCACGCAGTGCGCCCAGTAAATTTCCATAACGAATTATGACAGCTTCCCCGCATTCAAGGTCTGTCGCCACGGCCGCGAATTTAAGCTTTAAATCGTCAAAAGTCACTTCTTCTAAACCAGTCTTCTCTGTTAACTTATTTCGAAAGAATTTAACACCCTTATCCCCTTTCAAGATTCCACCCTTGAACACAGCCAAATCCCAAAAAAGCTCAAATAACTGACGACGATCATTGCCAGTCAGGACCTTTTGAACCCATTCAATATCTTTGGTGGCAGAATAAAAACCACCGACTACCGCACCAATTGAGGAGCCGGCGATATAATCAATAGGGATGTTATGTCTTTCCAATGCTCTTATAACACCAATATGCGCCAATCCACGGGCGCCGCCACTTCCTAAAGCTAAACCAATTTTTTTTCTTCGAAGTTTATTTCTCATACAAAACCGCTTCAAGCAAATTAGAGAAACCTGCTTTTACCGCCATCTGGTTGAGAACATGAATATTTTTAAGTAGTAGCGTAAATTTTAGAGGCACGACCGCTCCCGCTTCTTTGATGTCTACTAAGGCTTTTTGGGCGGTAAAAGAATCTTGGCCAGAAATTGCCGCGAGAAAATGTTCGACTGCAGTTTCCAGGTTACTTGCTGTTAATTCCGCATGGTCCTTAGGCATTAAATACTTTAACATTTGTGCCTTTTTCTCCTCCATGTCTTCCATGGGCATGAAAAGCATAGAGATCAACTCCCGATCCGTCTCGTCTAAGTGGAGATAAAGATTGCGATCATAAATGACTAGACGACTATCTTCGGTAACAGCAACATTACCGGGATGAACGTCAGATAAAGCCTGTCCTAGATTAATTTGGCTAATATAAAAACTCGCAAGACAGTGGACTACCTCTTTTAAATCATGGCCAACCTCCACCAATTTGTCCCATCTGGTCAAATTAGTGCCAACCACTTTTTCCTCCCTTGAAAAATATTCACTTTCAGGACCGCGTGATTCGGGAATATAAATTGAATATTTTGAGCTTGTGCTCGTTTTAAATCCTTGGTGCTGTTCACGAAATTTTTGATCATCGGCCAAGAAGTTTGTAAATGAGGCATCTAGCTCAATCCATCGTTTAACTTCGCTTAAAATTAATTTTATGCCCCGGTACTTTTCTCCGCCATCTCTTTTTTCTAATTCATCAACAACTTGCGTAGCAAATCTGTAGTATTCTTCAAGTTGATAAAAAATATTAGGGTTCCTTACTCGCAAAACCTCTGCCTCGCCATTTTTACTCATACACTCATAGACCGTTACTATGGAACCTCCACCAATTCGGTCGCCCACGCTATCAATTTCTTTCCAAAAATCTGGCCACTCTCTTTCTAATAAATTTAACGCTGAGATTTTCAGCTGTCCCTGAGTGCGATCATAAATTTCACTAAATTCTTTGGATTGTTCTTTTGGTATTTCGATAATTAATGGTAATTGCTGTAAGAAACGCACTGCGAGAGAACCACATCTTTCGCCAACCTGCTTAATGAATTTTAAAGGCGTGGTAATCTCAGTTTGACCCGTTTCGCGGGCTAATTTTTTTTTCTTTAGCCAATTGAATACCTCTTTTTCCTGATGTTCAAAATATCCAGAATTTTTTACCCAGGGTTCTTCATCAGCACTCTTTGGTAAATATACAGCTAGCGCACGATCAATTTTTTCTTGGTAGTATCTCAAAGCATCTCTACGTGTTCGCCTGTCCGTACTACGATCAAATTTACTGTGGGTTTTAATATCATATTTATCAACAGCCTCTCTGACGCTGTATACATCACCCCAATAGGTCAATTTGCTAGGTGGTGGAGGATTGCCGATATTTTTTACCAAAACGCCGTGCAGTACAAAATAAAGAAGATCAGTGTCATCTATAGAAGCCAGGATGGGAGCTAGGGTTGATAAAAATTTGCTCGCCTGTAATTCCCACTCAGAAACTACACCGCCTTCCGCCTCGCTTGTCTGAAGTGTTTGGAAATATTCACTAAAAAATTTACTTTTATTGTGGGCAGACCTCAACAAACCACCGCGTCCAATTAAAACTTTTCGCAATAAATAACTCCGCGTCTTTTCATCACCATTATATAGTACACGTAAAAAGCCATCGCAGGTCCTGAGTGTATCTTTGACACCAACAATTCCCAATGTACGAGAGGATATCTCGTTAAAAATTAAATCTTTCAAAGGCCCGTCTCCGCGAGAAGAACTTAACATAAACATAATAAATTCTACACTAGAGAAATATTCAAATGTTATCAGGTCAAACAGAACAGCGGCACCGCCCTCAACCGTGCCCTCGCGGACGAATTTTGCTAATTCTTGATTTGCGCGTTTTTTTACTGCAGCAAAGTCCTGTTCGGTTTTAATATCCTCCTCAAGAAAACGTTCCGTGTAGCGTGATCCAACTGCCGTTTCACTCTCTTTGATCGGGAATACCAGGCATAATTTTTCTTCGAAACTCAAAGTATCCCAAAATTGACCGAGCACATATTCCCTCAGACTTTGGGCTATGAAAGGATCTGAGACGCACGAAGTAAGCCAGAATAACTTTTCTAGGCCTAATTGTTGAAATTCCGCGGGGTTATCTTTTTGGCATAATTCTTTTATTTGCCTTATCAACGTTACATTGCTTTTAGCATGTCGGGCACAAAGATTCTCAACATCAATCTTGTGTTCACTTTTAATTTGTTCTATTGTTCTAAAAATATCGTTTAAATCAAAACCTCTAACATAGTTATTAAATACCCAAACCCATTCTGCTTCTAGGTCCGATTCGTTATAAATTGTATGACCAGCCCTAGTATCAATAAATTTTCTGTCCAGCAAATACTTTGTCAAATAACTTAATGTCTCGTAATCAATATTAATATACTGTACATTTTGATCGAATGATTTTTCTAAGTGATCTACATAGGATTGGATAGTCGGCTCCAACGTTTCTGATTTCTCTATCTCCTCTTTTTTACTTTCGATTAATTTAGGTACGCGATCTACAAAAAACAAAAAATGCGTAAAGGCTTTCTTTTCGGCCTCCGGCATTTGATTATACTCTTTGTTATATGGTAAAAGTAATTGGTAAAGAATATGATAAAATGCCATGCCGCCGTCATTGTCATTATCCCATTCGAATGGCGAGAATCCCCCTCTTTTGCTTACTCTCTCGCTTTCTTTTTCTTGGGCCGTCCCGACAACAATTTTTACAATCTTAATTAAATCAACCAGCGGCAGATCGGCGATTTCCGGACCAAGTTTAATAGACAGATCTTCAATTAGTTTCAATTCGCTTCTTTTACTTACCAAAGAATCCTTTTGAAAATTCTCTCCATAAACCGAATACCTACTGTGGTATTGTTTAATTTCTGTATCTCGATAAAATGATAGCGCAATGGTTCTCGTTTCTTTCGGGTTTATTTTTTTAAACCCTGTTCCAAGATGATTCGCTAATTCTGCAATCATTGGAGACCAGGAATCAACAAAAGAAGTGTATTCATGGTCATTATAAATCTTTTTTTCTAAAACGTACTTAGCTAATCGTCCCCAAAAATATATGATTTGTGTTGAAATAAACTTTCCCGGGTCAAGTTTTAAGAAACTCTCTACCTTAATCCTTAGGGCATCCACATCTTCTTTTGTTTTTACTCTTTGTTCGAACTCTTCAACAAATCTAAGCAAACCCCGTTTTTTTTGCTCCTCCTCAAGTCCTTTAAGTAAAGGAGAGAGTCCCTGAGGCACAGCGGGAATATTGCAAAGCAAATCTAGAGCTAATAGTGTATAAAGTTCGTCGCCGGAAGATGAATCAGGCAACTCTTTTCTAAATCTTTTAACAAGCGTTTCCATAAACTCGCCATGACCCAGATCGCCTTTCTCTCTTGCTTCGGCCTGTTCCCGCCACAACCTTTTTAACACAGCTGGGATTTGATCAACTTTCAAAGTCGTAGAATATTTTCTTCGTACCTCCTGGGCTTTGTCTAACCATTTCCTCTCTGCTATTCTAGTATTGACAGAACGTAAGCCTCGATTTAAACAGTCGCATGATAATATTGCCTGCTGCATTTCGCTTAAAATTTCATTAGGAATATTCCTTAACGGCTGGCCCGACAAAGAACTCAAATCTAATAGTTTATACAAAGTCTTAATATTAATGGCCCGATCTGAAAAATCGCCGTGAATAACACTGGGTCGCCTATTAGATCCTGTTTTACTAGTACTTCCATTTAAATCTTCATAAAAACTTTTAATTCCATCGGGATTGATACCGTTTTTCTCCAATAATTCAATTACAGAACGAAGATCAGCTTCGCTTTCCTGAACACGCCCGGTCATTAAAGTTGAAAGTTCTTTTTGTTTATAGTATTCGAGATTAGAAGTATCCCTGATTCCTTCAATTCGGATTTCCTCCTCTACGCCTGCTTCAGCATGCTGGCGAACGGCGTGCACGATCTCATGTGCAATGACACCCAATAGTCCTTCTTCAGTCTTAACTCGCTTCAGAAGCCCTGAACCAATCATAATAGTTCCGTCTGGCCAGCATAAAGCATTAGCTTCGGTCCAGCCTGGTAAAATACTTATTTTAATTGGCTCAGTAATTGGGAGATAAGGTAAACGCGTCGCTACCAAGTTATCAACGTACTGCTGCACCGGATGCTCAGGCTCCAAGCGGCCGTAATTTAAAACATGCTCCTCTTTTTGCATGTCTTGTAAACGATAAAGCTGCTTTTTTCCAAATTCTAAACTCTTATCGCCTGTTGTTTCAGGTTTCGCAGTACTGCCTGTTCGATAGTCAAAGATATTATGTCTTTCTAAGTTACGCATATCTATAATAGAAAACAAGCTGTATTTTAACACAAAAAAGTCTACTTGAAAAGCAACAAAAAATAAGGTATAGTGTCTTAACTTAACGGGGTGTAGTTCAGTTGGCCAGAACGCATGCATGGGGTGCATGAGGTCGCCCGTTCAAGTCGGGTCACCCCGACTAATACTGCTTTAAAAGGCAGTATTTTTTATGCTCCAGTTCGATTGACAGCATAAATTAATAATGATGCGATACCTAGTGAAGTGTGCGATAAACCGCGTCCCGTTTTTGGGATGCAGGAGGAGGAAGACATGCTGAACGTGCACGTGGTCACCTCTCTGGACCAGACGGTCCAGGAGACGGCCAACAGACGGGTGGTGCAGGCGCTGCTCGAGACCAAAACCTGGGATGTCGGTCTCATCACAGCGTCAGCCCACGATCACGCTGAGCAGGAGAACCTCCGTGGCTGGGCCAAGAACCTGGCCCAGGCCCTCCGGGAGGCCGGCATCCACGTCAACGTGTGCGGGGCCACGATGGCGCTCTGCCCGCGTACCAAGTTCGCGACCGAACAGATGGCGGCCATCGAAGCCGCGCGGGCGCGGCGGGCTGAGCGAGGCGAGGTGGACCTGCCCCAGAGGCCGGTGGAATGTGAACCGGACCACACCCTCGGGGTGGTCCGGCGCATCTCGGGGGCATGTGATGCTGTAATCGCGATCTACGGTCGGGATCAGATCCTGGCCGGACTCGAACACCGCGGAATCCGGATCAACCCGGAATCTCTCTCGCCCGGCAGCGTCGTGGTCGAACGTGACCACGGCGAGTACCTCGTCTACTAACCTGCTCTTTCCCCTACCTCATGTCCACCCTTCGGCTTCTCCCGTGGCCGTTAACGCTTTGAGCGTTGACTCAACGGGCTCTCCAGAAAGAACACCTGATTTCCAAGGTGTTCTTTCTAATTAATAACTAATAATAACTAAAGCTGAATAAGATGAGATACATCGTAGACACTTTTGAAGCAGTTGGGCCTGCCGTTA
>CAZEEW010000019.1:0-16883 GCA_964511375.1 uncultured Gammaproteobacteria bacterium | reverse complement strand
CTTCCGAACTTAGCTACTCGGCAATGCCATTGTACATGACAACCGATACACCAGAGGTTCGTCCACTCCGGTCCTCTCGTACTAGGAGCAGATCTCTTCAAATTCCTAAACGTCCACAGCAGATAGGGGCCAAACTGTCTCACGACGTTCTGAACCCAGCTCGCGTACCGCTTTAAATGGCGAACAGCCATACCCTTGGGAGCTTCTCCACCCCCAGGATGCGACGAGCCGACATCGAGGTGCCAAACTCCGTCGTCGATGTGAACTCTTGGACGGAATCAGCCTGTTATCCCTAGAGTAACTTTTATCCGTTGAGCGACAACAATTCCATACTTAGTTGCCGGATCACTTTCGCCCACTTTCGTGTCTGATCGACTTGTTGGTCTCTCAGTCAGGCTGACTTATGCGAATACACTATCGTACCGATTTCCATCCGATACTAGTCAACCATTGCGCGCCTCCGTTACATTTTAGGAGGCAACCGCCCCAGTTAAACTACCCACCAAACACTGTTCTTCAATTTTGAAGTTAGAGACACATTTTAAAAAGGGTGGTATCTCAAGGACGACTCCATAGAAACTAGCATTTCTACCTCATAGTCTCCCACCTATCCTGCACATTTTAAAACATGGCCCAATGTCAAGTTATAGTAAAGCTTCATAGGGTCTTTCCGTCTTGCTGTGGATAGTCGGCATTTTTACCGACATTGCAATTTCACCGTGATTATGCTTGAGACAGTGCTCAGACCGTTATGCCATTCGTGCGGGTCGGAACTTACCCGACAAGGAATTTCGCTACCTTAGGACCGTTATAGTTACGGCCGCCGTTCACCAGGGCTTAGATTCAAGGCTTGCACCCATCCTCGTGACCTTCTGGCACTGGGCAGGCATCACCCCCTATACATCCTCTTGCGAGTTTGCAGAGAGCTGTGTTTTTGGTAAACAGTCGCCTGAGCTCTTTAGCTGCGGCCTCTATTCTAAATTAGAAGAGAGGCAGGTCTTATCCCGAAGTTACGACCGCTGTTTTGCCGAGTTCCTTAAGCATAATTATCACGTTCACCTTAGTGTTCTCCACTAGTCTACGAGTGTTCGATTACGGTACGGTTACTTATACATTAGCTCATAGAGGCTTTTCTTGATACCAGAATATAGTAGGAGCCGTCTTGTATCATCCTTGCGGAATCTACTCAACTTAACTAAACTCAACCTTAAAGAAACACGGATTTGCCTATGTCTCAAGTTTTGTTTTTGTAATACGAGTACATTATGTATCTCCTATATCCCAATATGTCCCCCCTTAGAAAAATATAAGTAGTCACGGAATATTAACCGTGTATCCATCGACTTCCCTTTTCAGGTACATCTTAGGACCGACTAACCCTACAACGACTGCCGTTGTGTAGGAAACCTTAGACATTCGGTGTGGAAAGTTTTCATTTCCATTTCGTTACTCATACCAACATTTTCACTTCTGATATCTCCAGCTAGGGTCACCCCCCACCTTCAGCGACATACAGAACGCTCCGCTACCAATTAAATAAATTTAATTCTACATCTTCGGTTAATAACTTAAGCCCCGTTGGATTTTCGGCGCAATGTCGCTAGACCAGTGAGCTATTACGCACTCTTTCAATGAGTGGCTGCTTCTAAGCCAACATCCTGGTTGTCTCAGCAACTTCACATCCTTTACCACTTAGTTATTAATTAGGGACCTTAGATAGTAGTCTGGGCTGTTTCCCTTTTGACGATGGCGCTTATCCGTCACCGTCTGACTCCCAAGATAATTTACACAGTATTCGAAGTTTATCAAGGTTTGCTAAGTCTCGCGACCCGCTAGCCTTATCAGAGCTCTACCCCTGTGCAATAGTTACTTGAGGCTATACCTAAATATATTTCGCGGAGAACCAGCTATCTCTCAGTTCGATTAGCTTTTCACTCCTTCCCACAAGTCATCCAATGGACTTGCAGCTCCAAATGGTTCGGCCCTCCATAAGGTTTTACCCCTACTTCAGCCTGCTCATGGGAAGCTCACATGAGTTTCGGGTCTAGTATATATGACTTATCGCCCTATTCAGGCTCGCTTTCACTTCGGCTTCGGATAAAACTTCCTTAACCTTGCCACATACACTAACTCGTTGGTCCGTTCTACAAAAAGTACGTGGTCACCTTGCGGCTCCCACTCTTTGAAAGCATAAAGTTTCAGGGTCTATTTCACTCCCCTCCCGGGGTTCTTTTCACCTTTCCCTCATGGTACTTGTTCACTATCGATCTCTAATGCTATTTAGTCTTGGAGGATGGGCCCCCCAGATTCGATCCAGATTACACGTGTCTGAACCTACTCAGGAAATAATAAATACATAGTACAATTGTTTTAATTTACGGGACTTTAACCCTCTATGGTCAAGATTCTCATCTTGTTCTCTTAACATTTATAAAATATATCAGGGTTATTAGCCTCCCCTTATATTACTCCTACAACCCCGCGGTACCAAAAGCTACCTATACGGTATCCACGGTTTAGACTATTCCCGTTTCGCTCGTCACTACTCAGGGAATCTCGTTTGATTTCTTCTCCATTGCTACTAAGATATTTCAATTCACAATGTCTCCATCTGTACTACAGACAATAACGATTACCGTTATTAGGTTCCCCCATTCAGAAATCTTGGAATGATAACGCTCCTTATCAGCTCTTCCAAGCTTATCGCAGATTAGTACGTCTTTCATCGGACATTAGAGTCAAGGCATCCACTTTATGCTATATGATGATTTTAACACCACCTAAAACTATTAATTATTTGTCAATTTTAACTCTTTTTTGACTAACTATAATTATTCAGATTATTTTAATGAACAAAACAAGCAAAATATTAGATGAAAGATTAATCGAAGACCTTTTTGGAAAAATATAAGGAGATAGTCCATCCGCAGGTTCTCCTACGGATACCTTGTTACGACTTCAGCCCAGTCAGTAGTCCTACCATGAGCCCCCATATTACTTGAGGGATTTCCGGTATTACTACCTCCCATGCCGTGACGGGCGGTGAGTACAAGACCCAGGAACATATTCACCGTGACATATCTGATTCACGATTACTAGCAATTCCAACTTCATGAGGGCGAGTTGCAGCCCTCAATCCGGACTGAGATTGGTTTTTGAGATTGGCTCCACCTTACGGTATTGCTACTCTTTGTACCAACCATTGTATCATGTGTGTGGCCCCAGACGTAAAAGCCATGCTGATTTGACGTCATCTACACCTTCCTCCCTGTTAACCAGGGCAGTCTCGTTAGACATAATAACTAACGACATAGGTTGCGCTCGTTAACGGACTTAACCGAACACCTCAAGGCACGAGCTGACGACAACCATGCAGCACCTGTCTCTAAGCTCTCTTGCGAGCACTCCCATGTTTCCACAGGATTCTTAGGATGTCAAGTCTGGGTAAGGTTCCCCGTTTATTGTCGAATTAAACCACATGATCCACTGCTTGTGTGGGTCCCCGTCTATTCCTTTGAGTTTTAATCTTGCGACCGTACTTCTCAGGTGGATAATTTAACGCGTTAGCTACAGCACTGCATAAATGCAACACTTAATTATCATCGTTTAGGGCGTGGACTACAAGGGTATCTAATCCTTTTCGCTCCCCACGCTTTCGTTCCTTAGCGTCAATATAGTTCCAGTAAGCTGCCTTCGCTTTTGGTGTTCTTCTAAGTATCTACGGATTGCACCCCTACACTTAGAATTCCGCTTACCTCTCCCTAACTCTAGCTGGCCAGTTTAGAATACAAACACGGAGTTGAGCTCCGGTCTTTCATACCCTACTTAACCAACAACCTACAAACCCTTTACACCCAGTAATTCCGGATAACGCTTGAGACATACGTATTACCGCGGCTGCTGGCACGTATTTAGCCGTCCCTTATTCCTGAGGTACTCTCATTATGCTCCCTCAGAAAAGAAGTTTACAATCGTTAGATCTTCATCCTTCACGCGGTGTCGCTCCATCAGGCTTGCGCCCATTGTGGAAGATTCCTCACTGCTGCCTCCCGTAGGAGTATGGACCGTGTCTCAGTTCCATTGTGGCTGATCATCCTCTCAGACCAGCTACCCGTCATAGCCTTGGTAGGCCGTTACCCCACCAACAAACTGATAGGCCGCAGGCACCTCCCGAACCGAAAAATCTTTACCCTTGCGGGACCATCCGGTATTAGCCACGCCTTTCGGCGGGTTATCCCTGAGTTCGGGGCAGTTACCAACGTGTTACTCAGCCGTTCGCCGCTCCCCGCACTCTATCTACAAAAAATTGTAAACAGGGTGCGGGGCGCTCGACTTGCATGTATTAGACATACCGCCAGCGTTTACCCTGAGCCAGGATCAAACTCTTCGTTATAAAGTGTTTGAAAACTGTACCACAAATATGGAATTATTCGTGGATTTAAATTAAATTTATCCTGGCTTCTCTATTACATTCTAGATGTTAAAGACCAAGGGCTCGAGTCCAAAATTTGGACACAAAGGAAAGAACCTACGAGCCAAAGCAAAGGCAGTTTATTTAAATTATTAACCAAAGTCAACATAATTTAATCATTTTCTGTTAAAAAACAATAATATGGGTGAGTCAACCACAAGAAGCTGCTTAAAAAGCAAAAATCTGGTAAAATTAATAGGATAAATTATAAAATTTAAGAAAACAAAATGATCCAAAATTTCTTTCAAAACGGACAAGGTGACGACTCCCCTATTATGGACAGCATTCTTGTACCAACCGTAATCGAAAAAACTCATCAAGGAGAAAGAGCCTTCGACATCTATTCCAGACTATTAAAGGATAGAGTAATTTTCCTAGGCACCGGGATTGACAGTAATGTCGCCAATTTGATTATTGCTCAGCTGCTTTTCCTGGAAAATGAAAACCCGAACAAAGATATTACCATGTATATCAACAGCCCGGGTGGCCACGTAACAGCCGGTTTGGCTATTTACGATACCATGCAATACATCAAACCCGACGTCTCTACCGTATGTATGGGCATGGCCGCTTCTATGGGGGCGGTATTGTTGGCCGGAGGAACCAGCGGCAAAAGATATTGTCTACCAAATGCCGAGGTCATGATCCATCAACCACTTGGAGGAACCGAGGGACAAGCCTCAGACATCATTATCCATGCCGACCACATCAAACAGACAAAAGAAAGACTCAACAAGATGTTGGCTCACCACACAGGTCAGCCACTGAAAACCGTAGAAAAAGATACCGACCGCGACTTCTTCATGAGCGCCGATCAGGCCAAAAAATACGGATTGGTTGATAAAATAATCACCAAACGTTAACTTAAAACATTAGGCGGAGATATGCTTCTTGTGGCGCTCCGCCATTTCGACTGCGTATTCAAGAATGTGACCGGCAATACTGGTATTGGCAACCTGCTCCAGGGCCTTAAAGCCCGGATTAGAGTTCACTTCAAGCACCAGCGGACCGGTTTTGGAACGCATAATATCAACACCGCCATAACTGAGGTCAAGAGCCTGAACCGCTCTCAAAGCAATACTGGCCTCTTCTTCCGTAATCTCCACAGATTTCCCCACACCGCCAAGTTCAATATTGGATCTAAACTCTCCTTTTTTAGCCGAGCGCATCATGGAACCGACCACTTTATTACCAACCACAAACACCCTAATATCCTTACCTTTAGAATACTTCACATACTGCTGCAAAAGATGAATCGGCACATTCCAATCCAAAAATGACTTAAGCGCTCGCATGCTTTCCACAATAGTAACACCGTTACCGAACGAGCCAACGGGCTGTTTCACTATTAAAGGAAACCCTCCAACCAGTTTTGCGGCCTGCGCCAAATCCTCTTTTCTGCAAACAAAGGCGGTTTTTGGAATAGGGATCGCGTAATGATCCAAAATCTGCATGGTGGTAATCTTGTTCTTCGCCTTCAAAATACTGTCATGATCATTAAAAAGAAGGAGACCTGACATCTGCATTTGCTTGACCAATGCCACTCTCAAATCCACATCACGCAGAACCGAGGGTCTGGTCACGATAACATCATGCTTTGGAAAAGGCTTGCCGTCATATAAAAGCCACGGAGATTTCTGGTCGTAGACCATCTGAAAACGTTGCGATCTAAAAATACGCGCTTTATGCCCCATCTTCTGAGCCACCTTCTTCAGCTCCAATTCTTCAGCCAAAGCCCTGTTTCCCTGAGGCTTAAACGACAAGATTCCGATTTTCATATTTGCCTTGTTAAAATAATTTGCAACCTCATATAACCCCAGCCATTCGCAAAGTCAAGTTGGCTAGATTTTTTGACAGGAAGAATCTATCATAAAACGGTCCAGGCACAAAATAGCTTTAATATAAATTCCTCATGACCTCAAAAATTCAATACAAAATCGGCCTACTAATCGCCACCTTTTTACTGATGACCGGATGCTTTGGCAGCGACGGTAACGGTACCGACATCGATACCACAGGAAAAGTAAGCTACGAAACTGCCAACTTTAGTATACTCGTCCCCCAAGACTGGGAAATTCTGGAAAAAAACTCTTTTCCCAGCAATGTACCTTCAAACACCGAAGTTGCCTTCCGCAACAATATTAAAAGTGAAGTTTTTACCGCCAATGTAAACATTGCCTTAGGAGGTGTTAATGAAGGGGTAAACTCTTTTGATTTTGGAAAAAGCTCGCTGAGCAATGCTAAATCCAGCCTACTATCTTATGAAGAGATCGGCTCCAGAGATCACTTAGTGCCGGCCGGTGACGGCAACATTGAAACTCTGGTTTTTGAATTTCAAGGCAAGAAAAGTGCGGCCGAGCCAATTGTAAAATTTCAACAGCTTTATGCAGTCATGGGCGGCAATAGCTATACAGTCACAGCCGCCTACCTTCCCAATGAGGACGAAAGCGTTGTCAAAATGATGGAGGAAATGTTAAACTCCTTTTCGCTAAATTAAAGGCTCATAGTGTCAATGGTAGCACGTCGGTCTCCAAAACCGAAAGTAGGGGTTCAAATCCTCTTGGGCCTGCCAGTTAACTCTTTAAATCAGCCAGGCGCCATGGCCAAGTGGTTAAGGCAGCGGTTTGCAAAACCGTTATTCCCCGGTTCGAATCCGGGTGGCGCCTCCAAAATTCCAAGCAAAAATTAAGGCATATGAGCAAATTATACCTCATCCATCTTCTACTATCCCCGACATTAATCATATTTTTAACGTGGTTTCTATTCAATCGCGAACAAAAAATCAAAAGTAGAAGTCAAACACACTATCTAACTCCCCCAAAAAACTTAAAACCGGCAGAAATGGGTGTGCTTTTGCGTAAGAAATTCACAACGAAAGAAATGATTGCGGCAATTATTGACCTCCATGTTAACAAGTATATAACAATCGACCAAGACTTAATAATCAGACTTAATGACGGTATGGACAACTCAACGCTAGATGAACATCAAAAATTTTTACTAACAAAGCTTAAAGAAATAGAAAATAAGAAAATAGAAAAACAATTAATGCAAAAATTTTTTAACAACTTCTTCTATACTTTAAGAAAAAAGATTTTTATAGATCTCGAAAAACATAAGCCATTTAAACTTTCACCACTAAAAATATTAGAACAACCAAAAACCGAAATTGAAAAAGTTACCAAAAAAATTCTTATACCAATCCTAATAGCAGTCATCATTCTTAGTGCACCATTACTTCTAATCGCAGATTACCAACAGATACTTCTAACATCCGTAAATGTCATGGTCGTATCTTTGTTAATAATTGATTTTGTACCATTAATTTACCCCTTTGCCTTCACCGCCAGAAGTCCGGAAGGCATGCAATTGGCATACGAAATCGAAGGTTTTAAACACTATCTCGAAACGAGCGAATTGGAGCGCTATCAAAAATCCACCCTGCAAGACCGCTATAAATATGCTGGATATGGCATAGCGCTTGGCGTCAAGAGCCCGGAGTTAGACAATTTTTGTAACATTGTTGACGAGGCCGGTAGCCATGGTTATTTTTTACGCCACCATTTTCCTTGGAAGATTTTCAAATGGGCACTAATCGTTATGTTTGTAGCTTTTGTCTACGGAAGAATAGCCGACTTTTTAAAAAATCTTTAACAAAAAAGAGTGTCCTTAGATCGAACACTCTTTTTTGCTTTTAGACTGAATTAATTACCCTCCAACCTCTTCCTCAGCAACATCCATTCCTTTGTCGTAAGTTACGTCAGCGTAAACTGATAGTGGAACCATGCCGGTTTCAGGATTGTAAAGCATGCTGTCCGGCCAAGAGTAAACACTTAGACCGGTTATGTTAGTCAAAGCATAACCAAGGATGGTTTCATAAACTGTGCGCTTTTTGTCGATCAAAGCCTTTAGTTCGGCGGCAATCGCAAATTCCGCATCGATTTTTGCCTCCTCGGAAACCACTACGTCCATCCAGTAGTTAAAACCGCGAGCGGAAAGAACTTCCTTTACTTCCGCTAAATCGTTCAGATCTTGCATGTCTACCATCAAATTTAAATACCCCTCATACTGAGCGGCTTCCTCTTCATAGTAAGAGTAGCTGTAAACATTCAGACCATTCTGAACCACATCCGCGCTTCCGGCCAATCTTTCCTTAACCTCTTCAGCCATAGCGGTTAAATGCTCTATCACCTCTTCACGAGTGGCGAATTCTGTACCACTATAGTAATAGTCCGCATATAAAATCACATCATCGGCCTCCGCTTCAGCCTTCAAGGAAACATTCAATGTAAAACCACCCATTCCCGGATAGTACATTGATTCATAATACATATCACCACCGGCAATAACATCTTCCGCAAGCAGTTCGTCAGCGAAGCCAACAAGACCCTGGGATACGAAAACAGCTACAGCTGTAGTAATTAAAAGTAACTTTTTGAACATAAAATTTATTGTTAATAATAGTTCAGGGCAAATATATACTTTTTGTCACTTAAAGCAATAGGTTTCAGTACAAATTGTATAAATCTTTTACTCTTAACTTCACATCAGCCATAAAAAGCATTACAATGCCAATAACCGTTTAAAATTTAACCTCATTTTTATGGTTGAAAATGCAATGCAAATAGCAGCCGTTGCCGGACCAATTTATTTGGTACTGGGGCTGTCGGTTTTGTTCTACATGAAAACATGGCAAAAATTGGCCATGGAGTGGAATAAAAACCATCTACCGCTATTCTCCCTTCTCATAGTAGAACTGGTACTGGGGCTTTTAATCGTATCAATGTACAACCAGTGGGAATGGAATGTCTGGCTTATTGTAACTCTGACCGGTTGGGCCATGCTGCTCGATGGAGCATTCTACTTTTTGGCTCCGGGCTCTTGGTATAAATCAGTATTATCTCTTTGGAAAAATCAAGGACTTATCGCCTTGTCCGGAATAGTCAGTGTTGCTATGGGCGCAGTGCTAACTTATCACGTTTACTTTATCTAAAAACTCTGTAGAATCGCCTCATGGGATTACGCACAGCTAAGCTCATCAAACGTGAGCAATTAACTCATGACGTTATTGAGTTAACGCTAGAAACAAACGAAAACATTGAATTTCAAGCAGGGCAGTTTATCACCATCAAAATTGATGACAAAACACCGCCCTGCTTTCGAGCCTATTCAATAAACTCCGAACCTCGGGAAAATTCCCAAAATTTTGAGGTGTGTTTGAAGATTGTGCCCAACGGACGTGGTAGCAACTGGCTAAACAGTCTGAAGGTTGGAGATGAATTCAATTTTCTGGGACCAAACGGCAAATTTGTTTTTGGAACTCCGGCTGAGAAGACGGTGCTTTTTGTGGCCACAGGAACAGGACTTGCCCCTTTCAAATCAATGATTATCGACCAATTACAAAGCAAAACCAGCCAACAAAAGCTCCATCTCCTTTTTGGAGTACGAAATGAAAAGGATATCTTCTATCAAAACCTTTTCGAAAATCTAGCTCAAGAACACGAAAACTTTACTTTTGACTTAACACTCTCCCGCCCGGACAGCAAGGATTGGCAAGGAAAACATGGCAGAGTTACTGCAATCCTTGAAACTTTAGAGTTAGACGCCGCAAATACGGAAACCTACATTTGTGGCCTTAAAGCCATGATCGATGATGTGACAGAAATCCTCAAGAAAAAAGGCCTTCCTGAAGAGAGTATTCATTTCGAAAAGTACGACTGATACAAAAAGTTGTCCCCGGGGACAACTTATACAATAAGCGTTTTTGGAAGCGCTGAAACCTTTTTTCTAAAAAGGTTTCAGGATTGGTGCCCAGGGCGGGAATCGAACCCGCACTCTCTTGCGAGAACAGGATTTTAAGTCCTGCGCGTCTACCAATTCCGCCACCTGGGCCAGTGTGGTTTGATAACAAAACCATTCTTATTTTTTTTGCCGATAAAATCAATCACTTTTGCCGCCATGCGCCTTAACTAGATTGAAAAATCAAGGGTTTTGTGCTAAAATATTAGGAATATAAAAACAAAAATGGCACCTCCGGATAAAAAAGCAGAGTTAATAAAAACCTCGACTGAAAAAGTTAAAGAACATCCGTTCTATGATCAAACTTTAAGTTTCATAGGCGAGTTCCTAACCGCCACAAAAGAAAAACGTTTTGAGGCACCACACGTCGTAGTAGACCAAAACCCCAACATACAGGAGCTACTGAATTTCATCAAAAGTCTACACACGGGAGAAAAATTTGAAGAGGTAATTGATGAAGAAACAGGCAAATCCGAAGGAAAAATACAAATAGATGCAGATTATGAGCATATCAACAAAATAGCTATAGACCCTGACACAAAGGAACTTATTCTCCATTACGAAACTCCGGAAGAACCCGGAAAAGTAACCTTGAATATCGCAATTGCTCCCGGTGAAAAACTTTATGAAGCGATTTTCTGGAGTCCCATTAAACAAGCCACAGATGCCATTAGAGAGGCCTCACCGGGCCCGGCTAAAGATTTAATGGATGAAACGGAAAGAAGAAAAGAAGGTACCCGAAAAGACTTGGCTAAAGCTTCAGAGCAACCAGCAACAGATGGTCTACTCACTCCCCCACCCGAAATAGAGGCCGGAAAATTACATGAACCCTATTTAAAAAAAGTTGAACCGATCAATGAAGAAACGGCGGAAAGCTACCGGGAGGTACTACGAGCTTCAACAATCGGCCAAGTCCGCTACACAACCCGCCTATTAAACAAAGAAAAAGAAGGCGAAGGTGCTAAACAAAAACATGAAGGCTTCGTAGAAGAAACCGTTCGTCGTCTACGCTCTTATACAGATGTGATCAATATGCGGGGACAAAAGTGGTACAAACTTAATTATGAAAGAATGGGCAAGGATCAAGACGGTCTTTCTCATGAAATGAATGTCGGACTTGGCGATGTTCTTATTGCCAGCCCCAATATCAAAAAACTTGAAGTCATCCGCATTGATGGTGAGAGGATAATTGCCACTCGAGGAGTAATTCCACATGGCAAACATGCCGGACGCCTGGGCTACATGGATGAAAATGGTGACTACGTGGCTACATTTACCGGAGACATGTTCCGCGTCATGAGTGACGAAGATCTGGACGAAGCCAATTATCTCGCAGCGGTTGCCACCGAAGATGGACACCGTGGGACACACGAGAAACGTTTTAAAAGAGATCTTACAAGTTATAAGGCCGCCGGATCAAACTATGAAACCTATGACGACAAAGACGTGGCCAGCTACAAAGCGAGCAGAGAAACTGTCGAGGCAAAACTGAAACCGGCCGAGGTTTCCAAAATTCCGGAAACCGAAAGAACTGAAACCATCCCACCAAAACCGGCCGGCGCAAAAAGACTGGTAATCTTCGGCGACACCAACGGTAGCGCCGGCACCGAAGGTCAAAAACACCTAAAAGCCCTCCAGGCACAACTACCAAACTGGAGTGCCGATTTCGTAATCGGAGTTGGCGACTATATTGCCGCCGGCAGCAAAGATGTTTCCGCCGATCAGTACAAAGAACTGGCCGCAAAAGTGAAAGAAGAATTCAAAGGCTTCGGAGAAACTCCTTTCGCCTTGGCGCTTGGAAACCACGATAAAAATCTGGCCGGAGATTCCGACAATCTCAAAGAGACATTTAAGAAAACCTTGGAAGAAAAATTCAACTACGAGGAGAGTCCTCAAAAAGAGGCATATAGTTATAAACTGGGCAATGCCACTTTCGTAGTTTTCAATACCGGAAACACCTCAATCAGCGACGACCAGTTGGGCTTCTTCAGCAAGAAATCCGCTGAGTCCGAAGGCGCGGTTTATTTGATCAACCATGTTCCCCCATTCCAGCACGCCCATGGTGCAGGTTTGCCGGAAGATGGCAGCCAGGAAGTAACCAATTTCGATAAAGTTCAAGAAATCGCTCGCAAAAATATCGAAGACAAGGGACGCCCTTTCTATGTGATCGGCGGGCATGACCATTTTCATTCGGTCATCGGCAACTTTTTGAATCCCGGCGGCCTTGGATCGGCCTACTGGGGCTTGGATGGAAAACTTAAGTCCGAACCATCAGCGGCGGTTGTTGACATGGATGAAGACGGAAAGATCTTAAACGTCTACTTCCGCAGCGCCAGATCAAAATTCGAAAACCCTCTACCAGAGTTACAACATGCTCTGGCCTGGGGAAAAGAAACAAAACTTCAAGAACATATTCCAACTTTTGAAGTAAACTCACACAAAGCCGATAAAATTATTGCAAAACTGGACCGACACATTCCCGGACACGGTAAAAAAATCATGGATTACAGTATTCGCATCTGCAAACAGTTCAATTTCTCAGTCTCCGCCTTATGGGCCATGGTCAAAGTGGAAAGCAATTATTCTCCTTTCGCTCTTAACGACAGCTCAGAAGCCACCGGTCTTTTACAGTTTCTAAATGGTAGTTGGAATGGAATGAAAAAATTATGGCAAGCCGGCAAAGCTCATCCGGAGTGGAACGAAGACTTCAAACCTGACCACAAAGGCTTCAAGCCATCACGGTACAACCCCTATGCCTCTATCTATGCAACCGTCATGAATATGTCAGCCACCAGAGGAAGGTTAAAAAGTAAAGGTGTTATTGACATTGAAAAGTTATCACCGGCAGAACAGGCCGAAATGTTTTACTTAAGACACCACGAAGGAGAGGCGGGCATGCGCTGCTACTTAAACTTTATGAAAAGAATGAAAGCTTCCGGCTACTCCGAACCAAGTCAGGTCTCTACACTCTACAAAACCGACAAAGAAAAGTTTTATCAAGTTTTCGGTGACACGCTACATAAAAGTCAAAAAAAGAGAATTGAGACCAACAGACAACGCAAAGGGAAGACAATTTGGGGCATCGACAGCTTCCTTAATGTTTACTTCAGATTATCCAAAAACATCGGCCGCGACGCCGCGGACGAGATCTCCTTTGAAGAGAAAAAAACTGCTCCACCTGCCGAGCCGGAACGCGTTAGTGAAGGAAACGAATCGCCTAAGAAAAAATTCAAAAGAGATGAAATTGCCTTTCTTGGAGATTCCAGTGCCCAAAACCAATGGGTTCATGGGATGAAGGGTCTGTTGCCAAGAGATAAATATTTTGGACAAAAATCCATTAAAACTGAACAAGTAGAAGCAACCGTTAGAGATAATCCGGAACTGGTTAAAGGTGTGAAACTTATCTATATCAAGATCGGAGGCAATGAATACTGGCGCGGACTTGAGAGGTTTCAAAAAGGAATGAGATCCCTGGTAGCTGAAATCAGAAAGCACAATCGCGATGCCACAATTGTGATCCCGGAAATCGCCAGCTTCAATCCAAACAACCAAAAAAAACCGACAGCAAAACAAATTGCACAAAAAGAACAGGTTAACAGCTGGATAGCCGCTGGCGGAGATGGTCTCTTCAAACCTTTGCGCTATCTCTCTAGAATCAACGATCCAAATAATCCCGGATATTATAAACCACAATTCAGCAAAGAAGACCGCCCGGGCAAGAAAACCGACTATATTCACCTCAATGGTAAGGGATATACTACAATTAACCTAGCCTTTCTGGAACAATTTGTGGAAAAAGATCCACAAGTGGAAGACTATATCAGACGTTACAGCTAAATCTACTCCCCGCACTGCAGCATCAAAACGCGCCCAATTTTTCCACGAATCTCCTCCAATCTCTCCGGACTACCCGATTCATGAGCGGCATTCAATTCATGAACAAATTGATTCCAAGGTTCACAATCCCTGCGGCGTCCTTGTAGCGGAAAATTCGATACGTCTCCAGAATCCCGCAAAACCCTCTCTAAATATGCTTCCAAGTTTTTTTCTCCACTTCTACGATTAATGGGCCGTTCTGAAGCAACTGACAAAACTCTATTCATATTTATTTATTCAAATTGATAGTCTGCGTCGGGAAGGCCATTTCAATCTTCGCCTTCTCAAAACCCTCTTTGATTTTCAAATTCACCTCTTCCTGCAAAGAGGCAAAGATCTCATACTCTCCTTCCAAAACATAAAAGACCACTTCAAAATTTAAGCTAAACTCACCAAATTGCATAAAATAACAACGGGAAAACTCCAATCCTTCAATATTCTCAATTGATTTAGTAATAATTTCTTTGGCCTTTTTCATCTTGGCAACGGTCGTATCATAAGTCACACCAATATTCATCAAAACACGTCTCTTTCGCATCTTTTTGAAATTCTGCACCCGTGCGGCGGTTATCTCCTGATTGGAAATTATTAACTCCTCGCCCTGCAATGTCTCCAGACGAGTGGTCTTAAGACCGATCTTGCGAACAATACCGTCATTGCTGCCAACCACTATATAATCCCCTATCTCAAAGGGTTTATCGAAATAGATCGAAAAAGAGCTAAAAATGTCGCTTAAAATATTTTGGGCTGCCAAAGCTACCGCGATTCCACCGATTCCCAAACTGGCCACCAAGGAAGTGATATTAACTCCCAAATTAGACAAAATCAGTAAAATTCCCGTACTCCAAAGAATAAGACGAGCAATCAGTTTTAGACCGTTAAAGATAGTGGCTGCTTGATCTTCACTTTTCGCATTTTTGGCCGTAGCGCGAACCAAAAAATAATCCACTACCGACTGTAAAACTCTTATTCCCTCGTAAACCACAACCACGATAAAAATCCCCAGAAGAGCCTTGGTGGCAAACTCCGGCAAAACCAAGGTGCGTATAGCGATATAAAACGAAACTACAATGTAAAAAACCGCCGAAATACCTTCAACGGCCTGAACGAGAGTGTCATCAAACTCCATACGGGTCTTGGCCGCCCAACTTTTAAGCCTTTTCACTACTACAAACTGAAAAATACGAAAAATTAAAATAAGCCCCACAAACACCCCCAGCGCCACCAAAAAATCATAAACTGTGTTGGCGCCAACCTCGATGGCCAAAATTTCCCTAAAGCGATCCATGGCTTCAGTATAATAAATTTGGAAGAAGTTACAAGGTTAGTTCAGCCCCAAAACTTCAGCAAGGCCTGAACTTCGTACAATCTGATCCCTGGCAAAACCGGCTCCCCAGATATTACGACCTCCCGGCCCGGACCCAAGCTCGGCACCACGACCGGACACCCAAACATTGGGCAATCCTTGGATTTGCAAGTCATCGGTAACATGAGGCAAACCATCTGTAACACCGGCCATTTCCTTCACCATTTCATCAGTAAGATAAGACATCTCATTAACATCATATTTCGCACCGGTGGCATAGATCACCATATCAAACTTTCCCACCCCTTCCGCCTCAACACCTCCCCAGGCATTTCTAAAACGTTCCACCTCCGTATTATACAAAAACTCCACACCTTGATCATAATAAGCCAGCTCATAAACCCTTCTGGAAACATTGGCTCTAGGTCGAGCAACATTCAAAAACCGAGCCCGTTCTTCAACATCCAATCCTCTATAGTGCCCAAAAGATGAACCGCCAAACCAGCTTGGATCAATTTCGGTTGAATCGGTCACGTTAGGTTGTGTTCTACAAGCGACCTTAACCTTTCCGCCACGCTGGGCAATGCTATATGCCAATGTACAAGCCGTTTGCGCCGAACCAATAATTAAAATCTCTGAGTCCTTCCAATTCACCTCATCAACATTGATTTCCGAAGCATGTTTGATCAGAGGATGCCTGCGCCCCAAAAACTCTTGACCTTCAGCTTCAGGCACATAAGGACGTCCCAAACCTGTTGAAAGGATAAGTCCTTTGGTTACAAAACGAATGCCCTTCACTCCATGCTCGGCTGAATCGGCAATCACATCATACCTTCCATCCTCGCGAGGGTTCACTCTGGTAATCCTCGCACTTACTCGCTCTCTATCAACATCATACTTGGCGGCCACAACTCCCAAATGACGATTAAAAACTCTCAAACTTGGCGATTTTTTATTTTGTGCGGTTTCTCCAGGAAAAACCTGCTCGGCAAAAATTTTCAAATCCTCAGGATCTCCGCCGGGATCAACATGGTGATGCCAAGGAGAACGTAAATCCACCTGCCCTTGTCCAGTTGTGGACTTAACCCAATTGACTCCAGGCGGCTTATCATCGACACAGACAAATCGGCTCTCATCCAAAAGATGATGATGTTGCAAACCGGCGACAATCCCCAAGCCATGTACGCCCATTCCGGCCACCAATAAATCACAATCGGTACCACTGGGTCTGACCAATAGTTCCGGTGCCATGTTTGCAGAAGAAAGTCTGTTCATAAGAAACTATGCTTAAAAGAGTAACCCTTTATAAAGCATTTACACCAACCTGTCAAGATACTTAAGCTCAAACTACTAATCTACCAAGTCACCGCCATAAGCCACCTCATTAGTTCCGGGGTGAAATGCTGTCTGGCGAGCAAGTTGATGATTCAG
>CAZEEW010000018.1:0-17070 GCA_964511375.1 uncultured Gammaproteobacteria bacterium | reverse complement strand
CGTTTCAAGCATCATAAAAACCAAGTAAACATAATCATCTAGAATTTCTACTTTAGGTCTTTGATTAAGATTAAATATATCATCGATAACAACCGGATGCAGATCAAAACCTAGTGTCAATTTATCCAAAAAACCCACCGGCGGAACTCGATCAACATTGATCCAGGTCACAGACGGTGTATTTTTTAAATCTACACATTCATCAATAGATCTTGCCTCTTTTTCAATTAGATTATTGACATCGTAGTCAAAAACATAAATCTTGTTGTTTTTGGCTTCCGTTTTTGACAAACTAGATTTTACTTTTGTAGTCATATTGTTTTTTAACCTCATAATTATACCATAAACCGGTCTTAACCACAATTTTTTGCCTTAATCTTGCCCGAAAAGGCGTTTTAAGGTATAATGGTGGAGCTATATGAATATGAATTTAGAGACTTTAGAACTTTTAAGAAAAGCCATCAGTTTTGGCTTAGTTTCTTGTGTTGTCGCCTTTTTGTGGGCACCGCTATTAACTAAGTTTTTATATAAATACAAAATTACCCGGCGCAGTGAATTTGATGCTTCTTTAGGCATGACTGGGCGCCAAACTAAAACCGGCACACCAATCATGGGCGGACTATTAGTAGTTATAACCATTGCTTTTCTAACCGTATTATTTAACTGGGAAAGAAAATTTACCTGGGTACCAATTGGGGTTATGCTACTTTCCTCAGCTTTAGGCGGTGTCGATGACTTATTAAACATTTTTGGCACCCAAAGACGTAATCGAAAAATTAGTCAAATCTTAACTTTGATCAAAGTACATAAAAGTATCTGGTATCGTATTTGGTTAATTGTTACCTTCCCCTGGGCGGCCTTTAAACGAATTTCTCTTTGGCTTGGTTCTCATCCCGGCAAAGGAGTGCATGTTCACGAAAAACTGCTCCTAGAATTTTTAGCTGGTGCCATTGCTGCTTGGTGGATCTATTTTAAACTAGGCGAAAATTGGCGCGAAATCCACATCCCCTTTGATGGCTTTATTAACATTGGCTGGTGGATTATCCCGCTCATTATTTTCTTTGTAATGTTTACCGCGAACGCGGTCAATGTTGCCGACGGCATGGATGGTTTAGCTGGCGGATCATTAATTATTACTTTCTCCGCCCTTACTCTTTTAAGCTGGCTACAGGGCTTGCAAGAAATTACCCTTTTAAACGCTACCGCGGTTGGTGCTTTAATTACTTATACTTATTTCAATGTTAAACCCGCTCGTTTCCAAATGGGCGATGTCGGATCTTTGGGTCTCGGGGCGCTGCTCGCCATAAATGCTATTGTCATGAACGAATTAGTTCTTCTTCCTCTCCTTGGCTTCATTTTCTATATTGAACTAATTAGCGTCATTATTCAGATTTTTGGCCGATATATCCTGGGCCGTCGTATTTTTAAAATGGCTCCCTTGCACCATCACTTTGAACTCCGCGGTTGGAGCGAAGAAAAAACTGTAATGCGCTTCTGGATTGTCCATACGGCCGCTGTTTTACTTGGTCTTTGGATTGCCCTGTACTAAATATGTATCTAAAATGGTCAGAACAAGTTATAACCGACTTCTCGTTCGCAAACCTTAACGCCTTGTACAACCAAGGCTGGCTTTTTGGTCGAACAGAAAAGGGATATATGTACGAAACAAGAAGCTTAAGAGTTGACCTTTCTAAATTTGAACTATCCAGCGAAAACCGTCGTATTTTAAGAAAAAATGAAGATGTTTCTCTGTTGAGTTATACCCTGCCCTATGAAAAATATTCCTGGGAAATCGGTAAACTAGGCAAGAATTTTTATACCACTAAATTTGGTGACGGAACATTTAGTGCTAATAAAATAAAAGAGCTTTTAACTTCAACCAATTCTAATTTCAACCGATTACTCGTTTACACATTAAATAACGAAGCAATTGGTTACGCCATTTGTTTAGAAACCAACGGAATTTTACATTACTCCTATCCTTTTTATAACCTTGGTAACGATCTACCTAATCTCGGAATTGGCATGATGACTAAGGCGATTGTCTGGGCCAAAGAAAACAACAAAAAATATGTTTATTTGGGTAGTGTAAAAGACCAAGCAGCTTTATACAAATTACAATTTTCTGGACTTGAATGGTGGGACAAACAAACCTGGTCCGCAAATTTAGATAAATTAAAATCTGAACTATGAGCGAAAAGCACTTACATTTCATTGGCATCTGCGGCGTTGGCATGAGCGCACTCGCCATTTTGTTTAAAGAAAAAGGCTGGATTGTTACTGGTTCAGACGTCGGCTTTTACCCACCCGTTTCAACTAACTTAGAAACACACCACGTAGATTATTATCCTGGCTGGCATCCAGAGAAAGTTCTTGCAAGTTTTCGAGAAAACATTAAAGAAGAACCAGAAAACTATTTAGTTGTCGTGGGTAATGTGGCTGGTAGTGAAAATCCAGAATGGAAATACGTAAAAGATAACAAATTGCCATTTGTATCTTACCCAGAATTAATTGCTAGATTTTTAGTTAAAGAAAACTCCATTGTTTGTGCTGGTACGTACGGCAAAACATCATCCACCACTCTTCTAGCTTGGATTCTTAAAAATGCGGGTTATTCACCAGCCTATATGTTTGGTGGTATTAGCAAGAACTTAGAATTAAGTGCGGATAATCCTGACGACTCAACCTGGAGCGTCTTGGAAGGCGACGAATACAAAACTGCTCGTTGGGATAATCGCCCTAAATTTTTATCTTATTCCCCTACCCATCTCTTACTCACCGCGATCGAATGGGACCATGCCGACATTTATAAAACCGAGGAAGATTATTTTCAGGCTTTTACCAATTTAATAAACCTGATCCCGAAAGACGGATTAATCTGTGCTTGCATAGACAATACCAATGTCAACAAACTTTTAGAACAAGCTGACAGAAAAGCTAAGATCATAACTTATGGTCGTGATGCTAAAGCCGATTACGTCTACTTAAACATCCAGCAAACAAAAAATAATTTGAGTTTAGACATAATTCACCGCGGTGAATTGCACCACTTGTCTTTACCAATAATCGGCGAATACATGGCGGAAAATGTCTGTGGCGCATTCGCCTTAGCACACGAGATTGGTGTACCTTACGAGGAGATTATTAATGCTCTAAGTCGCTTTACTGGTTTAAAACGCCGTTTAGAAAAACGTGGAGTCATTAATGGTGCCGACGTTTTCGATGATATTGCTCATTCCCCCATCAAAGCACGATCAGCTCTAGCCGCACTGAGAAAAATTTACTCCGGAAATATCTTTGCTATTTTTGAACCTAATACTGGTAACCGTGAAAAAAGTAGCGCCCCACTTTATACCCACGCTTTTCAAGACGCCACCGAGGTAATTATTCCTCGCCTAACAAAATTAAAAAGTAAGGAAGAAAATCTTAGTCTCGAGGGAAACGAACTGGCCGAAATAATTTCCAGGAGCCACAAAACTGCTAAATACCTACCGGAAGATAAAGAGCTGGTTGAATACATTAAAAATAAAACACAACCAGATGATGTAGTTGTGTTTTTGGGCAGCCACGGCTTTCGTGGCATGATCGAAGAATTGGTTAAATAGTTATTTACCTTCGTCAACAATTTCTACACTCACTTCCTCACCTTGAATATCTGTTACCATTAAGGTAATCCCGCACTTATCACATTCGATAACATTACCTTTGGCTAGGTTTGGATAAATAGATAAATCAACGTCATTTTTACACTCTGGGCAAGTTAAATGCATATTTAGGTAAAAAATAAAGTATATTTAAAGCGAAATTAAGTATATTAAAAATCGACAAATTCGTCAAATATGACTACTACTCCTTTAGAAAGAAAAACAAAACTAGAGCAATACGTAAAACTTTCTATACCCTTGTACTTTAAACGTGAAGATCTTCACCCTTTACGTTCACACAAAGGCCGGTCAATCCCGCTAATGATAAAAAAGTATTTCAACGACGGTATTACTAATTTTGTAATCTCCTCCTCAGGCAACGCTGCTTTAGCCGCTGCTTTATTTGTAAAACAATTCAATTTAGATAATGAAAACAAAATAAATTTAACAATTTTTGTTGGTGAAAAAATCAACCCAGAAAAATTATCTGCGCTCAACGAAATTCTTGATGAACATATCAAATTGCAGCAAGTCGAAAACCCCAAACAAGTTGCTTTTCAGATGGATATAAATAAGGAGACAAAAAATTTACGCCAATCAACTGATAACACAGCTCTCATTGGCTACGAAGAATTAGCAAAAGAAATCGCCGGTGATGTACCGGACATCGCCGCAATTTTTATTCCCTCTTCCAGTGGAACTTGCGCCGAAGGCCTACATTTAGGTTTTAAAAAGCTTGGACTTAATCCAGAAATACACATCGTACAAACTGATACTTGTCACCCACTAGTAAACGAATTCAAAAAAGATAACATCCCCAATAATGAAGGTGTATCTTTTGCCCAGGCGATTGTGGACCAAGTAGGACACCGAAAAATTACTATCGCCGAAGCTGTAGCGGAAAGCCATGGCAACGCCTGGATAGCGAATAACGAAGAGATAATGGAAGCCATGAATCTAGTAAAAGAATATGGAAACCTGGAAGTTTCTCCAAACAGCGCTCTTAGTATTGTTGGTTTACTGCAAGCAATAAAAAACAACTGGACTTTTTCTGGCCCAGTTGTTTGCTTAATAACTGGCAAATAGTTTTTTTGACATCATCCTTTAAAAACGTTACAATTCAATAGCTATTTGTATTAAAAATATATGGAAGAGCAAGTTACGCTCCAAGACGTTTTAGATGCAGTTAATACTTTTGCCTCCAGCACAGAAGGTAGATTTGATAAACTTGAAGTAAGGATGGACAGATTAGAGGGGCGTATGACTAACGTAGAGCAAAAAATAGACGAAATACAAGGAACTTTAAAAATGATCCAAAGAGACATCGATGAAATAAAAGTCCGTTTGGAAAAACTCGAACAACGAACCAAAGAAGATGCCGACAGTGCAGCGGAAGAAATTCTAAATTTAAGGGAAAGAGTGGAAAAACTCGAAGAACAAATTAAACAATTAATCGCTTCAAAACAACCAGCCTAACGCTGGTTGTTTTATTGTGTCCCTACTAATATATCTTCCTTACCATCGTAGTTCATATCCCGCGTGGTAAGAGTTACTAAATTACCATCATTAAAAGTTGAAGGAATTTTAAATTCAGATAATTTTTTGAAATCTTTTTTGTATATCTTTACTAAAGGATCACGACCGAATCGTGAAGCGACAATCAATTCATTTTTTGCGTCTCCATTTACATCACCAACACCGACAATCACACCGTTTTTATAACTATTATTATACGGCTTATACCTCTTTTCAACTTTGGTCATGTCCGTGTTATATACAAATACTTCGGCTACCACCCCTTTTCCCGTACCAACAATAACCTCATTTTTCCCATCCTGGTCAATATCTCCTACTGCTACACTGTATCCACCTTGGTATTTTTTTCCCAAAGGGTACACCTGTTTTAATAATTGTCCATAATAAGTATACAACCTAACTTCGTTTCCTTTACTAGGGGCTAAGGCGATCACCGCTTCCTCGTTTGGCTTTTTACGGGAAACTGACAAGCTAATTCCATTAGCATAATTACCGCCAAATGGGAAATCGCTCCCCCACGAGGCAAGATTGTCATCAAAAATTTCAAATCGCGAACCAACGACTGTTATTAATTCATTACCATCGTCACCATCTAGAGCGCCGTTAAATACAGTTGCCCCACCTTTAAAATCATCCTCAAACACAAACATACCGTTACGAGTACGGTTACCTTTATCATCAAAGAAACGAACAAATGATCCATTATTGAAGACTACATTTTTTAGAGTCTGCGAGGTTTTTAACATTACCAAACCATCCTTTGCACCAATTCTAACTCGGTCAGTAATCTGACCGTTATTAATTACAGGATCTTGTTTACCAATAATTTTTTCATATTCAGCCCCCAGATCAACAGTCTGTGTTTGGCCGGTTGGGTTGACAAGAGCCACACCGTTTTCATACTCTCGTCGCCAAACATCAGTCTGGAATTTATTAACCCCGTTCAAGCTTTTTGCTTCACCGATTGGATCACCTAGATCGACGTCATATTCATCATACCACCAAACTTGAGAATGGTCTTTGGTTCCAAAATCAAAAGAAAAATAAACATTGTCAACAATTAAACTGCTCGCCAAACCAAAACGCATTCGACGATAATCGTTTTTCTTACCAGTATTATTGGTATTAGCATTGAAGACATATATCTGTGGTTTCTTGTTTTTACCTTGGTTTCGAACCAAGCCAGTCATAATACCATTCCACGACCCGCCAGCCTCCCAGGGGGTTGGATAATCCTCGTACATTCTACCATTGGTATATGGTTGTAACGCCGGCAGCGAGCTACCGTTCATTAAAACATAATCTACTTCCAGTTGCTTCCACGTTTGATCTAGTAAATAGACCATGCGTCTTATCCATTCCGCATTAACTTCGTCAGCATTACCACGTTGTCCGTCATTATATAAACTTATGTCTCCACCATTCTGCCAAGAAATACCGTCATAAACCATATCCCAAAAAACCCCATTCCAAATACCTTGGCTTAAAATATGACTTTTAACATACTGGATCAAATAATCTGTCGATTCCTCAATCATATTAGTATTTTGCAACCCTGGCCAATCAGAAACAATATTTCCTTTAGTATCCCGGAGCCACCATTCATCCTTTACCACAAAATCTTTATACAACGTATTAGCAGGATATACTTTCCAGGATTGGTTATAACTCTCGCTTGGAACATAAGCGAGTAAAATAATGTCGGGATTCTTAGCCCTGATCTGGTCTATTACATTTTTACGGACAATCCCCTGCTCTGGACTTAAAATTAATAAATCATTGCGCGCCAAGTAGTCGATTGAAACCTGGTCAGTTGGCAATGTGCCTAAATAATAGTTAGCAAGCATCGGTGCTGACTTGGTTGTACGTAAAACAAAAGCACCAGAGATTAATACGGCGATAAAAATTACGACAATAATGCGGTAAGCTTTTATCATTGGTTATACACTTCTAGCAAACGGGCTAAATATTTGTCTTCGCTATTTTCTTCACTGACCTTATTACGTAAACGATCCGCCATCTCTTCTCTTTCTCCCGTTGTCTTCTTTTCCAACTCAGATATTTTACTAACTAAACTTTGTACATTCGCCGGCTCAAATAAAAGTCCTGTTTCTAATAGTTCTGGGATGCCACCAATTCGACCACCCAGAACGACCTTGCGGCGCAAACAAGCTTCCAACACACTCATGGGATAATTTTCATACCAAACAGATGGTAAGACAAGAAATTTTGCTTCCGCAAATACCTTTTCCAAGTCTTCTCCACTAACATGGTTAATAAATTCAACATTACCCAACTGTAGTTTCGAAGATATATTTTTCAACTCCGCTTCGGCTGGACCATCTCCCACAATTCTAAATTTTAATTTAGGTAGTTCTTTCGCTGCTTGTAGTAAAAAATTTAAACCTTTTTCTTGGGCAACACGGCCAACATAGGTAATATATTCACCTTCCCAATACGGCTCGTCGTCTTTAACAACAATGGGATTAGGTATAACCGAAATTTGGTCTGGTTTAAATCCCGCTTGAATAAATTTGTCTTTTAAAAAACGGCTCGGACTAATGTATTGGTTTATAACTGACAAAAACTTGCTCCAGCGCACAAAATATGCTTCAAGCGTTGCGATGAAGCTTTCCCCCCAATTCTCCATGCAGTTGTTTAATAAACAGCGATAATATTTCCCACCCATGGCTTCTTCAGATATTTTCCCATGATGATACAAGTTGTAGTTAGGGCTAATAAGCTTATAATCATGGAGAGTCATGACGACTTTAATCTTCTCCTCTTGCAGCACTTCCAGAATGGACGCAGATAACTGGTGATAAAAATTATGTAAATGCACGACGTCTGGTTTAAAATCCTGTACCAACTTTCTAAAGTTATCTCTTGCCTCAGCGTTATAAATCGCCCTTAAACCAGCGGAAACTTTTTTTAAGCCACGCACTTTTGCATAGTCAATATGACTAACAAAATATTTATTTTCATAAATATTTTTTGGGTCACGCATACCAAAAATCTCCACTGTCTGACCAGCCTTTTCCAAAAGTTCTTTTGTTTGGATCGCGACACGCTCCGCTCCCCCGCGAAAATACCAATATTTATTTACTAGCAAAATGCGCATAAAATTTGTGTTTCATGAACCATAGTCCAGCACTAAGGGGATGTTTTTTAATAGCTGTTCTAGCCGTACAAATCATCCAAACCGGAATTTTTAGGTCATCGATTCTTTTGCGAACTACTTCCGCTTCTTTTGAGCACCAGAAATTAGAAAAAGCTGTTGGGCTATCTAATTCTTTAATATTCGTTAGGATTACATTATGTACTACTGATGGGAAAATATCTCCTGATGGGTCTAAGAAGAAAAAATCTCGCCCAGGGGCATTAGATAACATGGGGTTATGACTATTTACAAACTTTTTCATACCATAGGCAAACCAAGCCCGAGCCCAACGCTTAAAGTTCCAACTTTTTAATTCTTCGCGGATCAGATAGTCATACTCTCGGTTTAACATTTCGCCACGCGGATTATGAACATTTTGTTTGCCCCCAAAGTAAAATTCTGAACTCTGAGCAAAGCTATGGGTAAATTCAACTCCCAGTTCTCTGGCCAGATTATATACCTTGGATAAGTGATTGACATTCTTATCTGTCGCCGTGAACGCCAAACGAAGTTTTTTAACACCAATTTCCTTTAATTTTTTTACTGTATCGATGGCCTTGTCAAAACCACCTGGAATTCCTCGCATTTCGTTATGCATTTCACCAAGGCCGTCGATAGAAATTGCGACCCCTATATCTGGTTTAATTTTTAATAATTCTTTAGTGCGGTTAATGATTAGTTCTGTTGCGAAACCGTTTGACGAAATTATGATTCTGGCCTGTGGGGCGGCTATAACAACATTTTTTAATATCTCAACCAAGTCTTTACGTAAAAATGGTTCACCGCCAGAAAAATTAATATCTTTAAGACTACTTGGTAATTTTAAAAACTCCTCGGGCGCTAACTCGGGGCTATTTTTGATCTTCCAGATGTCACACATTGTGCAACGGGAATTACAATTGTAAGTTAAAGCCAAAACACAATCTACCGGTAATTGACAAGACATAGGCATAAATTATGCCTTTATTATACCGGAAAAAAGCATTACAAGCAAGCTAACAAACAAATATTATAGTGTTAACTAAACGTTTCTAGAGATCTAGCTCTACTAACGGTTTACTCTCGTTAATTAATTCAACTGGTATACCATATAGATCTTCAAAAGCAGTTCTGGCCAAACTCCGTTCTTTGTGCCATTTGATTTCAAACGCCTTCATCCTATCACCTTGTTTAACTATTAAATCTACTTCACTCCCAGACCGCGAACGCCAAAAATATAAATTCCATCTTTGACCTCCTAAAAAATTTTGTTTAGCCAACTCAGCAACCACCCAATTTTCCCAAAGAGATCCAATGTCTGACCGTAATGTAGAAGTCGAAAATTCTTTTAACAAGGCATTACGTACTCCGGTGTCCCAAAAAAATATTTTCTGACTCTTATTGATTTCCTTTCTTGGATTTGTACTGTAAGCCGGTAATCGGAAAATAACAAAAGTTTGTTCTAACAATTCTAAATATCGTTCGACAGTTGAACGTGATACTGAAAGATTATTCGCTAGTTCATTGATTGAAACTACAGAACCAGCTTGATGCGCCAAAAGCAACAGGAGTTTTCTTATTACCTCTGGGGTTTTAATTAAACCGATGTTGAGTACGTCTTTCAGTAGGTAATCGGCAACCAGATTTTGCAAAAAATTTTCCCGGTCTGCTGATAAAACTGCCTCCGGATAACTTCCAAAAACTACTCGTTCCATTATTAAGCTATGTAATTGCGGTCCAAAATTTTTATATATATCTTCTTTAGAGAAATTCTCTGCATACCAGGACTGAGTAGCAATAATTTCTTGCCACAAGAATGTTGGCAGAAAAAGCTTGTCATTTCGACCGGTCAGGCTTTCAGCGGTTTGATTTAGCAAGTTCAAACTAGAAGAACCAAGCAAAATAATTTTAGTTTTAACCCCGCTATCATACCACCCCTTAACTATCCGTCCCACTTTCTCATCTCTTTGGGCTTCATCAATTACTAAAAAATCTGGCTCTCCCAAGGCTTTCATCGCCTCTTCGGGCGGCATTGAAGAAACCGCCGCCAGACGATTATTGTCAACTTCAATGTCTAAGTTTAATAAAACAGCTTTTTTAGCGCTTAAAAAATGCTTTACAAGAGTAGTTTTTCCTACCTGTCTGGCCCCTAAAACTATTAAAATTTTTGAATTATGGCTTAAATTAGCCAATAATTCATCAGCGTGCCTCTTAATATACATATTATGCTATTAAATATATAAGTAAAGTATACAATTTAATAGCTTATTTTGTCAAGTAGATATGTTACCCTATAAAAACAACGGCCTGCCATTCACAACTACTTTTTTAATACGCTGATACCATTCATGGCTGGCTCCAATTTGATTAACTCGTAGTATAGCTAAAATGTATTTTAATTATATTGCGGTATAACTATTTTTTTAAAAGTAACTAGGTATATAAAAAAATGCTTAATTAAGCCAAAAAATAGGAATAAACCTTCCTCTTTTTCATTGGCTCATCAAAAAAACACCCTGTTTGCTTTAATTCAAATCGCTTCTTTCCAATATATTAAACCCATCCAGCATAGCATCACACAAGAAATCTTCAAGTTGACTTTGATCGTTCTTAGTCTGAGCTTTATATAAGTAAGTGTAATAAAGCCGCTTATTCTCCTGACGAATAATCGCCGGCGCCAAATTTGCCTTTAAAAGCATAGCATTTAAAAGCAAACGCCCAATGCGCCCATTACCGTCAGAAAAAGGATGAATCTTCTCAAATTGGCTATGAATCATAGTGGCTTCACTAATTATGTCGCCACCAGACTTCGCGACCATTTGGACAACCTTTGTAACAAGCTCCGGAACACGCAAATAATTAGCAGTTGGCAAATTTACGCCAACAATTCGAACACCATGACGACGGTAGAATCCAGCATCATCTCTCACCCCATTCATTAAAATGCTATGCAGTTTAAGAATTAAACTCTCATCAATTGGCTGATTATTTCGTAGATGCTCGAATAAAAAATTTAATGCTGTTTGGTGATTTTTTGCCTCCAATTGTTCAATTAAACTTTTGTTTGGTAAAGCTACATTGTCAAATAAAACCGCTGCTGTATCTGGTTCAGTTAAAGTACTCCCCTCAATGCTATTACTATGATATGTTAACTTTAAAATAAACTCATCTCGAATATCTTTTTCCAGGTTAATTTTCTTAAGAATGTTGCTAAACTTAGCTGCTTTATTTTGTAAAACTTGTTTTTTACCCTGTAAACGATCAACAGGAATCGTTTTTTGCCCGGTAATTTCTAAAAACAATTCATTAATTGCCTCTTCGGCCCGAGGACGTGGTTTTGATTTTCCAGTCCACCAATTATTAAAAGCAACAAAAGATACTCCGAATCTTTCGGCTAATTTAGTTTGCGTTAATCCCAAAACCTGTTGAATTAGTTGTAATTTTTCTTGAGTAGTCATATTTGTATTTTGTCACATTATAACAAACTTTATAAAGTTTGTCAATTTTGAGAAATTTTATAAAGTTTGTACTGAATCTTAATTAAGCTAAAACCTAGTGATGAAGCACCAAAATAATGGACCAAAATAACAACTCATCTTTATATGCCTGGACAACTGTGGTATAATCAGCTTAACTTTAAAAAATAAAAAAGAGGCATTCCCGCGGGACGAAACCCTTTGGTAGTCCTCTCATCGTGATAATATCAATATACAATATTTCCCACTTCTTGTGAAGCCACTATGTCCAAACTCAAACTAACCGCCCTGTTCTTCCTTTCCTTACTGGCCTTTACAGTTGTAAATCCTTACATCGCCGGCGACATCCTAGCGTTTTTAGTTATTGTCTTTTTCCTTCTCTACAAACTGTTCGGGGATTATGCTTTGTTAGTTTTCCTCATCATCCGTCCCACCATTGACTACTGGCGGGATTATATTGTCTTTTCTGACAATGAAATACGTTTTAATGTTAATGCTGGCATCTCCCTTATACTTCTTGCCTGGTCAGTTTTGTTTTTTATCAAACACCGTGAATACTGGAAAAAAATACCCATAAAAAACATTTGGATCACTTTTCTAGCTTGGATAGCAATAACATACATATATACCTTTGACAAAAGCTCCACCATTACCGAAGGATTAAAAGCCGCTAACCTCTTTGCCTTGTTTGGTGTAACTTATGTCATGCGCTTAAAATATGCCCCCAAGTTTGATCGCTACTTCCGTAAAACCTTACTAGTGGGCGCCATCCCCCCACTAATTCTCGCGATTTACCAATACATAACCAATACTGGACTCATGATCGATGGGGTTTCTAACCGTATCTATGGCACGTTTGCCCATCCGAACATTTTAGCTACATTCGCCCTTCTACTGTTTATCTTTTCGTTCGATTCCTTTTTCAAAAACAAAGAACGTTGGTTGTTCCAACCCTTTAATGCCTGGTTTAAAAACCAACAAGACCTGTATTTTTTAACCTTCCTTTTCCTTGCGGGAATTATTACTCTTACCTACACCCGAATTGCCTGGATTGGTTTTATCTTTTTCTTAGTCGCCTACGGAATAATTAAAGCTACCAAACCAACTCTGACAATTATCGCAACTCTAATTTTACTTTATGCCGCTTTTTTCCCGGTCAACCGCTGGCTCACCAGTTCATTCAATATTAATTTACAAAATAATACCATAATTGCCAGACTAACCACCCGAAATCGCGAGGCCGATTCTATCGCCTGGCGACGGGATGTCGCCAACAAGGTTTTTCCACTTCTCCGCGAGCGACCTTTACTGGGCTATGGTTATGGATCATTTGCGACCGTCTGGGATGCTAATAAAGGTATCCAAAACATCTGGGACAACACTAGCGAAGCTCATAATGATTACCTCAAAGTTACCTTTGAATCTGGTTTAATTGGTTCCTTACTCTTCATCGCTATTTTTATCTCTCTCCTCTACCGAGAGATAAAATATGGCCAAGGTCATAAGTGGCCCAACACCATTTTCATCTTAAGCATTCTGGTTTATCTTATCCTTTCTCTTTCGGACAATATGCTCCACCACACCCCAGTCATCTGGTGGATCTGGGCCATCTGGGGTTATTGGAGTGCGGAGCATGCGTAAGCGAGTGGTAATTTAGTAATTCTTCTCCGCAAGAAAAATGATGAATCATGAACCCTTCTATCAACTAATATAACAACCACCTTTAAATAAAAAGGCCGCCCGTAATTACCGGGCGGTTTGTTTTTTTAATGATTAAACTCACCTAAACATTATACCTGACTATAATTTTGTCTTCTCAACCATAAAAACTAAACTTAAAAACCTCTAACCAGGGATAATCGCTCCCTTAGAAAACTCAGTGGCGTAATCGTGACAGAAGTTATATCGTTTCGGACACATTTTTTGCAATCGCTTAGGATCTAAAATGTATAACATCAAACTTTCCGCGAAGTCATCGACTGGGTTCAGCGCCGCATAAGGCGTGGGCGGCAATTCACTGCCCTCGTAACCATATCCGCCGTTAGGCAGCGGCCGCCAACCCGAAATGTGCTTACTCCATATTTTAAAAAGTGTAAGATTGTTCGCTCCGGTTATGTCTGCAGCCATAAATTGATGCGCCCATTCATGTGAAATTATCCCACCGACATGCGGCACGGATTCTAAAATCCCTAAATACGGCCCGGGGCGCAGAGCGGGAGGAAACAAGATAATGCTGCCCGAGGAAATTTCCCTGACTTCCCTAGTATCTTCATTAACTTGAAAAGCCGTGGGCGAATAACCGTCGGCGTAAACATTGCCCAATTCCGGGTTTAGATGATTAACCAGGCTAAAAGATATTTCCTCGGTTGAACCTAATTTACCCATTCGTTGCAAGATTTTTTCCAAGGTAGTAACTATTACCCGCCCCGTATCTCTCGCCACATACTTTTCAACGGCGTCTCCACCAAGAGAACGCTCGCTTAAAAACGTCCAATCCAAAAACTCACCACCAACCGTGATTCGACCAGCGCTAAAACGACGTAACAGTCGAAGTTCTTCTGGTACTGTTCCGCCAAACGACTCTGTTTGCCAACGCGCTGGTTCCACCTCTTGGAGAGGCTGTAATAAGGAGGCGTAATCAAAACGTCTAGGATGTTCAGACATAGAATAGTTAGGTGTTACTAATTTTTCGGTTAGAAAACCCGATAACCAACAGATAAAATGGCGTCACTAATGTTTTCTCTTTTGACCATACAAAAATAATAAATTCTAATAAAAACATTGTAACACAAAAAGAAAAAGCGGGGAATAAAAAATAATAAATTTAAAAAATACTATAAAAATATAAACAAAAATCACCGACCTAGTGATTCTTTTTAAAAAAGTGTTGTGGCCGGTGGCGCACGCCCGTATCTCGGACGCACGCCAGACCGGCAGTTCAGCGGGCGGCGTAGCAGCCGCTGCCACCTCCCGCACAGGGCGGGGTGCCGCTCTTGGTACGCCCATCGTGGGCGCAACCATAGGCTCCCTTACCCTTCTCGAGTTTTCCGAAGGGCACGCGTACTCCTCCTTCGAGGATACAGTAGCCCTGGGGAACGTTCGGCCCGGGGAAGAAGTTCCCGACCCAGGCGTCCCACCGACCCGGCCACTCGAGCGTGGCCGAACAGGCGCGAGCCGGGGACGGCACCGTGATACCGGCCGAGCGTTCGGCCGCAGTCGTGACCCGCTCCGAGATCTGACCGCCGGAGGCGGGCCAGAAGATCACGTGAGTCGCGCTGCACCCCCTGGTCAGCACGACCTGGAACGGACGACAGCCGACGTCGACGACCCCTGGGTCGCGCGGCGTCGAGGCACCATCGTCGCCACGATCCCCAGTCTGACCCGGGGGCGAACGGCGATCGCCGCCCTCATCCGGATCACCGAACGAACAGGCCGCCGTCACGAAGGCGGCCAGGAGGAGCAAGTACCGCATCCTCCATTCTCCTTTCGGTCCTGTTCATAGTTAAGCGGACAACCCGCCAACCGACAGGGCCAGGATATATATAATCATACTGATTTAGTATGTCAAGATGTCAAGACTTCAGTTTAGCCTCAACTGTATTATAAAAAGCACCTGGATATACCAGGTGCTTTTTATACTTTGCCTATTAACAAAAAATATCACCGACTTTGGTTTTGACTGAACTAAAACTTTTTACAATTAAGAAGTTTTATTAAAGCCAAGAGAGAGCAAAGTCGGTAGTATCTTCTCTCCTTATTTAATTTTAATGTTCTCATCTCTCCACTAAGTAGATACTTAATGAAGAAGTGAGCACAGACCGAGGGGAGGAACTTCTTAAGTTCTACTCACCCTCGGCCACTACGTGCCCGCTGGTCTCGCTCGGTTCGCTTGCGCGAACCGGGACGAAGACCTATTCGGACAACCGGGTGGCGTATACACACAACCACCACGGATTCTTCCATCATTGCTTAAAGCGCTTGTCCGAGCCAGGGAACCGAAGTTCCCGCTCTCGGGCCATAACGGCGGAGTGAAGGTCTCCGACCGGCCTTGTTTTGCTTTATCCCAGTGTAAGGCTCACTGGGTGGGTGGTCAGAACGTCCCGCCGACACCGAACGCGCCGACAGCACCCGGACCCTCGCTCTCCTCGTCACCGCGGACGACGACCTGCTCGCCGACGATGACGTCGGCGACGATGCCGAGGTTCGCGAGGAACCAGTAGCGGAGACCGATCGCGACGCCCACGACCCGCTTCACGAGCGGGCGCTCGGGCTCGGCGTCGGTCTGGGAGAAGTGCCCGCCGCCGCCGGCCAGGATCTCCAGGCCGAAGGGGAAGCGGACGCCACCCCTGGCCATGAAGCCGCCCTGCAGGTCGCCGTCGGGCGATCCGCCGATCATCCCCGCCGGCTCGAACGACCAGACGATCTGGTCACCGTAGATGTCACCGAAGCGCACCACGAGGCCGGCGTAGCCGTACCCCGCGATGCCGGTCTGGTCGACGGAGAGCAGGGCGGCCACGATGCCGCCGAGGTACGCCCGGCGCTCGAGCTTGCCGACCCGCTCCTCGAGGGCAGCCATCCGGTCCTTGAGGGCCTGGATGTCCTTCTCGATCGTCTGGAGCCGGATCTCGAGCGCCGCCCGGAACTCGCCCTCGGCCTTGGCGCGCTCGGCGTCGCGCACGTCCAGCGTCGCCTTGAGCTGCCTTTCGACCTCGGCCCCGACCGTCGCGGGGAGCTGGTCGGCCAGCGCCTTCAGCTCCGCCATCCGCGTGCCGAGGTCGCTGCCGGTCTGTTCGATCACGCGCGCCATGCCGAGCATGACGCGGCGGCTCGCGAGCTCCTCGAGCGTGCGCTCCCGCTCGCTGGGCGGGAAGTCGGCCGCGGGCGCCGCGGTGATCTTCCCCGCGTCGACGCGACCGAGAACCGTCTCGAGGCAATCCGCCCGCCGACCACCCCGGAGGGCGTAGCAGCACGACACGGCCACAGCCTCGTCGGTCTCGCCGTAGCAGACGTCGCTGCCCTTCGCCGTGAAGCCGGCCCGGATCGCACGCGCCTCGTACCCAAAGCTGCTCTTCACGACCACCTGGCACTGCCGCCGCCACCCCCGCGGGGCGACGCGGCAGCACGCCAGGCCGTCCGTGAGGTTCGCCTCGGTGAGGCACTCCCCGATGTGGGTCGGGGAGGTCCGCGCGGCCGGGGCCGCCGCGAACAGGTTGTTGGGGTTCATGCCCACCATCGCCACGATGGCGATGAGGGCGGCCAGGAGACGCCGGGTGGC
>CAZEEW010000017.1:0-19016 GCA_964511375.1 uncultured Gammaproteobacteria bacterium | reverse complement strand
CTTTCGTTTGCTTCGCAAACGATGGGCTTGTCTACGATGTGGTCATCCTGTACAATATGTTGACTAAAGCAAAAAAGTATGATATAAATTAGCGGTCGCCGCAAGAGAAGAAGGTGATGACTCGGAACGGGGGGGGGTGTCGCCGAGACGACGCCATGTGCACGCCTGAACCTTCGGGTCAGGACGCTAATTGGCGTCACGTGACGCCCCCACCTTCTTGGGTGCCCAGTCTCTTGCGGCGCACCCTCACGGCCCCATCGTCTAATGGTTAGGACACCACGCTTTCAATGTGGTAATACGGGTTCGATTCCCGTTGGGGCTACAATTCGAAAACTCCTCCTAATTAGAGGAGTTTTTGCTTATATAAAAATAGTGTGTTACTATTAGTTTAAATATATTTTGTTTTATTGTAATATGAAAAAACTCTTGTTTTATTTAACAATACTATTAATATCTGGGGCGGGTTGTGCTAACAAAACAAATCAGAAAAGCTACCATGTAACCAAAGACGTTTTACTAACGGATACAACTACCATACCCACTTATAATTCGAATGTTAATACAAGTACAGCTAATGTAAGCACTCCTGGTTCGCCCTCAACTGCAGTAAAAGAAACTAAAACAGAACCAAGCAGTCCGGAAAGTTGGACGGCACCTA
Source organism: uncultured Gammaproteobacteria bacterium (assembly GCA_964511375.1). Classification (GTDB taxonomy): domain Bacteria; phylum Patescibacteriota; class Patescibacteriia; order Magasanikbacterales; family GWA2-37-8; genus DATDYA01. The sequence goes on along the minus strand of CAZEEW010000017.1, from coordinate 18,358 downwards.
CCAAAAAACCAATATCCTTGGTGACTGATCCGGCTACCGGTGTGCAATATGATGAAAATAGCGAGACAGGACCTTCACAAAAAATTGATCCCAACTGTCCTCCTGGTTACCAATATCCAGGGGTACACTGTGCGGTAATAGACGAAAAAAATAATACCGCCACTCTTCGGGGCATTACCTGTCCAAACAATTATGACCCGGTATGTGCTTCTGGCGGGCATACCTTGCTTAATGCCTGCTCTATGCAATATTACAGTAAGGAAACTATACTCCACAAAGGGATTTGTACGCCGGAAGAAATTGAAAAAATAAGAGGAACCCAACCCTAAAGGATTAAAGACTTAAAACCCTGTTCAAAACTATTTCCCGCTCCCCACCTCCTGTACCAACGGGTTTAAATTTTTTAAACAAGAGTCTACAAATCGAGAACTCCTCTTTTCAAGAGGAGTTTTTGTTTGCGGTTAGCTGAAAGCTATGGCTGTGGCTCGCTTTTGTTAAGTGATTAATTTTTTTAAGTGAAACTGCTAAACTAAGACAAAGGTAGCTTTTTCTAATGTTAGTACCTCGTACAATGAGTGTTGGTGTATTTTTAAGGTTTTACCATCGTCGAGATTAATCAATAGCGGTTTATTATACGGACCACTATCTTCTTCTCCGGTAAAAGTATTGCTATATTTCTCCTTGAGCAAGCTGTAATCATCGCCTACAGCTAACTCTAAATGTTCTAAGCCATTCACATACTCAACATTACTTTTAGGTGCCGGTAATTCAATAAGTGGTATTTTGTACTCATCTACAATTAATGGCTCCATTAAAACAATTTTAATTATTGGCCTACCGTGATGTACGTTTTCAACATATTCCTTTGCATAAGAAAGCAACTTTCCCTTATATATAAAGTAATCATCAAGACTTTTAACACGAAAACATAGATGGTCAATTGGATAGTGAGCGGGATTAAAACCAGCTTCCCTTGCCTTTTGGAGTACTGTTTTTACAAAAGTAGCATAATCGCCTATCACCTCTTGAATATTACTCATATGATTGACTTAAGATAATATTCTTATCTTAACACTACGGAAACTATATATCCAATTATACCCGATTCTACCTGCCCATCTCTTGTGCCAAAAAATTATTTAGTCACTTCAAAATCTTCTATCTTTTCTAGCGTGGCGAAATCATATAGCTGAACAAAATATTTTCGACTTGATTTACCAGTATTGTCATAGTGATACTTATGACTGAAAAGGGCTAACTTGTTATCCAATATTCCAACTTTATCTGGGACCATAGAAAAATCCGATCGATCAATCTGGCCCACAAAAACAAACCCTGCTGTTTCGCTTAAGCGGTAAACCATAATACCATTAAAAACTTCTTTAGTAGAAGTTGTTGTATCACCTTCATAATCCCAAACTGAAGCGTAAAAGGCAACATAACTTTTATCAGGTGAGACAACAACATCGTCATAGCCACTACCTAAATAACTACGTTTTCTACCTACATTTAGTTCAGCGACTAATGATGGTAGTTGATTCTGATCCAATTTAAACCAGGCTAACTTTATTCCGTCATCAGATTTAAAACCAAAGGTAGTAGTAGAAAGAGAATAAGTATTGTACCCATAACCAATTGCCATGTTGCTGCCAACAGGTACTACTTTTGATACGTAAGACGGATATTCAACCCGACCCAAATTGACAGGAGAGAAGGGGTTAGACAAATTAAATATCATTGATCCTTTTTCGGAATTTGGCATAAAATAGCCGTTGTTAAACTTTACTTTGGCAATTTTATTTTTATACTCCAATCCCCCGACTAACTCTTTGGATACAAAATTTTTGTACCATCCCAATTTTTTGAGATGAGTGTCAAAGGTATACAATGTCGCACTACGTTCATTGGCTTCATTGGGTTGACTTGCTACTACTGCTAAATTACCGTTACTAAACTGTAAGGACTCTTTGCTCGTTATTACGCCCGGAACAGTGTTACTACTGTCAAACAGGAAATTACTGCCCGCTAGACTAAATTTATAAATCTCAGTTTTAGCCGCCGGGTCATTCACAAAATCTCCAATCGATCGGTCATTATAATTTAAAGACAAGAGATATAGGCTATCTCCTTCAAATATAGCGCTTTCGTTCAAACCTAAAATTACACGGCTACCTACCTGCCCACCATTCAAAGGTATGGCGAGTAAATTTAGGTAGTTGCTGCCCAAAATTCGTCCAACATACTCTGCCTCATTGCACTGTTTTGTAGTATTTACTTTTTCCTTTGCCGCACCCAGGCGTTCTTTGTATTGGAAAGGAAAATTTGGGGATATTTTTTCGGCTTTTTGATTGTCAGTGCTTCCACCACCCAAGGCTAAATAAAGATAACCATTCCTAGTTGTATGATTACGAATGCGACCTTCGAAACTTAAAGTTCGTTTCAAAACCGGTTTCTCTAAATTAGCTAAGCTATAAACAAAGACACGGGTTTCATACCAATCGAGCTTTTTCTTGGTCTGATACTTATGACCCGTTACATAGAGATTATTGCCATTAATACCCATAATATCAATATCTTTAACCTGGTCTGGTAGATTAATGGTTTTGAATACTTGCCAATTACGTGCATTCTTTTTGAAAACTGCCAGCTGTCCAGTACTACCAAGAGACTGATAGTAATATTCGCCATGCCTTACTACAGCATTGTTATTATTGTAGATGTAGTCATTTAACAGGCTGTATTGTAAATAATTTTCAAAAAATAATCCTGCTAAACTGGATGGACCATTTGTACTGTTTAATCCCAACAAATTCTCAAGTTCTGGATAATTAGATTCTACTGACGTAATTTCGTCCCAATAATGCTGAAAGTCGCTGCTATGTTTACTATCCAATGCCGCACAGGAAGCAAATTTTTTTATGCCGCGCGGTGAAACAGCGCGGACAGCAGCGGGGGCGGAATAAGTTTTGGTACGTATATCAAACGTACCTTTCTTGCAATCAGCGCTCCCAAGCAAAACTGCTTCCGGATTAGTTGGACAATAACCACTGCGCACTTCCCATTCGTCAGCATATCCATCGTAATCAGTATCAATATTCCAGGGGTTAACCCCATACTTCGCCCAATCTGATCGTGGCAAACGATTAAATTCGCCGGCAGCATGTACTTCGGCGATCGCCAACAAAGCAAAAATAACAACTAATCCCCCAAATAGCTTAGACATATAAATATTATAAAGAATACGCATATATTCTAAATGAGGTAAAACAAAAAGTAAACCCATCATTCGGGTTTACTATTAAATCCTACACTAACTAGGAGTAGTTAAATACCTTGATCACGTACTTCTTCCCAGCGTTTTTTGAATTCCCTTTTCAGGGCGTTAGCATCTTTTTTAGCCATGCTCTCCTCTTCAGCATAGGAATCGACTACTAAATCTACCATTTTTTCATAGGCTGAGCGAGTAAGTTTCTTTGCCCGAAGCAAACGACTGCTAATTCTGTCCCAAATTGCTGCTACTTGGTAACGAATATTTTCCACCTGTCTTTTACCTGTGGCAGTACGAGTTAAATAAATGGCCGTGCCAATGGCCGCTAAAGCACCGATCGAACCACCGACTATACGATTACGCTGTCTTCTTTCCATATATTTTTTGGTTAAAAATAAGGTATATTTTTAACGTAACACAGCCAGGGTTATTGTCAACTAAACACTGGATAATTCTCTGTTTCAAGCCAAATATTGACTAAAATCCCGTTTTTATATATACTTTCTTCAGTTTTTGCTAAATGTCAGGGTAGCTCAGACGGTTAGAGCACAGGATTCATAACCCTGAGGTCGGGAGTTCGATTCTCCCCCCTGACACTCCGATTAAAAATATGTATATTCTTGGCATTGAATCGTCTTGCGATGATACTTCGGCCGCCCTTCTTGAATGTAATCAAAAGGGTTGTTTTGTTATTAGCGAAAAGACCGCCTCACAAATCGAGGTACACAAAAAGTACGGTGGTGTTGTGCCAGAAATTGCTGGCCGCATGCACGCCGAAAAAATTATACCTTTACTCGAGGAAGTACTTCGTAACCAACCCCGACCAGAGGCAATTGCGGCAACAGCCGGACCAGGTCTACTAACCGGGTTGTTGGTCGGCTTAGAGGCTGGGCGAACTTTATCTAGTGTTTGGAATATCCCACTAGTGGCAGTACACCATTTAAAGGGTCACATTCTTTCGGTAGAGTTAAATTCGACAGAATCAATTATTTATCCTGCTCTTGCCCTCGTGGTAAGTGGCGGCCATACTTCGTTAGTATATTTAGAAAAAGAAAACGATTATAAGATTTTAGGACAAACCAAAGATGATGCGGCCGGCGAGTGTTTTGATAAAGTAGCTAAACTCTTAGACCTTCCCTATCCCGGTGGTCCGCAAATTTCTAAACTAGCGGCTTCAGGGCGCACTACTGCTATACCTTTCCCCAGACCAATGTTAGATAGTAAGGATTACAACTTTAGTTTCTCCGGTCTCAAAACTGCGGCTTTATATTGGTTAAGAGATAACCATCTGGCCGCCACCACTATTCAACCCATAAACCAACCAGCTGGTATCTTTGGCATACAGCAAAGTCCACCTACTCTTGAAGATTTTTGTGCAAGTTTTGAACAGGCAATCATCGACACTTTAGTTAGTAAAACTTTATCTGCAGTTCAAGAATTTTGTCCAAAAACGGTTATACTAGGTGGAGGTGTTGCGGCAAATAAAAAACTGCGCGAAACCCTGGGCCAAGAGCTAGAAAGAACAGCACCGACGCTCGCTTACCGTATACCCGCTTTACCATATTGCATGGATAATGCCGCCATGATTGCCATAGCGGGTTACCACGAATTAAATAAAGAAAAAATTCCGGGTTTAACGGAAGTGAAAGCTGATCCAAACTGGAATCTGGAAGAAGATAATTAATCGTAGATTGATTCCGGATAAAGAACCTTGAAGATATAGTAAGAATTAATAGCCATAGTTATATACCGAATAAGTATTAAACTGGAAATGTGGGAATTTTCTAACACTACCATTTCTGCCCAAATCGCTGGCAAAAGAAGAGTGAGACCAAAAACAATTAACCCAAACAGTGACAAACCTAAGAGCGCCAAAACGCTCTTTTTTTCTATATGCTTTTTCCAACTTAATCTCACCCAAAATTCTTCATTAACTTGCTTTTCCACAAAAGGCCCAATTATAACTAATACAAAAGTTGCGACAGCCAAAGATAGAAAATGAAAATTAATAATTTGGTAGAAAGCAAGGCTGCTAGAACGGTTAAAGTAAAAACTAATGGCCGGCAGGACAAAATTGAAAGTCAAAAAACCAAGGGTGGTAATTTTATCTAACCTCTTTTTAAATAAAGCACCGATTCCTACCCACAAATTAAAGGTAAATGCCCAGGAGACAAATATGCCTCTTGCCCACCAAGGTGTAGTAAGAATGCCTTTATCCAAGTAAACAAGCAACAGCAGAAAAATCGGTGAGAGCCCGAGTAAGGTAATATTAATTAAAGTAATATAACGGGTAATTCTTTGCATGTTAATTAGAGTACATTATACCCAACCAACAGCTTTAATTCGTCAAACAAGGCCGGATCGCGGGTTACTTGAAAAGAAGTTTTAATTAGTTGGCTACCGACCTTTAAAAACACGGTTTCTTCACCAGGATATTTTGCTAAGATACTTTTAATATTATCAGATTTTGCTTTGACGTCTACGGCATAAAAATTAAGAACAAGTTCTTTCTTTTCTTCCGATTTAATAGTGTTTCCTTGTAGACTTGTTTCGCGAGAGCTAACGGCCAATTGGCTCGTCAAACTATGGACATTTTCTTTGGTTAATTCGTAAGCCTTTTCTACAAACAATTTATCATCCCCTTCTTCTTCAGAAGTTTTTCCAATAACACAAACAATTTTTCCTTCGACCCAAACATCTTTGGTGGTTTCGTAAGTGCGCGGGAAAACTAACAATTCCAAACTTTGTGAGGTGTCTTGGATAGCAACGAACATCATCGGTTTGCCGCTACGAGTAATTTTCTTTTTTGTCGAATCAACCACACCACCGACTACCACCCAGGTGTTGCGTGGTTGATGAGCCAAATCTTTAATGGGAATAATATGTTGGCCGAGTATTTTTTCGAAATAGGTAAATGGGTGCGCGGTAACAAATAAACCTAATAATTCTTTTTCCCAGGTTAATTTTTCCGCTTCCGTTGCATCAGGTGCTGCTTCCAACCGCACCTGGTTATCCAATTGCAAGCTAGAATTAGCAAATAACGAGTGCTGTAAACTTGCTTTTTGCTCAACAGTATGGTGGACAAAAGCCAAAAGATTCTCAATGTTACCGAGTAATAAACCACGGTCATACCCAAAACCGTCTAGGGCTCCGCACTTAATTAAACTCTCTAAGGATTTTTTATTTAAATCTTTATCTTGGACGCGGCTTAAGAAGTCTTCCAGATCTTTGTATTTACCATTCTCTTTCCTTTCGCGGTAAATAACGTCAGCAATATGCTCTCCCACGTTTTTAATACCAGATAACCCAAAACGGATATGCGCCTGTCCTCCATTCTCCCAACCGATCATGGCGAAATTTTTAAAACTTTCATTAACGTCCGGTGGTTTGACTTCAATCCCCATGCGCCCGCACTCGTGAATAATCGCTGGTACTTTATCTATGTCCCCACTTTCTGCAATAAGAACAGCCGTCATATATTGGACCGGATAGTTGGCTTTCAAATACGCTGTCTGGTAGGCGACAACTGCATAGCTTGCTGCATGGGCCTTATTAAAGCCATAAGCAGCAAACGGTTCAATACGTTCCCAAAGTTGCTGTATTTTCCCTTCAGGAACCTTTCCATATTCCTTACAACCTTTAAAAAATTTTTCCTTTTGCTTCATCATTTCTTCGGGAATTTTTTTACCCATGGCTTTGCGGAACTTGTCTGCCTCTTCCCAGTTGTATCCTCCCAAGTTTATCGCCGTAAGCAAAACATCATCCTGGTAAACAATTAACCCAAGTGACTGGTCAAGATAATCTTTCATTCGAGGATCCAGATAATCAACTTTATCAGGATTATTTTTACGATCAATATAATCCGGGATAGATTCCATGGGACCAGGGCGGAATAAAGCAACCATGGCCATGATGTCAAAGATTGAAGCTGGTTTTAGTTCTTTCAAATATCTCGTCATACCAGAGCCTGACAGCTGGAAGACACCGATTGTCTCACCGCGAGCTAACATCTCATAGGTTTTCTTGTCGTCCCACGGGTAAAGATTGTAGATATCTATTTTCACTCCAGCGGTTTTTTCCACAATTTCAACGGCGTGTCCCAAGATAGACAAGTTACGAATGCCAAGAAAATCCATTTTCAAAATCCCGGCCGCTTCCACGGCGTGCATTTCGTACTGGGTAGTTATCCTTTCACCACCAACTTCGTATTGGATAGGCGTAAAATCTGTTAAAGGCGTGGGAGCAATAACAACACCGGCCGCATGAATGGACGTATGACGGGCACAGCCTTCAACCTTCTGAGCCAGATCAAGCAATCTCTTCACCTGCTGGTTGGAATCATATAGTTTTTTCAAATCTGGTTCCAGAGTCAGTGCCTTTTCAATTGTCATATCAAAACCTTGGGCGCCAAACGGAATCAATTTGGAGACCTGATCACAGAATGAATATGAGTAACCCAAAGCGCGTCCGACGTCTCGAACAGCACCGCGTGCCATCATGGTACCGAAGGTAATAATCTGAGCTACCTTATCTGCGCCATACTTTTCTGTTACGTAAGCGATCATGTCATCACGGCGGTCGTCAGCAAAGTCTGCGTCGATATCTGGTGGCGAGGGACGGAAAGGATTTAAGAAACGTTCAAAAGGAAGTTTAAAATATAACGGGTTTACCGTGGTGATTCCCATGGCATAAGCAACGATGGAACCAGCGCCTGATCCACGAGTAGTCTCAACAATACCATTGTCTCTCGCATAACCAACATAGTCGGAAACCACAATAAAGTATGGTGAGTAACCTTTCTTGGCAATAATATCTAATTCATAATCTACTCGCTTACTTACATCTGGCGTTATTTCAATTAGCTTGGCAAGACGTTCATAAACCAGATCGCGCAGGTGTTCGTCAACTGTTTTTCCTGGTGGCAATTCAATGTGCGGGAAATGCCATTTATTTAGTTCAATCTGGATATCAACTCTTTCCGCAATCTTGACGGTATTCTCTAAGGCTTCTGGTATGTGTTTAAAACGACTAGCAATATCTTCTTCTTTGGCGAGAGACAAATCTATACCAACTTGAGTGGGACGATCTGGTTCTTCCATGGTTCGGCCATCCCGAATACAAGTCAAAACATCCTGTGCTTCGTCATCACTGGGGTCGAGGTAATGAGCGTCACGGGTAACAATAAGTGGAACTCCAGTTTCTTTCGAGAGTTGAATCAATTTATTGTTCAACTCCATCTGTCCGGCCAAAGCTGGTAAATCCATCATCTCAAGGTAGAAATTTCCAACACCAAAGATATCTTGGTAATCCAAAGCGACCTTCTTAGCTTTTTCCCAATTATCTTCTTTGCGAATTATGTGCGGGATTTCGCCACCGAAACAAGCAGAAGAAGCAATAATCCCTTCATGGTATTGTTGAAGTAATTCCTTATCTATGCGCGGTTTGTAATAAAAGCCTTCAATGTATGCTAAACTGGCCAAACGCATTAAGTTTTGGTAGCCAGTAAAATTGGTGGCAAGTAAAACAAGATGATAATATTTTTCGTTTGGGTCCTTGTCAAACCGGCTCTTCGGTGCAAGATAGGCTTCCATGCCGATGATCGGCTTTACGCCTTCTTTCAAACAGGTTTCGTAAAATTCGATGGCGCCATAAAGATTACCATGATCAGTTAAAGCCAAGGCCTGAAAACCACGAGCTTTAGCGGTCTTTACCAAATCCTTAATTTTAGGCAGTCCATCCAGTAAAGAATAATGGCTGTGGACGTGTAAATGGACAAAATTCGACATATCTAAATCTGTTTTTAGCCAAGCTATTTTACCCTAAAGAAACGACAAAAGCAAATAGATTTTAGGGACAAAAAATCTCCTGTTTTGCAGGAGATTCTAAAATATTTTTTATTTCTTTCGAACCTTCTTGGCGGCCTTCTTTATACTTTTAGCCGCATCATCCATGGCTCGATCGACTGCCTCTTTCGCGGCTTTACTGGCACTCGCTGCACCTCGTTCCATCCAGGCATTAGCTTTTTTCTGGATAAATCTTTTCGCTAGACCGCCCGCACCTTCTGTTACCATTCCCAACAAACCACTCATATGTTCGACTTTGCCGCGGATATAACTAATCGCTTCAGCCAAAGTTTGTAGTCTGACACGAAACTCTTCAATGATCTGGTTAGCATTTTTCAAAATGCGAACCACATAATACAACATCCAGCAAAGGAATACTGTTGCCCAAAGGACACAAAATGAAATTACAACGTACAAAATATCTTTTGAAGTTTCAAACATACCCTTCCTTCATTTCATCCTCACCAAGCATGGAGGTGATGATGAAAAAAATAATTTAGCTATTGGTATTATACCACACTAAAATATTGATGCAAATAGTAAATGCATTTCTGGAATTCTTTGCTGTTTAAAAAAACTATCACCCGAATATTTAAACTAAGAAAGCTAATTAAAAGAACGTGCCACAACAATGACACGTTCACTCCTGCAAAATATTTTTTAGAATTGAAATCCGCCTCGTTTCTCCTTTGCAGATTTTTTTAGCCTATGCTGGTATGCCAAACTTACTAATTCCGTCAAATAACTACGCCCCGAACCAGGGTTAATTCCTTCAACTTGGAAACCAAGTTCTTTCAACTCTGCTTCCAAACCACCGAGGCTATTAACATTATATTTAGGTTTGTCCACCTTTGCCGGCTCAAAACGCAAACTCTTTATACTTCCATCACCACTTTTGTACCACACTTGGTTATGATCTGCACCATCTCTTCCGATGATCACAGCTACGCCCGGAGCTGCCTTACGAAATGAATCAAGCAAACTTGCATAATAGACCGGATTAGTGCTCGTGTTAACAGCAGATTCGAGTTCGGCGTCTTCTGTGTACGTTTCACTGTTCAGGTGGATGTAAGTTTGTGTATCAGCAGTTCTACCCTCTGCCAACATTCTTTCTACATCTTCACGGCTACCTACTACTACCGCTGCATCACGGCGACCTCCTCTCTCAAGCCCCTCTTTATTCAATTTTTGTTTTATGTCTCTATACTCCTCCGTACCTGGTTCAGGCCAAGCACTATTCCCTCCCGCTCCACGTTCTCCGTTCATATTTTTTTAAATTAATATGTTAAGTGATTGCAATGTATAACTTAGCATGGTTTTCAAAAAAGATCAATCTAATAATAATTAATTATCAAATTACTTTCTTATTTCCGCGCCAAAAGTTACAATAAGATTTTTAAGAACTTTTTCTTGCGTCGCGTTAATTTCTTCAGTCGTCAGAGTGCAATCCTTGCTCCCATAAGTAATATGAAAGGCTAAACTTTTTTTGTCAGCGCTAATTTTATCTCCAGAATAGCTATCAAATAGTTCCACACGACGAATAAGCGGGTCGGAATTAATAATTAGTTCTTTAATCTGATCATGTGTGACAGACTTGGTAACAACAAAAGCTAAGTCACGCACTACTTCTGGGTAAACTGGGACTGGTTGGTATTTAACTTCATTACTAGCTACCCCCAATTCAACTAAACGGTTAAGGACAAAATCTACTGCTGCCGCCCGACCATCAATGCCGATCCGTGCCAAAACTGCGGGATGGATTTCGTAGATTGTACCGACTAACACGTTATTGTAATAAATTGAAGCAGAACGAGTTTGGTGCTGCCAGGGCCGAGGGTTTTCTGGTGAACGATAAGTAAATTCGCTTTTTAATTCGTGGGCGACTGTTTCGACAACTCCTTTGGCGGTACTAAATAAATTCTGCCCCTTACGAATTGCCACGATACTAGTTAACCAAGTATCTTGGCGAGGCAATAATTCATCACTACTGTCTTTGGCACGTGGACCAGCCTCATTCAGAAGAAAAGTTTGTCCGACCTCAAACAAGCGAACGGTTGAAAAATTTTCAATATTCTTCTTAACGTTTTCCAACAGGTTATTAACAAGAGTACGACGGAGATATGGCTTTTCTTTAGACAAAGGATTATCCATTTCAATGTATTTAGCCACATCGCCACCTAAACTTTTAATCTGTTCAGCGCTGACAAAGGAATAATTGTATACCTCAGTATAGCCTAACTCAAAAACTAAAATGTTACGTAAACGATGTTCCAACTCACGTAATTCGTTACGCTCTGGCGGCTCAATTGGGAACAACGGCATGGTAGTAGGTATATTACCGTAGCCATAAATACGAGCCACTTCCTCGACAATATCTTCCGGAATCGAAACATCTTTAGTTGCTCGCCAGGTTGGAACTTTAACAGATAATAAATCTTTTTTGTCTTTTGCTTCAAAACCTAGGCGAGTTAATATATTTAAAACTTCTTTTTTATCTATTTCTATGCCGATTTTCTTAAACAAGAAACTCCAAGCCATTTCAATCGGCCCTTGATTTAAACCAAAACTTTTTTCGTCAGCAATATTACTTGACACCTTGGCTTCTGGACAAAGTTCCAGCGTTAAAGCTACCGCTTTTTTGAGTGCTATTTCAGCTAAATTCGGATCTAAACTTTTTTCAAAACGAGCGGAAGAATCTGTACGAACACCCAACTTCAATGCCGCCTTGCGAACGATAATGGGATCAAAATTAGCCGACTCAAAGACGATGGTTTCCGTCTCGTCATTAACGCTACTATCTAAACCACCCATAATGCCAGCTAAGGCTACTGATTCACGAGAATTGCCGATAACCAAAACAGAAGCGTCTAATTTGTGCTTACTTTCGTCCAAAGTAGTGAATTCTTCGCCGGCTTTTGCACGTCGGACCACAATATTTAATTCCTTATTTTTATCCCCCGCTAACAACTTGCCATCAAAAGCATGCATCGGCTGGCCCAAGTCAATCATGACATAATTAGTAATGTCGACGATGTTGTTAATTGGTCGTAAGCCAACAGATTGCAAATAGTTCTGCAACCACTCTGGTGAGGAGCCAATTTTAATCCCCGACAAAGCAACGGCCATGTATCTCGGGCACAATGAAGTGTCTTCAACTTTAACTTTAATTTTTAAATCTTTGCCCGATTTAATCTCGGGAACTTCGTAAGGAGATAATTCTTTTTTATACAAAGCCGCGACCTCACGGGCTAATCCGTAATGTCCCCAGAGGTCAGGGCGGTGAGTCATGGATTTGTTGTCGATATCCAAAACCGCATCGTTTAAATTTAAAACTTCAGCTAATGGCTTTCCGATTTTTTTATCACTAGCAATGTTTTTTAAATCTAATATTTCCCGCTCGTCCTTAAGAGGAAACTTTTCACTCAAACCAATTTCGGTCGAAGCGCAAATCATCCCTGCAGAATCAACACCGCGTATTTTGGTGGGCTTTAATTCAACTAATTCCCCTTCTCCATGCCACCTCACTTTGGCGCCAATTTTTCCTAGCGCCACATACATGTTTGGAGCAACATTACTTCCTCCACATACCACTGATAAACTCTCATTACCAACCGATACTTTACAAACCTTAAGTTTGTCAGCATCAGGATGTTTCTCTACGGATAAAATCTTACCTACAACAACTCCTTCCAAACTTTCAGCGAATTTTTCCACACCTTCTACTTCCACCGTACTCATGGTTAACTTATTAGCCACTTCTTCCGGGGTAACAGCGTCAGTTAATTTAATATATTGTTTTAGCCAATTGAAAGATACAAGCATATGAGAAACTAGAATTGTTTTAAGAAGCGCAAATCACCATTCTGGAGATTACGCCCGTCTTCAATGCCGAACTTTTGCATAACTAGTCTAGTAAGACCAAGACCAAAAGCAAACCCAGTCCAAATTTTTGGGTCTAGACCACCGGCTTCAATAACTTTAGGATGAATAAGGCCACACGGTAAAGTTTCAATCCAACCAGCGTGTTTGCACGCTCCACACCCAGACCCACCACAAACTAAACATTTCATGTCTAATTCAAAACCTGGTTCTACGAATTGAAAATGACCAGGACGCAGGCGTACTTCAACATCTCTTTTTAAAACTCCTTTCAACAAGGTCTTCATGACCGCGACCAAATGCGCGATACTAATATCTTTATCTACTACCAATCCTTCCAACTGATAAAAAGTATGTTCATGCGCTGCATCGGTCGCTTCGTTTCGGAAACACCGACCAGGTACAATGGCCCGTAATGGCGCACCATATTTCTCCATGGCTCGCACCTGTACTGGGGAGGTTTGTGTACGCATCACCCAATCTTCGTGACCCTTAATGTAAAAAGTATCTTGAGTATCACGAGCTGGATCATGACGGGCGATATTTAAAGCTTCAAAATTATAATGATCGCTTTCTAACTCTGGACCATCAAGAACCATAAAGCCCATGGAGGTGAATAAGTCTTCTAATTCTTTTTGCACAATAGTATTAGGGTGAAAATGTCCACACTCTTTAAGAGGCAAAGCCGGTTCAGTAATGTCCACTCTTTCGGCTTCAATTTGTTCTTGCCACTCGCCTTCTGAAAGCTCGCGCTTTTTATTGCTATATATTTCTTCCAATTCAACTTTAACTTGGTTCGCTAATTGCCCTACTTCTTTCTTGGCTTCTTCGCCTAAATCTTTTAGGTTTTTTAAAATCTGGTTTAATTCACCAGATTTACGCGAAAAAAAGCGTTGGTATAAATCTTCCAATTTCAAAGTGTCCTTCACTTCTTTAACGCCCTGCAAGAATTCTTGACGCAGTTTTTCAATATCCTCACGCATATTTATTTTTTAAAAAATATTTTTAAAAAAATTGGCTATTGCTCCACCAAATGAACTAATGTCTTTTACCGTAACAACGACCACCAAGAGCATGAGCAAAAGAAATCCAATAGTGTGAGCAATCTGTTCCCACTTCTCTGATACTGGTCGGCGGATAACCTTACTGATGCCTAAGAAAAGCAGCCTTCCACCATCTAATGCCGGAAATGGGATAATGTTTAAAACTGCCAGGTTTAAAGACAGAAGGGCGGTAAATTGTATTAAGTAAGCAATGCCCATACGCGCCGCCTGACCAGTCATAACGGCAATACCAACTGGGCCAGTAACTGCCTCAGCCGCCCCTCCACCAGTAAACAACCCTTTGATAAGCAAACCAAAACCAAGAATAATCGCTTTAATATACCAACCAGTATAAATAATCCCCTGCCAAATGGCCTGATACCAAGGATATTTTACTGTACCAATTTCAGCGAGCGCGACCCCGATTCCGCCCCGACCAGTTTCCGAGCGAACTTCTGGTATAACTGAAGTGCTAACAGTTTCTTCACCTCGTTTAATAGTTAGAGGGATTTCTTTATCTACGGATTCGCTGATGTATTCTTGCATCTGTAGCAGGCGGGGCTCTGTTAAGTCGCCCACCTTTAACAAAACATCCCCACTCTGAATACCTGCCTTGGCGGCTGGTGAATCTGGACGAACTTGCATGATTTCCAAACGGCGATCACGTACCAGTGAAGTATCTTTAATACTGTCTACAGATTGCGGTAAACCGATCATGAGACCAATAGAAAGCAAAACTGCGGCCAAGACCACATTCATTACTACTCCAGCTGATAAGGTAATCGCTCGTTTCCAAGCTTTTTGGGCATTGAAGCTATCACTGCCGGTCTCATCATGATTTTCACCTTTAATACTAACAAAACCACCGAGCGGCAAAAGGTTTAGAGAATAAAGGGTGGTTGGAGCGTCTTCACGCTTAAACTTACGACCAACAATTACCCACTTCTTAGTGACCGGATCTTTATACCAACCAAATAACCGAGGCGGAAAACCAAAACCAAATTCATATACCTTCATCCCGCTTTTACGGGCAGCAATAAAATGACCCCACTCATGGGACAAAACTAAAACCGCCAAAACGGCAATGAAAATTAGTAGTGTAAACATAATAAACTAATCTTTATATGGATTATCAAAAAGAGGTGAGGATGGGTTAAATTTTATTCTTTGGCCAGTCTCTATTTCTACTAGCTCAACGCCACGCGGGCTATCCAGCCCCACCACCTCATACATTTTGTCATTAAAAAAATATTTACGGCCTATTGCTATTTCCTTCTCCTTTACCTTAGTGTCAAATACTCTTCGATTTTTAGCATCAGAGGTCGCCCTTTGGACGATTTTATCCCCCTGCCACAATTCAGTATTATACGAATCAACTGCAAAACGCGGTTTTTTCAGGTAGCCCATAACTAATTTCTTCTTGATTATTCTTCTAAACTATTATATACTAAACAGTATAAAAAGCAATATTTAAGCTTAATTATTTAATTCATACCCTATGCTAGGATTATACATCCTTTTGGGCATAATCGTGGTTTTGGCCATTTGGCTTATTGCCACATATAATGGTTTAATCCGCTCACGCAACCGCGTGGACGAGGCATTTAGTGATATCGACGTTCAATTAAAACGCCGTTATGATTTAATTCCCAACCTCATGGAGACAGTCAAAGGCTACATGTCTCATGAACGTGGAACTTTAGAAAGCGTAACCAATGCCCGCGCTGCTGCCATCGCTGCCCATAATGATAAAAATGCTTCTCTAGAAGATAAAGGCAAAGCAGAAAACGCTTTAACCGAAACACTCCGCTCTCTTTTCGCGGTTGCCGAAAACTATCCAGATTTAAAAGCTAGCCAGAACTTCTTGCAATTGCAAGATGAATTATCTGATACCGAAAACAAAATTCAAGCTTCCCGCCGCTTTTACAATGGTAATGTCCGAGACTTTAATACCAAAATTCAAGTCTTCCCCACCAATCTTATTGCTGGCGCCTTAAGTTTCAAAGCCTACGAATTCTTTGAGGCTGATGAAGCGGAAAAACAAAATGTCCAAGTAAAATTCTAAGCAGATCTAGAAGCCAAGTTACTTGGCTTCTATCATTTGAAACTAGAATTATATGTATAACCAAATAGAAAGCAATAAACGACAATCCATTTTTTTAACCACGATTTTCATCGCAGTCTTAATTGGATTAGGCTATGTTTTTGAAATGACTTTAGGTTGGCCACAATATTCCGGAATTACCCTCGCCGTTATAATTTCCTTTTTTATGACTCTTATCTCCTACTTCCAAGGAGATAAGATTGCGTTATGGACTTCTGGAGCAAAACCCATTAGCAAAGAAGAAAATAGCTATTTGTATAACATGGTTGAAAATCTCTGTATCACCGCTGGTATGCCAATGCCAAAACTTTATATTATGGAAGATACAGCAATTAATGCCTTCGCTACCGGTCGTAAGCCTGACATGGCGTCCATTGCCGTCACTCGTGGGGCTTTAGAAAAATTAGAAAATGAAGAATTAGAAGGAGTACTGGCCCACGAACTTTCCCATATTCAAAACTATGATATTCGTTTCATGACCATGGTCGCTGTGTTGGTGGGTGCCATTGCGCTACTTGCAGATATGTTTTTACGCGCCAGATTGTTTAGTGGTGGTTCAGATAGTCGTCGAGGTGGCGGACAAATTGGTGCTGTGCTAGCAATTGCAGGGATTGTCCTAGCAATTCTTTCTCCTCTCATCGCCAACCTAATTAAATTGGCAATTTCTCGTCGCAGAGAATACCTAGCGGATGCTTCTGGATCACTCTTAACACGTTATCCAGAAGGTTTGGCTAAAGCACTGGAAAAAATTGCCGCTGATCACGAGCCATTGAAAAAAGCTTCAAATGCTACCGCCCATCTGTTTATCTCCAACCCCTTTGGTAGTAAGAAAAAAATGAGCGCTATTTTCTCCACGCACCCACCGATTGAAGAAAGGATTGCGAAACTGCGAGGAATGGCGTAAAAATAAAAAAATAAACGAGTCGAATAGACTCGTTTTTTGGTTGCAAGTATTTAAGTAATAGAAAATTGCTTCCCAATAATCGCCGTCACATTTTTAAAGTTATTTTCTTCAATTAACTCAACGGTTTGGGATAGAACTTTTTTTGATAAGGTACTCTCCTTACTAAAACCTCTCTTTTCTTTTGCTAACTCAATTAAAGATACCGGCGCGATTCCCTCTTTACCTGGGTTAGCATTGACATTGCATTGCCCGGTTAAAAGACTTACAAAATTATGGATTAACGCTGGATGACTTTTGGAATCTCTGATGCCCAAATCTTCAATTTCTTTAATGGCTAATTCAAGATCTACTTCATCTTCCTTTCCATTCTTTATGATATACGTCTTGCTCAAATTATTTTCAAATTGAATTTTAATTATTCCCTTTGTTCCATAGATTTTTGTCACTTCCTTTCGGTTATTATCTCCGGGTGAACCATCAAAAACCAGAAATGCCGAGCGCCCTAATTTATCTTTTAAACTAAAAATTAAATCCACGTCTACACCTAATTCGTTATATCTAGTCCCTATGTGATCAACGGAAGCGGGCTTAAATCCTAAATCCGTACACAAGTAGTGAGTATAATGAGTGCTGTGATCAGATAATATTCCAGAATCCGGATGATTAGGGTTTTGTCTCCAATTGCCCTTTGTGTTACCTTCCCAATTATGACGATAGTACATGGTTATGCCCACGAGGCCTCCAATTGCCCCTTGGCGATACAAATTAGCTCCCATCCGGTAAGAAGGAAAAACACAACGATTAGCACCAATTGTAATTTCGACTTTATTTTTATCCGCTAAACACACTAACTCTTGAGCTTGAAGAGAAGTAGAAGTAAAGGGTTTCTCTACATATACGGATTTATGTTCCTCTATTAAAATTTTAGCGATTTCAAAATGAGTGCTTGGTGGAGTGATAATTATTGCCGCATCGAATGACTTCCGAGAAGCCAAAAGTTTTTCTAATGAAGCGAACCCTTCTGCTTCTAAGCCACGAGCCTGGCGGTATATTCCCATCAATAATTTTCTTCTTTCTTCTAACGGATCAATAAAAAAAGCGACCTCAACTTCTGATCGTTTTATTAATTCATTAAGGTGTTTTTCAGCAAAACCACCACAACCAACTAAAGCGAGTTTAAGCATAAACTAATATTTATCATTAGCCACAGCTGCGACCTCAATAATAATTGTTAACCCACTTAACTTGATATTATGCCTTACCCGGGGCCCAAAGGCGATTGCCCCGCCGTCTTTCAAAACGACTCTCTCCTCTTGA
>CAZEEW010000016.1:0-20600 GCA_964511375.1 uncultured Gammaproteobacteria bacterium | reverse complement strand
TTGATTTATCAAATTGAGATGGAAAAATCTGAACACTAAAACCGTTTTCACGAAGTTTATTTTCGATTTCCTTGAAATTGTATTCCCTGTTATTATGATACTCCAAAATTATATTTTTTACTAGTGCAAATTCTTCAATTCCCCAACTTTCCAAAACTTTATACTCCCCTCCTTCGATATCCATTTTTAATAGACCGACTTTTTTAACTTTAGTTTTCTTTAATAGATCCAGGAAGGAATAACTTTTTACTGTCTGGTATTTCTCACCTTCCACCTCTTCGTCAACTACCTCATGATTATGGCTATCCGAAGACAATCTTATTTTAGTGGAACCAGATACGGCACCCAATACTCCGTCTATGATAGTTATCCCACGGATATTATTTATTTCTAAATGCTCCTTGAGCTTGTTTAAATTAAATTTTTCAGGTTCGACTGAATAAATAGGAATATCCGGATTCAAAATTCGGGCGTACATCGTAAAGAAGCCAGCATGAGCGCCAATGTCTAATATGGGTTCTTTGACTAACTTGACTATTGATTCCTCCGCCGAGCGATACTCTCGAAATTTAAAAACTTCGCGCATGACACTTTCATCCGCTTCATCATAAATGGTAATACTTAAGGTTTTATTATTGAATTTTATTTGTTTCCGCACCATATACTAATTAAATTCTATCATAAATTTAGCAAATTCGGAAGATATCTACTCCAAAAATGAATATTGGCAAAAAACCCGAAAAGGTGTTAAGATAGACAATATTATAACCTATATAGAATATGTCAGATAAGGGATTAAGAAGAGCATCAACTCTTCGCGAAGTAGCCCGTGAAGCGGGTTACGACCAAGAAAGTGCTGATCGTTTAATTTTTACACCACAGAAATTTACTGAGGAAGCCGTCCATAAAAAATTATCGACTGCCTTATCTCCACAGGCCATTACCCAGATTTTTGATAACTTAGCGGGAGAGACAGGTCGATCGAGCCAGGATATTGTACAACTTGGCAATACTCTTTATGAATTTGAAAAAAGACTAGGCGATAGTGCAAAAAAGGATCTGCTCGAAGAAGAAGAAAAATTATTATCGTTCACAGTAAAACTTTTAGAAAGATCTCTCTACAGCGGCGGGCTAAGTGAATTAACACAGGAAAGCGCAGCGGCTATGGCTTTTTTAATTAACCGTCTGGGTAAAATTAAAGAAATCGCCAAGCCACGCAAGGAAAGGACATCCTTCAATTACACTCAATTTCAGGGATTTGTCGAACAGGTTGAGGAATTTTCTGAAGAATACTTTTCTCCGGAACGATATGATGAACTCATCGCCCTAAAAGAGGCCGACTTAGGCAGCCTAGAAGAAGACATGATTGAAAAAGGATCGGCGGGAGAAAAAGCGTACGTAAAATCCGTTCGAGAAAAAAGGGGCCTGGAGGATAGGCTCGAGGAAATGAGAGCGGGAGAATTTTGGGTCGAAATTCAGGATTTGACAAGACGTCTAGAAAAAATTATCGAACTTTTCCGGCGTATATTTGGCTTTGATTCCTCTGAGGTGGCGGATCGGGACATTAACTATTTCGTAGATACACTTAAAAGTTTGAAGGAGGCCGATTTCCTAAAATTATTAGAATTTAAACAAGACCTATTACGGGGAACTGGAAATGATTTATACTTTCGCTACAATTTTGTTTACGCCGTCTTATATTTGGCACATCCGCAATTAAGAGGTAACGACTTAGATGACCTAGATATAAAAGCAAGGAGAATTAGCAAGGCAATTTATCAATACGTAGATAATTTAGCAGCCTACAAGGCAGAGCATGCTAAGGATAAAGGTAAACGACACAAAGGTTTTTCCGCCTTGGCCGACATGGCCTTAGCAGAAAAAATTAACGATGAGGAAATAATGAATACCTATAGCGATTTTACATCTTTATGCTATGACGGTGGTGGTCCTTGTGGAGAGGCTGCAACAATCGTTTCTGATCTAAATCTTATGATGAGAAACCGCAGAGAATACACAAAGAAAACTGACGCGCACTACAATCTAGAACGAGAAATAAAATTGCTTAAAACAGAAAGACTTGAGACAGATAAGTACAGAGAGAGGGTTAGAAAAGCTAAAGAATTAGTTTTAAGAGAAGTGAAAAACAGACCAGAGGGAGACATGTATTTTTTAAAAACTATTCTAGTTGCAGCAGATATGGTAAATCTCGGGAAGCTCCGAGGAAGGGCCGGTTTTACATCGGAAGCACCTAGAGAAACTATTGCTTCTTATGAAATGGTGCATTTACCTGAACTACTACGCTATGGCCCGAATGCTTACGAAAATCTTCAGCAGTACGGGTCTAAGCCTCAGCCTAAAATGAAATACTCAGATGTCCATTATCGTACCGACCAATTACCTTTTGCTTTAATGGTGACTAAATATTTTAAAGAAAAAGAATAATCCCACTCGGACAGGCCGCTGTATTATAACAGAGTGCTTTTATAAACTGCCAAGGCCTATCAAAAGATCTTTACCCTTCTTCTCCCACTCAACTAATCCCAGGTATTGCTTTTCAAAGATGTAATTATCTAAAAGATAAACTTTTTCACTGCGATCAGCTGAATATTTCAGCTGTTTTTTGACCAATTGGAATTGCAACTCTTCACGAAGTGTGTCGTCTTCGATTTGCAACCAAAGTTGCTTAGATAATATATCTTCTACTGAAGCATCCTCTTTTAATCTTTGTTTCAGATAATCAACTAAGTCTTTCTGGACAACCTCGATAGACTTCGTAGAGGTACGAATTGTGGTCGGCAAGGGAAACTTAGCCAAGAATTTTTGCGGGTCATCAAAATTAAAATTGTAATCGACAGTCTTAAAGGCTGGTTTCATAGTTAAAGTAATTCTTTCCGGGTGCTTGGCGAGGCCAGATTTAGCAAAACCCTTAAGCAGAGCGTAAAAGTAAGGAAATGGTAAGTTGGAATCCGTAAAAGAAAAGCCGATCTTGGTTAATGGTAAAGCTGTTAAACTACTAGCCGGTTCAATTGTTCTGAGCATAACATCCTTCATAAATACGGCCTGGTTATGGCTACGCTGCGGATCACCAATACTAAAGCTCTGCCTATCCCGCAACCATTGCAAAGACTCAGTTGTTGGCAATTTCATTAGACGCAGTATTCCTAGCGTCTGAGAAAAGCCAACTTTAACAACGAAATCCGACTTGATCCCCAAAAGTTTTTCGATTTGTTTTATCGTGTATTCATGTCCTGCCAATTCGCAAGCATTGCCAAGATAATATTGTCCGGGGGGATAAGTGCCTGGCGGAATATATGTATACGTCCCTCGCGGTACGGAAGTAATTTTTATGGTCCACTTCTCCACGTCTAATGTAAACATGTGAACGGCATCACAATGCGAGCTAGTCGCGGTTTTACGGGCATCCAAACCCAAGAAAAGAATATTGATTATTTTTTCGTCTTTCAAGACTACCTCCCCTATTTCAATTAAAGGCGTAGAGGTGGTAACTACAAATTCCCTATTTTCCTTAGTTTTAGAAATTACTTCTTCAACTGTAACTTTTGTAAAATTCTCCCATTGGCTAAAAAGTGGCTTAACCCAAAATCCAACCACCACAACCACAATTGTAACTATAATTATTATTAACAGCCATTTTTTTGACATATATAACGAAGTAATAATATATTCTAGTATGCCCTTACTTTGACTCAGTGTACAGTGGATAAATTAAAAATCGCCAGTAAATTTTTTATGGCGACTTTATTTGCTCGGGGACCTGGATTCGAACCAAGATAAACGGAGTCAAAGTCCGTTGTCCTACCATTAGACGATCCCCGAATGTTTATGAAACCCGCCAACTGGGCGGGTTGTATTGTGTGGTAAATTTTGTAAAAAACTATACCCTTAAATTCTTCCTCATGGCCAACATGCTTGTTAAAACAGTTAAGACCATTACTGCCAATAGCTGTGTTCCAACGAGGAATAGCATAGAAGATTTATAATAATTTGTCAAGGAAAATCCATTAGGGAACACAACGCCTAAGTAAGGATCAACCCAACGTAAAGCCAAAAATACCAGGGCAAAGGTTACGGTTACACTAAAAATGGAATAAATTACCGACTCGATTAAATATGGCCCTCGGATAAACCAGCTACTCGCACCAACCAAGCGCTTAATGCTAATTTCAACACGCTGGGTATAAATAGCAACGCGAATGGTATGGAAAATAATGAGGAAGGAAATTACGGCAAAAATTATAGATAAACCCAAACCCATTCTTTCAATGCGATTAGTAATGTTTTGCAAACGGGTAATGGCTTCTTCGTGACCATCGAAACTCTTGGCTTCAATCATTGGCTCAAATTCCGGCACGTCCAGTGCTGTAATTATTTTCTTGTAATCCCCTGGCTCGCGGGTTTTTACGACAAGGGTTGGACCAAAAGGATTCTCACCGAGTTCTTTTAAAGCATCAGATATCTCTCGGCTTAATTCATGTCGCGTCTGGAAAGATTCTAAAACTTTTTCCTTACTAATTAAATCTACATTAACTACCTCGGGAAATGAGTTGATATAATCTCTGACCTTTTTTACATCTTCATCTTTAGCGTCTTGGACCACATAAAAACTAACAGTTATTTGTTCCTTAACTAAGGCTACGGATTCTTTGGTCAGGCGGTCTACCACTAAAATCATGTTAATAGACAATAACATCAGGATCAAAATAAAGACTGTCATAAAAGACATACCAATAT
Source organism: uncultured Gammaproteobacteria bacterium (assembly GCA_964511375.1). GTDB lineage: Bacteria > Patescibacteriota > Patescibacteriia > Magasanikbacterales > GWA2-37-8 > DATDYA01. Next base: position 15,845 of record CAZEEW010000016.1, on the reverse strand, counting down.
TCCGGCCCATATCTTGAAAAGCAAATTTTATAATGCGCCAAAAAGCTAACATAATAACTAGTTATGTCTAAAGCACGTATTTACCTGATTGCTCATCACTTACAATCTGACCATCGTGAAGAGTAATTACCCTTCGCCGCAAATGGTTTACAACTTCACGGTTATGGGTGACGAGTAAAATAGTCGTACCAAATTCATTAATCTTTTTCAAAATACCAATAATTTCTTCAGTATTAATGGAATCCAAGTTACCAGTCGGTTCGTCAGCAACAATAATCTTTGGTCGATGTACTAAAGAGCGTGCAATAACAACTCGCTGCTGCTCACCGCCAGACAATTGGTCTGGATAACGACTACTTTTTGCTCCCAACCCAACAATTTCCAGGACCTGAGGCACCAATTCTTGGATTCGGTGTTTGCTCTCTCCTGCCACCTCCAAAGCAAAAGCAACATTTTCAAAAACAGTTTTGCGGTTTAAGAGTTTAAAATCCTGAAAAATTACTCCGAGCTGACGGCGTAAATATGGTATTTCACTATTATTAATTCTTGAGATATCCCAGCCACCGATCTCTAACCTGCCTTTCGTAGGTTTCTCTTCAGCAATTAAAAGCCGGATAAGTGTTGTCTTGCCAGTGCCACTTTGCCCAACAATGGAAACAAATTCCCCGGCGTCAATATGTAAATTAATGTCGCGTAATGCCACCGATGAACCAGGATAAATTTTTGTTACCCCGTGGAGTTTAATCATATAACCAATGTAAACTCATTATACCACATAATAAAAAACACAGCCATTTACACGGCTGTGCATATCTGAGCCGACCATGGGATTTGAACCCACAACCTACGGTTTACGATACCGTTGCTCTACCGTTGAGCTAGGTCGGCAAAAATTAATCTAATTTTGATTTTTGGTAACGATCCTGAATTACTACACCACATTCCTTTAACGCTAGATAAAGTTGATTCTGTAAACTATGTAATTCTGTCGCCGTCATTTGAGAATCAACATTGCTCTCTCGTAAAACTTCATCGATATCAAAGACACGAATTTCAAATTGGTTTCGGGGAGAAAAGAATCTTAAATTCTTTAACAGCACCCGCGCAAATGTTTCCCTATTTAATGATTTAAGAGGATCACCAGACAATCCTTCTAATCGATTCTTAAAATTTTCAACAACTCTGTCCCGCATTTCCAGTTTTCGATGCTCTATTTGCTCTTCTCCAAATCCAGATAGTTCGTGAATACCAAGCGATCTAGCCATATATTTGAATACCTTAATTATAGTGAGCGGGTAACGGGAATCGAACCCGTCGCTTATCCTTGGGAAGGATACATATTACCACTATACTATACCCGCAATTTAAAAGACGGCTTATATAAGCCGTCTTTATCCTACACTATTCTTTTTATTTTTTCAACTCTTCAAACGGGTTATGAACTTTTAAATACATATGGATACTAGCCTCCTTTGCCCGGGCATCCATGTAGTCGCTAATGTTCGGAAAGCGGAATAAAATATGTTTGGCGCTTACTTTCTCAACGTTCACATCTTTGCCGTTTTCGTCCTTTTCTTTTTCTACTTTTTTATCTTCTAATTTAATAATATGGTAACCGTATTGGGTTTCTACCAGCTCATCAGTAATCTTGCCCTTTTCTAAAGCAAAGGCAGCGTCGCTAAATTCAGGTACCATGTCTGCTTTAGCAAACCAGCCGAGATCTCCCCCATTTTCAGCTGTGCCGTCCTGACCATATTTCTTGGCAGCTTCAGCAAAATCAGCGCCGTCCTTAATTTCGGCTAATACTTTTTCCGCCTGATTACGCGCGTTGGCACGACCATCTACGTCTCCATCTACTTTTTCCGCCACTTTACTTTGCAAAACATACGGTCGCATTACTTTCTTTTCGTATTCAGCCAATGTCCAGCCATAACGATCAGTTAATTCCTTATTGACCGCCTCTTCGTTTGGGAATTGACTAATAAGTTGGCTCTTTAATGTATTGACCTCATCGGCAGAGACTGAAACATTAAATTTCTTAGCCGCTTCATCAATGAGAATATTATTAGTTAGCCGCCAAAGTACTTGGTCGCTCATCTGCTCGTCAGTAAGAGCGGCACCTTGTCCACCGTTTTTGGCATCGTAATCACGCATGCGACGAATGGCATTTAAGTCTTCGAGGTAGGAAGAATATAAAATCTTTTGCCCATTTACTTTAGCTGCTGGTAATTGGAGAGCGGTAGCGACAGTTTTAGTAAATGAATCATTAGCAGCCACAGCATATACACGGTAGATACCAATGAGTAAAGACAGGATAATAGCGATGCCTAAAAATCCAGCAATGCCGATAACAAATAATCGAAGGTTCTTTTGTTCAATAACCGCCCTCTCACTAACTGGAGTAGAATTATTTTCTCCTTCGGGTGCGGCATTGTTTACACCATTGCCTACTTCGTGATCAAGATGATCCATAGTAAATAGTTAAATAAAAAAGTTAATTATCTTACACCCTCCATAAAATATTTCCACCATTTCAGTGGGTTTGGTAAGTTATACCATTTTAGCATGTCTTCTTCTTGCTGTCTAACCGTCTCGGCCTGAGCCAGATTCGGGACAATCGCTACCTGTTCACCAGGTTTAACTAAATTTAATTCTTCGCGAGCCTTTTCTTCAACAAAAGCTTCGGACTGCACATATTTCCACATCTCAAGTGATTCTAGTTTCTTGACTTCTAATTTCTCCACTTCCATTTGTAATCTCTTGATTTCCTGCCGCACCTGGTAGTCTTGGTAATAGGCACGACCATAAGCCAAGGCGATAAAAATTGCTACGACCAAAGACCCCAGCAGAAACCATCGGGATAAGAAAAAATTCTTCCAATTGTTATCGGGTTTGGAAGGCATAATTTACACTCCTTACCTATATTATACAATAATCCGCTCTTTTATTTCAAGCGTTTCACCAGGATTTTCTAATTCATCTAAGCGCTCATTAACTAAATCCGAGATGGTTGCGAGCTCGTCCGGATTTAGTTCCGAGATTATTTCAATAAAATCTTCATAAATATCCTCGACGACTTTATCTTCGGTTTTTTCGAGAGCAAGGGCAATCTCGTCTCGGATGGCTGTCGTGGCTTTAGCAGGGTCGTGGATATGCGTAAGTTGTAGTACATTCCGGCTATTAGTAGTTTCGATGGTAATCGTGCCGTAATTAAAGAGGTTAGCGAACAGGCCTTTTTTACGTACATAAATATCCCTTACTTCCCGAAAATAACAAGCGGAGATAACTTCATCAAACCAACCCACCCGGCTAACGTCCACAATACGCTGACTGGTAACTACCAAGAAATTAAACTTATCAAAAAACCAAGTATGAAAAACTACATATACACCAACTACTATCCCCAATCCAAAAGCTATTTGACCGATTAAACCTTTATTAAACAACCAGACCGAAAAGAAAACGCTAGCGAACATAAAAGCCAAACCCAGTATATACGCGGGATAACTGGTCAGGGTGTAACGACGATAGGTCAATAAAACCTCTTCCCCATCACGCAAATTTATTTTCTTCACTAGAGACATAATGTTACTTTAAAATTTTTTGTAATTCTTCTCGGGCGACTGTTCGATCATCCCAGGGAATACGCTCCCCTTTCGCAATAGCAATAACTGGTTCAGTGCCTTTTGCAGTGATTACAACTACGTCGCCGGCATTAGCTTTAGCAAAGCCCAAAGCAATGGCCTTTCGGCGGTCAACTTCGATATATAAGTCCTGGTTATCTTTTCTACCTGCCTTACGCGCTCCCACCGCTAACATTTCGGCAATTTGATGAGGATCTTCATCAAAACAATTAACATCGGTCACGATAACAATGTCTGACAGACGCCCAGCGATCTCCCCCATTCTCTCTCGTTTACCAACATCGCGGCCACCACCATCTGAACCAACTAAAGCAATAATTTTGTTAGTACCGACAATTTGACGTAGAGCGGTAAATAATTCCGTTAAACTCATTGGTTCATGAGCATAATCAACAATTACTTTAAAGTTTTGCCCTGCTTCAATCGCTTCCATCCGACCCGGAATTAAAAACACTTTTGCCAACCCATCGGCGACTTGGTCGGGGCCTATTCCTTGCGAGTAGGCCACGGCTGTTGCTGCTAACGCATTATATATATTAAACTGACCAGGGATATTCAAAATAAATCTGTTTTCTCCGACCACATACTCTGAACCATTGTCTCGAAGAGAAATATTTTTGGCTTTTAGATTACTCTCTTCTACATTTAGTCCATAGGTCAATTGCTCATCAGCTCGAAAATTTAAAAAGTAAGGATAATTAGTGTCATCAGCATTAGCAACAATAATCTTTTTCACCTTTTCCCCATTCATTTTCTTAGAACAGTTTTGCAAAGCCGCAAACATTTTTCCTTTATCTCGTTTCAAGTTTTCAAACCCGCCATGTCGTTCCGAGTGTTCAGTGCCAAGGTTGGTGAATACGGCGATGTCATAGCAAAGCCCGTAATGTCGATACTGCAAAATACCTTCGGAAGAAGTTTCGACAACAGCATAGGAACAACCAGCCTGAACCATCTCCTTCAACATCTTTTGGATCTCGCCCCGGCCAAGCATGGTCATCTTGCGATCGTTCAGCCAGCGTTTGTTGCCAATTTGGAATTCAACTGTGGAAAGTAGCCCAACTTTGTAACCACCGGCTTCTAACGCAGAGGCAACAAAACGGCAAGTGGAAGACTTGCCTTTAGTACCGGTAACGCCAACGACGATTAATTTGCGCGCTGGTCGGCCATAACGCCAGTATGCAAACCAGGCTAAAAGAAAATGTAATAGTTTACGCATAATCTAAGCGCGAAGACTGACTTCGTAAACCACTTGCTCTAACTTATGTAAAGCTTGTTTAGCTTGATCAAATTTGTTACGGTTATACCCAGTTAAATCCATGTCCATTAGTTCACCAATAATTTCTTCTGCCACAGAGTAACATTTTTTGACTACCTCAAATTTTCTTTCTGTCGCAGATTTAATGGCATAACGATAGAGTTCACCTGGCAAGTCGCAAAGACCGCCAACAAACGTATCTTCGTCCATCGGCAAACCTTTTACTTTTCCGATCGGCTCACCTAACAAGAATTGTTTAAAAAGCGATGCTTCCGCATACTCTTCTAAGGAAGCGCGATATGATCCTTCGTCAAAAAGGGCCTGGTCGCTTTTAAAACGCTTGAGAAGCCCAGACAAAAGCTCTTCAGCTTGTTTTAGAGAAGAATCCGCGTTAGCACGGTCATCACGCTGCAGGGCGAAGATAGCGCGCTTGGCATGGTGCTGAGCGTCGCCAGCGGTTTTAATCACCTCGCGGCGCTTGGAGGCGTAAGATAACAACTTAACTCGGATTTCCTTAAAATATTTTTTGTCTACCATATATTTAGTAAATAGTGAATTATCCACCCCTTCTTCTCTTACCCTCTTGATTAATTTCGAATTTTAGTATATCATAATAAACGTTGTTTTGTCTATTTGAAAGACAAAAAGCGGTCCGGTAGCTCAGCTGGTAGAGCAATTCCCTTTTAAGGAAGAGGTCCTGGGTTCGATCCCCAGCCGGATCACTAAAAAACACCTAACTGCTAGGTGTTTTTCATTATATATTTTAGAACTATAGCAAGTGCGTCAGAAGTATTTTCACGCCAATCACAAATAATATTACACCGCCAACAATCGTGGCCTTTTTACCCCAGCATTCTCCGCATTTTCTACCAACATATACTGAGGTTAATGAAAGTACCCAAGTTATTAAACCAATAACCAGAATTGCGTTATAAATATTTATTGTAATAAAGGCGAAAGAAATCCCTGCAACGAGCGCATCGATGCTAGTGGCTACAGCTAGTAGTAAAAGCGCTTTTAAACTTTGTAGCTCAAATTTTTTATTTCTTGTTGGACGAGTAGCATCGACAACCATCTTAGTTCCTAAAATGCCAAGCAGAACAAAAGCGATCCAGTGATCTAATGTACTAACTACTCTTTCCATTTGAGATCCTAAAAGCCAACCAATGAACGGCATCAACCCTTGAAAAAAGCCAAAGAGCAATCCTACTCCAAGAGCTTTTGAAAAAGAAAGACGCTGGCATTGGGCACCATATGTGGCCGCCGCAGCCATTGCGTCGAATGAGAGGGCGATGCCTATAAGAAGAATGTTAATCAGTGTCACAAGTCTCTAACATTAGAGACTCCTGTAACAGGAGTCTCTCTGAACTACACAATTTAGTTATATTTATACAGAGGTTCGAGGCGCATTGGACCGCCCACGATCGAATGTTCGGCTTCTGGATCGCCCGGATCTTCATCACCAAACAACACCTTCCTATTTCCGTCATCATAGCCATAAAGCTTATGGGTTTTTGGATCTACGAGAATATGTGTAAATTCTCTTTCTATTCGACTCGAATGATCAGCTGGTCGCATTTTAAATTCTACCGGCCCAGTAAAGCCTACTTTCCTTACTAGCTCCCCACCCAACATAATGGTTGACCAACCTTCGTATCTTTCTTCGTCAATAGGTGATTGCTTTTGCTCTTGCTTAGAGCTAGTGCGACCCAAAAGTTTATCTAGAAAACCTCGTGACGGAGATGGTAGGTGTTCATCTTTGGAGGATCCAAGCCCCGGAAAAGCGCCGCGTTCAAAACTCATATAATTAGTATTAACTAATAAAATTTAAGTGTATATATGTTTATTTTACTACAAAGTTAAATAGTTTGTCTAGGTACAACGTATTGTCTACTTCAGGGCAAAAATGGTATAATGGAAACAACATTTCTAACTTAAATCTATGGCACAACCTGAAAAACTTAAAGTCGCTTTTTATGGCATTTGGCCGGAAATGAAAGAAGATATTCGCTCTCGAATGAAAGGATTCAGCTACTCTATTGCGGGCGAGAAAGTGACGGAAAATAATTTAAAAAAGGATGCAGATATCTTAGTAGTTTTTGTTGAATCTCCCGTCAGCAGGGAAATAATTAACAAAATGCCAAAATTAAAAATGATCGCCACCATGAGTACTGGCTATGATCATATTGACATCAATTCAGCAAAAACAAGAAATATCCCAGTTTGTACAGTGCCTTCTTATGGAGAAAATACCGTTGCTGAACACGCCTTGGCGTTAATGCTTGGACTTAGCCGTAAACTCTTTGAGTCTGTAAAAAGAGTTAAAGAGGGCCGTTATGATTACCACGGTCTCCGTGGAATGGATTTGAAAGACAAAACTATAGGTGTAGTGGGTACCGGACGAATCGGCATGCGTTTAATAAAAATGGCCAAGGGGTTAGAAATGAACGTCTTAGGCTATGATCCATATCCTAATAAAGCATCGGCAAAAGAGATGGGTTTTAACTATGTCAGTTTAGAAAGGCTTCTAGCCGTATCGGATTTCATTAGTTTACATGTTCCCCTCTTCCCAGAGACTTATCATTTGATCAACAAAAAGAATATTAAAAAAATTAAAAAAGGCGCGTATATTATTAACACTGCTCGAGGTGGCTTAATTGACCCAGAGGCTTTAGTTAAAGCCTTGCAGTCCGGTCAAATCGCTGGCGCCGGCCTAGATGTTTTAGAAGAAGAAAATTTTGTCCAAGAAGAAGATAAACTGTTAACAGCTGACTGCCCAGATTGTACGATACGGACCAATCTTATGAATAACATTTTAATCGATCACCCCAATACCATTGTGACACCACACAATGCTTTCAACAGCACCGAAGCCCTGCATCGTATTATTGATACCACTGTGGACAATATCCGATCGTTTGCGAAGGGTGTAACAACAAATGATGTAACCGCACCAAAACCAAAAAAGAAATAGTGGACAATCCACAGCTAAAAAGAGGCAACTAAGCCTCTTTTTCTTTTCCTCTTCGCTTGACCAGAGAGCAAGACTAAATGATAATTATGCAAACTAAACCGCCAAGGCGGCTTAACGGGGGTGAAATGGAACTTACCTACCGGAAAACGATCCATGCCAGTATCGAATTCGACAATGGCGAGACGCTCCACATCCAGATCACCGAAGACAACACCCGCCCGAACAGGGAGTGGTCAGAGGAGTTTGCTCGCTTCACACTCGTGCGACTGTGTGTTTTTCAAGACTATCATCCTTCTTCCGAAGCGATAGAGCGTATCTGCAAATACATTGGGGTCGTACGCGAACGTGAGTTCCCTCGTATCCGCGACATGCACAAGGTCGCTGATCCGCACTTTTAGTTTATCTGTTCTTTCCCTAAGGAGGGGCGCCCTCGACGCGCGCCCCTGGCGCAATCGAGATCCCTCAAAAGCAGCTTTTGCTCAAGGCTGTTTTTGTGTTGACAGGCTAAACCCAATCGGTATAATGGTAACAATTACTTTTTTCGACTATGAAAATATCTTTTTATACCTTAGGATGCAAACTAAACCAAGCTGAAACAGATGAGCTTAAAAAAGACTTGGTTAAAAAAGGATTTAAAGCCGCGGATTTTTTATCTAATGAAGATGTGGCCGTGATCCGGGCTTGTGGTGTAACGAGCGGTGCTAGTCAAACTACTCGAGAAGTGATCCGCCGGGCCAAACGCCAGGGTGCGTATGTTGTTGCCACTGGTTGTTTAGAAAACAAAAAAATGAAAGAAATAGACTTTGTGGCCTTCACGAGCGAAGAAATTCTTTCCCATTTAGAAAAAATGGCTTTTGATCTTAAGATAGAAAACGACGAGGAAAATGATTTACCACTGGAAAGAACCCGATCATTTATTAAAATCCAAAACGGCTGTAATTTCGCGTGTAGTTACTGTATAGTACCCAGTTTTCGGGGTCGCAGTACTTCTATCTCCATTAAGAAAGTGATCGAAAAAGTTTGGGAAGTAGAAAAACAAGGTTTTAAGGAAGTGGTTTTGACCGGTGTAAATATTTGCCAATATAGTGATGATAAAAAAGGGTTGGGAGATCTATTGGAAGCAATTCTAGAGCAAACCAGGATCCCACGTATTCGTTTAGGTTCACTCGATCCTCGACTTATTTCCAAAAAACTTTTAGATCTTTTTACTTTTGACTATAACCAGGCGGACAACCAGCAAAAACGACTCATGCCACACTGGCATTTATCCTTGCAATCTGGATCAGACAAAATATTAAAAGGCATGAACCGCTTTTATACGGCTAAGAAATACTTCGAAATTGTTAATAAACTATATGCCGCCTATCCCCTATTTTCCATAACAACAGATATCATTGTGGGTTATCCAGGAGAAACTGAAACAGATTTTCTGGACACCCTTAAGCTCATAAAAAAAGTTAAGTTTTCCAAAGTGCATGTCTTTCCCTTTTCCCCACGTCCCGGCACTCTCGCGGCTTCTGCTCGCCCCATGGTACAAGAGAAGATCCGGACAGAAAGAGCAAAAAAATTAGGAAAGGAAATACAAAAACTGCATAAAGAATACCAAAACAAGTTTATTGGTCAAACCCGAGAAGTATTGTTTGAAAATAAAAACCCTCGTACTGGATATTACGAGGGATACACTCCAGAATATTTAAAGGTAAAGAAAACTTCTAAAAGTAAACTGGCCAACAAAATTATAACCATTAATTTAAACAAAAACTCGTTTGTTTAAATTTCACTAATTAGTTCGTCCATAACTCCGATTACCTTATCTACTTTGGCCGGTGGTAATACTTCGTGAAGCCGTTTTGAAATTAAATGGGCAAATTCCCGGTTGTTTATTATTTCCTTAACTTCCTTGGCTAGTTCTAAGCCATTAGTCGTATTACCGTCTAACATGACAATGGCATTGCGCTTGGCTAAGTACTTAGCGTTTTCTTCTTGATGTGTATCCATCATCGGGATAATAATCGCTGGCTTCCCAACGGCTGCTAGCTCTGTCAGAGTACCAAAACCAGCACGGCCAATAACAACGTCGGCAATAGCATAAGCGTCCTTCATTTGGTCGGTAAAAAAGTTATAAACCTGGTAATTTGTAAAAGCTCCGGCTGCTCGGCTAGCTAACTCCATTGGACGTTCGCGACCGACCAAATGGATCACATGCCACTCCCGAGGAAAATGCGGCACAGCCTCAACAACCATTTGGTTTATTTTAGCTGAGCCCGTACCACCGCCTAACGCAAAAACTACTGGTGCATCATCTGTAATATTGAACCGGGCGCTAGACTGTCGGATATCCGTAATAGTTAAGTCACGAACGGGGTTACCAATCCATTCAGTTTTGTGTTTGGGAAAATATTTAATACTTTCCTCCAAAGCAGTGGTAATCTTTTTGGCAAAACGAACCATTAATTTGTTAGACAAACCAGGCAAGGCGTCTTGCTGGTGAATCCAGGAAGGGATGCCGAGTAATGCTCCAGCCCAATGAAGTGGAACGCTAACAAAGCCACCGGCCGAAATTAATAACACCGGCTTCTCCTGCCAAAGTAACAGTAAGGATTGGAAAAAAGCACTGGCAATGCGGAAGATGTCAAAAATATTTAATAGCGAAAAATACCGACGAAGTTTGCCAGCTGTAATCGTAAAGAAAGGTATATTATATTCACTAACCAAAGCTTTTTCTGGACCACGTCGTGTACCAACCCAAACAAATTCTGCTTCCGGATGAGTTTTTTTGTACATTTCAGCAATCGCTAACAGCGGAACAACTGGCCCAAGCGTGCCGCCACCGGAAAGGAATATTTTCATATTTACTTTTAACGATAGTTTGAACTTCTTAAATTCTCGTAATTTAACCCCGGATTTTTAGCCCTTGAGTCAACGTACTTATCTAAAGTGTAGGGCAAAATATAGCCGAGAAAAATTACTACGGCTAAGAAAACCAGTGCCAATGGCGCCTCGTTTCGACCACCCTTTAAACCACGAGTTGTCTTCATCTCTTCATAGGCTGGCTGCTGAGTTTTGGCAAATTTTTTCGCAATGATGGCCGCAACTGTGGCTTCAAGAATGAGAATAGGAAAAGAATATAAAGCAAAAATAGAAGTTAGGATAATAAAGAACAAAACAAAGACTGTGGTGCCAACAATTACTTTACGACCTTTTTTAAAACCGCCTAAAATTTTACAATTGCGGTAATAAAAAATGGCGGGTAATATTGGACTGAGAAAAAAAGCTAAAAAAGCCCAATTTTTGGGATTATACAAAAGCTCGTTTTGGTTAGTTTTTTGTTCTTCCATATGCCATGAGCATGAAACTTACTTACACTTCTTTAAATTGTTTCTAAGTAGCCATACTAATAATCGCGAAGTTTAGTGATGAGATCGGAATTCTGTATCTTTTCTAAAGCCTTAGCTTCAATCTGACGAATACGCTCACGAGTTACACCGAATTCTTGACCGACCTCTTCTAAGGTGTGAGTAACGCCGTCCATCAAACCAAAACGCATCTCGAGAATTTTTTGTTCACGAGGCGACAAAGATTTAATGGACTCCTGAACATAATCACGAAGGATTTCCAACCCAGCAGCACGGTCTGGAGAAACGTTTTTAACATCCTCAATGAAATCCTGCAATGAAGAATCGTCGTCATCATCACCGACCGATACTTCTAAAGAAACTGTATCCTGAGAAATTTTAATAATGTGGTTGATCTTGTCTACTTCTTCACCCATTTCCGCTGCTAATTCTTCTGGCGTTGGATCACGGCCCAGATCCTGCATGAGACGTCGCTGCACTTGCTGGAAGCGATTAATGGTTTCCACCATGTGAACGGGAATACGAATGGTACGGGATTGATCAGCTAAAGCACGGGTGATCGCCTGACGGATCCACCAAGTGGCGTAGGTGGAAAATTTATATCCTTTCCGATAATCAAATTTTTTGACGGCTCGAAATAGACCAATGTTTCCTTCTTGGATAAGATCTAATAACGAAAGGCTTTTACCAACAAATTTCTTAGCAATAGAAACAACCAAACGTAAGTTTGCTTCAATAAGCTTGCGTTCTGCTGCTTTGTCCCCTCTTTCTTTTCTTTTGGCCAAGGACACTTCTTCCTCACCTTTTAACAACGGAATTTTACCAATTTCCCGCAAATACATCTGGATCGAATCTGAGGAAATGGATCCGAGATCAAACGGTATATCCATGTCAGGTTGTTCACCCTGGAATTCCTTCAAAACACCAGAGTGGTCTTTGACTCCACCAAGCAAAGATTGCGGTGGTTCAACCATGGAGATGCCATTACGATCCATTAGATCCAAAAATCCTTCGTATAAATCTAAATACTGCTCGGGATATGGCAAAATAGACAGCAGTTCTACTTCTGTAATAAATCCACGGTTGCGACCCTTACGAGTTAAATCCCAAATACGATCCTCATTTGGTTCTGGGGCGATAAATACCTCTGGTTTAGGCAAAACAACTTTTTTAACAATTTTATCCTTGGCTGCCGGCTTAGCTTTCAAAACTACTTTACTTTTCTTAGGTAAAACTCTCGTTTTTGTTTTTGTTAAAACTTTGGCTGGCTTTTTTACAACTTTTGGTTTTGAAGGTTTAGTTTTTTTTGTGGTATTTAAAACTTTGGTCTTTTTCGCCAAGACTGGTTTAGTAGTTTTCTTTTTCATGGGTTTAGTATTTATCTTTTTGCGTACCATAAAATGTAACCGAAAAAATTTCCGAAATTGACCAAAGAACTATAATCGCGCAAGCTCCTGGAGTTCACGCAATAACAAACTAACTTTTTCTTTGTCCCCGCCTCGTTCGGCTAGGGAAAGTTCAGTTTGAATTTGTTGCCCTCTAGTTTTTGACCACAGGGATTTTAATCTTGTCACTAGCTGAAAAAATTCAGCTTCGGCTTCTTTAGCGCCGAAATCCACAAAATCCTTCTCGCTTTGCATGCGAAGGATTTCAATTAATTCTTGAAATTCTGGATAATTGGTTTCATCCAGTTTGATGTTTCTATTGTTAGTATACGTTAATTTTAAACTTTCGTAAAGCCCAGTTAAGCTATTCTGACCCCAAATAGCGGCCGGAAAAGAAAAAAACTGGTCGTTAATTAATTCCGGATACTTTAATACCAATCCAAACAAACTGTGCCGCAATACATCTAGTGGGTCGCTTTTCTCTTCCTCATTACTCTTTTCCACTGGTTTCTTTGTCCCCGAAGTAACGCTTTTTGTTTCCCCTGTGTGCAGACGGTCCAGATCTTCGCGTAAAGCTGACAAGTCTGTGCCTAAGCGATTAGCTAATTCTTTTAACCAGTGGTCGCGTTCAACCGCATATGGGATTCGGCCAATTAAAGGCAATAATTCATTAGCTGCAGCCTGTTTTTCTTTTGGTTTACTGACATCATGCCCACCTATACATTTCTTAAAGTACCATTCCATGATATCTGTCGCACTTTCAACAGCTTTGTACCAAACCTTGGGATTATTTTTTAAACACTCATCAGCATCTTTACCAGCTCCTTCGGGGATAGTAATAACCCGAATATTCATTCCTTCACTAAGCAAGACCTCTATTCCGCGCATGGCCGCATTTTGCCCAGCCTGATCAGCATCAAAAGCAATGGCTAAGTTGTCTGAATATCTTTTTAAAAGTTTTGCCTGTTCATGGGTTAGGGCTGTACCCGATGACGCCACCACATTTTCCATGCCATGCGAATGGCAGGCAATAACGTCCATCTGGCCCTCAACCATAACCGTTAGGTCAGATTTGCGAATGGGTTGCTTGGCTTGGTACAAGCCATACAAAATACGTGACTTTTGGTAAACAAGAGTTTCTGGCGTGTTTACATATTTACCCCCAGAATTTTCTTTCTCAACCAAAATACGGCCAGTGAAACCAACCACATCCCCATGAACATTCTGGATTGGGAACATTATACGGCCACGAAAGCGATCATAATACCCGCGACTAGAACCAGCCTGAGCACCATCCTTCTTTATGGTCAAACCAGCCGCCACCAAATCTTCCACACCAATCCCTTTTTTCAAAAAATACTGAGTAAGCAAATCCCATTGTTCAGGAACATAACCGATTTGCCAACGTTCTATCGCCTCTTTAGTAACACCGCGCTTAGTTAAATATTCTAAAGCTGGCTTCGCTGCTGCCATATCTAACAATATCCGATGGTAAAAATAGGCTGCCTTGCTATTAATTTCTAAAATTCGATTTTTCTGGCTCTTATTTACTTCCGTGCGATAGCTCTCTAACTTAATACCAGCACGATCAGCTAATAATTTCAAAGCTTCCGGGAATTCTAGTCCTTCAATCTCTTGAAGAAAAGAAAAAGCATCACCATGTTTACCACAACCAAAACAATGCCAGAACTGTCGCTCGGGGTGAACCATGAAGGAAGGAGTCTTTTCTCCGTGAAACGGACAACAAGCTTTCCAGTAAATACCAGCCTTTTTTAGAGGCACGTACTCTTGGATAAGTTGAACCAGATCAACCCGATCTTTAATAGCTTGGGTATCGGTCATATGCCCTTAAATTACCATTATCTAGAGGAAAAGACAAGAGCGAGAATTGACAAACAATCTCCACTAGACTAGGCTAATTGTGTTCGCAACCCCGCGGACAGGCGTACCCCGGCTTAACGGGGTAGTGGAGGCCACCATGCAGTGGTGGCGGAATATCAGCCTGCGTAAGCGGGCGGTTCTGTGGTTCGTGGTCGCGGCCGCCTTCCTCGCGGCCATTGTGGCCGCCTGGATCCGAGGGTGGCCTGTAGTTAACTGGCTAGCCGGAGTCGGCTTCGCCGGAAGCCTGATCTTCGGCCTCCTGAACCTGCTCGACAACGCGGTGATCAATGACCTGGACAAGGCCTACGAACCACCGCCCTGACGAGCGGGGCCGACCGCGAGCAGTACTCGGCCGTGTCCCCGAAAGAAATAGCATTTGTTTCTTTCGGAGAGCCGAGTACTGAAAAATAAGACCCAGTGTAAATATGCACTGGGTTTTTGATTAATACTATACTTCATTGTTTTTTCCAGAAGGTTTGACAACTTCAAACATTGTTGCCTGAAACGGCCTGAATGTAGTCGGCTTAGGCGGTCGTTTTCTACGATCAGCGCCCATAAAATCCGGAATACCCCAGTGCCAACTATTTGTTTTATTATCATCGACTACATAACCCTCTTTTCTTAATACACTTTCCCATTCTGAAATGGAACGATAATTATGGGGGTTTATACCTTTTGGTTGTTGATTAAAGGTATCATCCATTTTACCTACTAACCATTTTTTAAACCCCGCCCCTCTTTGAAATTCTTCTGGCACTGTATCTTCCATTAGTAGACATTTACCGCCGGGTTTAAGAACTCGTTTAACTTCCCGCAATATCTCCTCTTGATTATTTGTGTGGTGCAAAATGTCCATTAGACACACAACGTCTAGAGAACTATCTGCTACAGGTATATGACGTGCATTTGCTTTGGCAAATTTGTTATCTTTTGTGTCTGGCGTGCGCAGATCAGCGAGGTCAAACTTAAAAACCTTAGCTCCAGTATGATCCTCGATATATTTCGCCACATGGCCTGTTCCTGTTCCCAAATACAAAACCTTATCTCCTTCGTGTATTCTTTCCGCTATTTTTCCACTCTCAAAAATATCTTCGGCACGGCCGCTTGCCGCTCGAGTAAATTTTTCTAATTTCTTTGGGTTCGCTTCGACTTTTCGAATATATCTCACCGGACCAGCCACGTCATATGTTTCCTTATCTGGAAGCTGCGCTTCTTGTGGAGTATAACCACTTCTTTCTTTTGAAGACATGAATAACAATTAAAAATATATTTTAATTTTACCTCTCAACGAGAGGGGTGAATAAGATGAGATACATCGTAGACACTTTTGAAGCAGTTGGGCCTGCCGTT
>CAZEEW010000015.1:0-21882 GCA_964511375.1 uncultured Gammaproteobacteria bacterium | reverse complement strand
TTCTTGAACCGAGTAAACAGAAAGCTAAATAGGGTATTGATACCCTCTAAAACTATATGCCAATAGCATATCAAAGACATATTCTTAAGGAAATTCTTGAGGAATACAATATTACAATGCTTGAGTTTGACGAGAAGTATGGGGACCTTGCCAGAGAGCACAAGAGAGTGGCAAAAAATAAGTTCCGAGAGGTTAAAAATCCGTATAGATGTAAGTTTAATCAAGATATATAGTTGACAATTTAGGTTAGCGTTATGCGTTAGCGGGCTTTATCGATAAAAGCTGGCTAGAACTGAAATACGTAGTTCGTCTCCCTTGACAGGTTATTTAGTAAGTAGATTGTCAAGGCGAACGAAGCGACCCCGTATTGAAAGGTTCGCCTCAAAGGTTTGTGTACAAGTCTTTGTGGTCAACTTCACAGGCGACTACATTTTGGTAGGTGGCAGTCGTGAGTGTATTCCTAACCTAATATATCTCACGACTGTTGTCCTCCTAACAAGGGTAGGAATGGGTCGCTATAATCGAAATCTGTTTTTTAAAGAAGGCTTAGTTAAGCAAATAAAAATGATTTATCAATTTTATGGCTAGAGGTGGTTATAGAAAAGGTGCAGGTGCTCCTGGATATGGATTAGGAGAGAAAATAAGTAAGCTAAAAGGTACTTTGCTTTTGGCTGTTTTAGAAGATTGTGAAAAGCATCCAGAAAGAAAATTGTTTTGGGCTGAGAAGTTTGTAAATCGTTTAATGCCTAATGAGATAGCTGGTACTGGAAGCAATAGAGCAATAGTCTTAGAAATTAAAGACTCTAAATATGCTGAAATTATCAGGCGAGAAGCTAGCTGTAATTCAAAAGGCAGTACGAAATAAACTAGTTAATCATTGTGAAGCAGTAGAAAGCAAATACGAGGCAGGGTGGTTCCACGAATATCTTTGTGAAATCTTGCAGAATGCTTACGAAAAGGTTAAAGCAGGTCAGCAGGTAAGATTGATAATTGAAGTTCCGCCTCGACACGGTAAAAGTGAAACATCCACTATTCTTTTTCCGAGTTGGGTGTTCGGACAACAACCAGATTGGCCAGTCATAGTTAGTTCTTACAGCGGAGAACTGGCTCAGGACTTTGGTCAAGCCACTAGAGACTTAATGGAAGGTGAGAATTATAAGGCTCTTTACAACACAAGGCTAAAAGAAGACAGCAAGGCAAAAGGGCGTTGGATGACTGATGAAAACGGATGTTATACGGCTGTTGGTGTAGGTGGTGCGATTACGGGCCGTGGTTTTAAAATCGGTATAGTTGACGATCCGCACAAAAACCGCCAAGAAGCAGACAGTGAAGTAATGCGTGAAAATGTCTGGAAGTGGTATAAATCTACTTTCTACACCCGCCAGGAGGGTATAACCGCAATCATTGTGATTATGACTCGCTGGCACATTGATGATCTGGTGGGGAGATTATTAGAAGAACAACGGCAGAACGAAGAAGCCGGATTAGAAAATATTGATAAATGGGAAGTAGTACGCTTTCCTGCTATTGCAGACGCTGACGAGCAGTTTCGTAAGAAAGGTGAACCGTTGTGGCCTGAAAAATTTCCGATAGAAGTTCTTGAGAATATTAAAAATAACCAGACTGTATTGGAGTGGCAAGCGTTGTACCAACAAAATCCTTTGGCTTCTGAATTGTTAGAGTTTAAGGAAGATTATTTCAGATACTTTGAAGAAGCCGAATTGCCAGAGAAAATGGATATTGATATTACGATTGACCCAGCTATCAGTAAGAAAAAAGAAGCTTGTAATACGGCAATAATGGCTGTGGGCAAAAGCTACACTAATCCAAATTGGTATTTACTCGATTATAAAGCTGGCAAACTCAACCCAGGAGAATTGATTGAAGGCACGTTTGTGATGTATTCGCAGCTAAAGCTGCAATACCCAGACGCCACTATTCGGGTATGGATTGAAGGTGTGGCTTATCAGGAGAGTTTGTCTTACTTTTTTACCGAAGAAATGAAACGCCGCCAGATTTACTTTTTACTTAGTACGTTTATTGATAGTCACGATAAATTGCAAAGAATACGAGGTTTAATTCCGATGTATAAAGCTGGAGTAATATTTCACAGGCGTTGGATGAAGGAGCTTGAACTTGAGGCGATTAACTTTCCACAGAGTAAAACTATTGATTTATTAGACGCTTTAGCCTTTCAAATGCAATTTAAGATAAATACTAAAGATAAAACAGAAGAAAAACCTTACAAAACAATGTTGGAAAAACTAGAAGCACGCAATCGAATCAACCAGCGAGGTTTCTTAGAAGATACATTTTTAAACTAATATGGGTTTAACCATAGAACAAAAAAAACTTGAGTACGCTAAAGACGTGGAAGCACGCCGTCAGTGGCATCGAATGATGAACTTTCATTATTTGAGCTATAAGGGCATTTCTTTATTGAACTCAGTTTACAGCCAAGAGGTACTGGAAAGTCTAGGATTGCAGATACACATTCCTCGGACTTTTATGACGATCGAAGCTATTCGACCAGATTTAGACCGTCCGATTGATGTCACTGCCAAATGGAATAACCGCAAAGAAAAAGACCAGGCGGAAAAAGTAGGCAAGATGTTGAAGTGTGAATGGCGAAGAAGCAAGTCCGACAAAGACAAAGCTAAAGTTGAATTTGATGCGTTACTATTTGGCTCTGGTTATCTCTTGAATTACTTTGACTTAGACGAAGAAGAGACCGACATTTTCGAAAAATACGATAAAGACGGTAAGCCAGTCTACAAAAAAGGTATTCAAAAAAATTACGAGGGAATGCGAGTTAAATGGCTTAACCCTTACTATGTTATTCCAGATCGTAAGGCCAAGACCTACGAGTCAGGTGAACATACTTCACCTAGACGTATCTGGGTTCCGGCAATTTGGGATTATGACGAATGGGTAAAGGAATGCAAGAAAAAAGGCTACAAAACTGACGGAATGACTAAAGGCGGTTCAGTCGAGGAATTTGATAGCGTAAAACGAATTGTTGACGCTCTTTATACCCGTACTTTAACAGACTTAAAAACACGGGATAATGGAATTTTGCCCAGTGTCCAGACTGAAATTCCAACCACGATTGTTGATGATAATTCAATCTTTGTAGTTACCGAGTATACGCCGACAGAAATTAATATCTACTCTGGTCCAAATTGGTTTGAAAACCATACCGGAAAAAACATTTTACCTAAAAAGGAAATACCAATTTATTGCATAAAAGACTATGACGTACCAGGTGAGCTTGAAGGTATTGGTGAAGCAGAAGTCTTACGTTGGCAACAGTACGAAGAAAACAAAATACATAATTTGATGTATTTACAGGTGATTTTGAATACTGTTAAGCGTTATGGGATTGTGGAGAGTTATTTGGTTGACCCGACTGACGTTAAAATGTCCAACCCTTTGAAGCCAATACGTTTAAAAATGATGCAGGGTCTAAAGGTAAATGACGCAGTTCAAGTACTAGATCAGGCATCTGCTAATGATGTGCCTTTACAGGTGTTAAATGAAGTTAAAACGATTGGCCAAATGGCTACTGGACAGACTGATTATGCTATCGGAGCTAACAAAGGAGAGGCTGGAACTCTTGGTGAAGCAGAAATGATGAATGTGGCTGGAGCCAAAAGAATTAAGCAGAAAATACAGCAAATGGAGGAAAGAGGAATTACACCGATTTTAGAGTCTTGGCTGTCTGCTATTCCACAGCTTTATACCGAAGAATTAGATTTTTTGCTGAATGACGGAACGAATAGAGATATTAAGTTCTTGCCATTTAACCGAGATATGAATAACAACGCTCGAATTGTGGCTGAATACGCAATCCGAGAGGGAGCAATGAGTGCTAAAACATTGGAAGAAGTATTTTTAAACAGTGGTTATTCAGACGTGGTATTTGTCTCGGATTTAATCGGGCGTTATGACTTAACAATTAAAACCTCCTTAGCTTTCTTGGATAGACAGAATATGATTAGGCAATATCAGACAGCAATTGGGATTGCAATGGCTGATAATAATGCTTTAATCGCCCAGGGAAAGCCAGCAAAATGGGACACTACCAAACTAACCGAGGAATTACTTAGACAGTTTAATGACATAATTGATGACATCGATGAATACCGATTGGAAGAGCAACCTATGATGCAACCTAATCAACCAGGGGCAGTCCCACCAGCGGGACAGCCAATTGAACAACCAGCGGAAACAGCGAATTTAATTCAAAATACTTAATTTAAGTATGGAAAAAAAGTTTACTTTAGTAGTTGGAGCCGGAGTAATATTGTCTCTTGTGCTTTCAACAGTGGTTCTTTTCAAATCCAGCGTAAATAACAAGGCGGAGGATATGTTAGGTACAGCCTTAACCTTGCAGACTTCTAATGGTTTGTATACTGATGGGGCTGATTTAAGGCAAAATGTTCAGGCAATGGCTGAACGTATGGCAGGTTTGAGCCAGTACCAAGTATTGCAAGCTGACTCTAGCGGTCGAATGCAGGCTGTCGCTCCCAGTGCTTTAGCAGGGACTAGCTGGGATTTAGATGGTTTAAGAGCCGCAAGTTTCGTGCAACAGGGTTCTTTAGCTACTTTTGCCACTACTTCAGCCGCTACTGCAGCTAATGTCTGTGATAATCCAGTTTGGAATTCATCTTCCAACGGAGTTGCTACCACCACCATTACCTTACCAGCTACTACTACCTTGTTTGCTGATTGTCTTACTACCAACGGCGATACGATTACTTTTTCAGTTATTAACACTGATTCTGTTACTTCGACAGTTTTAGCTGCTGGATCTGGTGGGACAGCTTTATACGAGTCTTCTTTAACCATTGCTGCTGGTAAGGCTGCCATTGTTAAAGTGGTTCGTGATGCAACTGCTACCTATAAGGCTTTAATTACTAGTTTAGACAACTAATATGTTGAAAGAAATGCTTGAGGAAAAACTTAAAGCCGTCAAGCCTAGAAAAATGGAGAACATTGATGTACCGACTGGAGAGATTTATCCGACAGTTTGTTTAAACGATAAAGCCTTACCAGAAATTAAAGATTGGGAAGTAGGCGAAGAATATTATTTGGTATTGAAAGTTGAACAGACTCGTAAGGATATGAACTCGGATGACGGTGGAGAGAATTGGCACGCTGACTTCAATATTAAGGAAATTGGAGTTTTAGATGATATGGAAGACGAGATGATGGATGATGAAGAAGATACAGAAATGGATAAGCAATCTCTTAAAAAGAAATATCTAAGTTAATATGGACAACATTCTTAATGAGTTTCTGGGTTTAGACATTAAAGAGCTGGCAAATAAGTCAGATGAGCTAAATGAAAAACGTAAGGAAATTGCTATAGCAATCGTAAAGCTCATTGAATATCCAGAGTGGCAAGTCTTTACCTCGGAACTCGAAAGAATGCTTAAAGAGATTGATAAACCTTGTGAATACTATGCTTCTCGACCTGAACAAGCTAAGTATGACGCAGGGGCGAAACAATCAATCCAAATTATCCAGCAATTCGTTAATTCACAGTCTAAAATATTAGAAAAATATGCCAAGAAAGAAGAATGAAGAAAAATTCAAAATAGTATCTGAAGAATCAGATATTGATGTTCCTAAAAATATACCAACTGTTGAAACTCCAGAAATTCCTGAAGAAACATCATCTAATGATATTCCTGAAGGAATACCACACGTTGTTACTGCAGAAGACTTAGAAAATAATCCTGCTTTTGTAGAAAACGACATTGAGGTAGGAGATACTATTTATCTTCCTGAAGAAAACGTAGAAGTACCTGAAGATTTACCGCTTCCTAAAGAGGAAAAAGTAAAAGTCAATCCGCTTCCAACTCCTTTAGTAAGCAAGCCTTATTGGGTTGACCCATTGGTTTGGGAGAGATTGGATGAAGAAAAAAGAGTTAGATTATGCCGAGGTGAAAGCCTTAGCAAACTTAACTAGTATGCCTAAAGCAATGAAAACTGCTAAAAAACAGGCAAAGAAAATGGTAAGAGCAGGTAAATTGAAAAAAGTAAAAAAATCTAATTATTAACAGCGAAAATATGTCTGACCAAACTCCAGCAGTTGGCGGATCAGAAGCAAGTTTATCTCCGGAAATAGCAGATTACTTCGGAGTAGACCAAGCTTCTGCCAAAAACTCAGAGAAAGTCGCCTCGAACGGCCAAGAGAAAAAACAGGCCGATGCGGACAAAACCAAAGAAAATGACTCGGAAGGTAAAAAGCCGGAGGACGCAAAATCTGACGATTCAAAGGCTACCGAGGATAAAAAAACCACTGAAACCAAGAAAGAAGACGGGGAAGACAAAACCAAAGACGATAAAAAGTCTGAGGAAGATGCCCAACCAACTGAATTCGAGGTAGCAGGTAAGAAATACTCCACATTAGCGGAGGCAGTAAAAGCAGTCAATCGTATTAGCGGTGATAATACTCGCATAAGCGGTGATTTGAAAAGCCTCCGTAAAGAAAAAACAGACTTGGAGTCAAAAGTAGAGGGTTTGGAAAAACTACTTTCGGATTATAAAGAAGCCAATGAAAAATGGCAGAAATATTATGAAGAGGGTGGCGATAAACCAGACGAAACTAAGGTTAATTTAGAGGAAATTATTGAAAAGAAGCTCGAGGAAAGAGAAAAACGCAAAGAACAGAGTAAAACTAAGCAACAGTTTAATGATGAGCTTGATGAAATCTTTAAGGAGGAAGATTTTAACGAAGTTCAGCCGTTTTTCAAAGAACTCGTAGATGAATTTGATGGCGTACCAAAAGTTAGCCCGAAAAAACTCTATGAACGTGCTCGAAACAATCTTAAATTATCTAAAGGCTCGAATGAACTAAAAGACATCGAGTCAATAGATAAAATGGTTGATGAACGGGTACAAAAAGAACTCGCTAAACGGGAAGCGGCGAAAGCCAATCCTGCTAGCGGCGGTTCTTCTCCAAAAGAGTCTGTAAAATTATCTCCGGAAGTGGCTGACGCCCTACGAGATGTGATTTAGAAAATGTGGAGTAGTATTTACTTATTTTAATTTTAAATAATGTGGCTACTCCAGATATTGGTGTAATCTCCGGAACTCCAAATACAGGATTGGAAAATTCAAGTGTCTTTATCCGAGACGTTGACCCAATGCTGTATTTCTTCCAGACCGATAAACACCCAATCGTTTCAATGCTGTTAACAGACGGTATGAACTTGGGTTATCGTGATGGCAGTCAAGTTCCAATGATTACTGGTAAACCTCTCAAAAAGAGAGCTAGAAAAAATTTCAAAGTTGAACATCTTGAAGACCAGGTAAATTTAGCAGAATACTACAAAACCACAGCAGCTGTTGCTACTGGTGATACTGCTCTTACCGTTTCTTCAACTGATGACGACCATTTCCGTGCCGGAGATGTCTTGTTGCTTACTAACGCAGCTGGTCAGACCGAGCGTGTAATTATCGCTAGTGTTGCGGCTAATACCCTTAACATTACCAATACTGACGGTACTGCTCGTACTGCTGGTATCGTGATGACTACAAGCGACAAGTTCTACCGAATGGAAAACGCTCGTGCTGAAGATTCAACCGCACCTGCTATTCGCACAACCAAGAGAGCTGAAATCTACAACTACTTGGAAATCGTTAGTGAAACTTACGGTTTAACAAAAACCAGACGTGCTACTTCTGACTACAACGGCGATCCGTTCTTGTTAGAAAAACGTAAAGCATTTTCACGTTTAATGACTCAACTAGAATTTATGTTCTGGTTTGGTACTCGTGATGTTGCTGCTTCCACTACTAACCCAGTCTACCATTCTGGTGGTTGGAAGTATTGGGTTGAGGCTTATTCTGACGTAGAAATTCGAGATATGGCCAGTTTTGCTTTAACAAAAGCTGAATTATTGTCATTCTTGGGTTCTGTCGCTCGTGGTGGTACTACTCGCAAAGCCTTAGTTGGTGGTTTGCGTGGTTTGACTCCAATCTACAATATGGGTTTTGAACACGTTCAAGTACCTAGCTTTAAGATTGGTGAATTTGGTGTAGTAATTGACCGCATTCGTACTGTTAACGGTATCTACGACTTAGTTTACGAGCCTCTATTTGATGAGGTTGACGTAATGAGTGGTTCATTGTGTGTTCTTGATTTTGACCATATCCAATACAACTATTTGTCTGGTAATGGTGTCAATCTTGATATCCACGATGAAACTCAGGTACTTGCTGATGGTGCGTTAGCTGATAAGGGTCAATATGTGGGCCAGGTCGGGTTTACATTTGAGACTCTTAAGACAATGGGTTGGATGAAAAATATTGGAGCTTAGTAATTAACCACAATATTATGAAAAACATTAGACAAATTGGTAGAAATGTTGTGGCTGACGGAACAGTAAAGCTCCGCATCCGTTGTGTGGCTTATCCAGAAAGTTCAGCTCATTATGCTGATGCTGTGGTAGTTTCAGCAACTTCTTTGACTTTAACGGTTGACGGAGCAGCTGATAAAACTCTGGCTAATGATGGTGTATTGCTTTTTGCGACTTATACTACTTTAGGCACTTTGGCAGATGCTATTAATGCTTCTGCTAACTGGGAAGCAGAAATTGTCGCTGGTTTACGTTCAGACGCTGTTAATGGCTCTGAATTATTGGCTCGATCAACTTCTACTTTCCGAATGTACCAAGAAGTAAGTTTATATGCTGATAGCTCTGATTCCGGTGTATATCTCATTGCTTACTTACTTGAACCAAATAAGCCATTCGACACAGTCCACGGTTTAGACAGTCAACAGACTTATCACGGAAACCGAGTCGGTTTAAAGCGTATTCGTGCTTTAGTAAATACTTCCGATTCCGGTGCTGCTGATTTAAGTGTCTATGAGTTGAAGCCAGATAAGGCTGCTATTCTACGCACTGTCTATAATTCTTTGCCTGCAGATAATATAGAGAAAGATACTGGTCAGACTGATAATGTATTTATCCACGCTGACTATGGTAATTCTTTGTTAGTTGTTCTTTCGGACGCTGCTTGGCAAGATTCAGGAGCTTATTTGAATGTTGAGGGAGAAGTCGAGCTACAACCTTAAACGATTAAATCACTTTAATTGTCTGTATGGTTGGGAAAGTTATCGCTGTCTTCTCCCAATCTACAGCGAACAGATAATTCTATGTTCAAATTTATTACTCCAGTAAGGAGAAAATATCGAGTAGTGGTCGTTCCTTATAAGAATGATCGGGACGGGAATGTTTTACAAGACCCTAAGTATGCTTCTTTTGAAGACGGGGTATTTGTAACTGATAACGATGAGATTGCTAAATTTCTACGCAATTTGCGTAATTTTGGTGCTGACTTCTTTGAAGTTGAAGAAGTGCCTAAAACTCACGGTTATCAAGGAAATAGCATAGGAATTACGCAAATGGATGCTAAACCACAGGATGACAGAGTCGCTAAGTTAGAGGCTCAATTAGGTCAGGTAATGGGGTTATTAAATCAATTAGTGAATAAAGAAGTACCGAGTAAAATTGAAGAACCGAAAGAGGAAGAAAAAACTGATGAACCAAAAAAGGCTGGACGGCCTAAAAAAGATTAGTAGGTTTTTCGGGCAGGTTATTGCCTGTCCGGTAAAGTTTATTAACTTAAATTAAATTTATGCAACCAGGTCATTATCCGTTGGGAGTTTTAAAAGAAATATTTGACGCTGTCACTCTGACATCTAGTTATGATGATAACGAGTCAGACTCTTATGAAAATAAGGCAATCGGCATTACCGATAAAGCAGTTTTATATATTGAATATACAACTGGAGACGGTGAAATAAACAACGAACTTTATTTAAAAGTTAGAGTTAGTACTACTGGAGAAGCCGATACTTGGCACAGTGCCACAGTACAAAGTGTATCGGGTGGAACAGTATCCGTAGCAGAGGCTGAATATAAATTTATTGGGGCAGCAGCAGCGACTACATATAGAATTTCAATTCCATTAGAGTTACACGATAAATATGTTCAGTTTTTGGCCAAAGAAGCAGGAGTAGTTACTAATGCTGGCGTAGTTTCAATGACATTATCATTAACCGGAAACTAGTATGAAAATCTTAGCTGGAAATAGTGATGCTATAGATTACAATTTAGTTGAAAATAAGACAAAACAAGCCAACGAAGAGTCTTTACATATTCTTGGTAATTTAAGGCAAGAAATTATTAAGGCGGAACAAAAACTGGATAGTTTAAAACAGAAAGTAGGTGTTTTAGAAGAAACCGAAATGAAATTAGACAGCGACTCTTTAGAGAAAAAGAAAGAAATTGAAGGTTTAGAAGTTGGCATTAAAGAAATGACAGAAAAACACACTAGCTTAACTACCGCTGTCGAAACTGCAAGTAATAAATTGCTTGGTTTGTCAAATGAACTTAACGAAATTCTTAAAAATATTGAAAGCAAAAATTCAGAGTATAAGGAATTGGTAAATAAGGTGGCTAAAATAGATATTGAGTCTGTTCAAAAACGATATGAAGATACTTTGACTAGTATAGATTCAGAATTAAAAAGTTTTCAGTCTGCCAAAAGCCAGTTAGAAACGGAAATCTCTAATTTAAAAGACACTAAGGCAAATCTAGAAGCTGAAAAAGTAGGATTGGGTGAAGCAATCCACGAATTGCAGAACAATGTAGACCAATTACGAAATGAAAAAGGGTTGGCTCTTGAGGAAGTAAATAAGGTTAACGAAGAATTGGGAGAAATTAAAACACAGATTACAGAGAACAAAGTAATTTTAGAGCAATCAAATGACGCTCTCCAAGAAGTCAACGACTCTATTGAATTAAGTAATGAAGAAAAAGATAAGAATATCCGCTTTGGGAATGTGTTAAATGAAAAATACACATTATTCAAACAACACAAGAATAAATTAATTAAGGTAATTTCAGCTTTACAGTTAGAGTTTAGAGACAATAATCAACTTAGAGTAGCAATAGATGAAATAAATAAATTATGAGGCCTAATACAGAGGGTATCACACCAGTAGGGTTGGAGAATACCGATGGTGTACAAATCAATCCTGCTACTGAGGAGAAGCAAGATGACATAGTCGTTGCTTTAGGCGGTGCTACCCCTGTAACTACAATCGGCGCAGATACCGCTACAGTTGTAACAGCCGGAACTCCAGTACAATTAGCTAACCATACTTGCAAATGGGTGATTATAACTAACCCAAGCAACAACGATATTTATCTGGGCGGTAGTAGTGTAGATGCGCAAATAGGAACGGAAATGGGCTTATTGTTGCCACCTAAAAATGCTACGGAAAAGATTTTTATTAGCAATACTAACCTGTTGTATGTCGATGCGACAGGAAATGGAACTCGAATAACGTATTTATATGGGAATTAAAGGTAAAATTACATTATTCTTGATAGGTTTAGTTGCTAGTTTAGGTCTAGGGTTGCATTTTGTTCCGAAAGTTACCGAAGATTATCTTGGTTATTCTTATACCTATTGGTTCCCTAGTGGTAGTAATTTACTGACCACGATTTCTAATACAGTTTTAAAACTCAGGGATAACCAAATTTTTAGATTAGGCGATGATGACGATGTAACAATCGCTTACGATTCTGCGAATGATTTATATACTCATACTTCTAATAAGCAAAAATTCAACGCTAATTGCATAACTATCGGGAAAGGTACGGCGGATTGTTCGGCTGATAACTCAGTCGCTCTTGGTAAATTTTTTACCAATACCACTACCGACTCTTTGCAAATTGGCTGGGCGGCCGGAAATAACGTAAGCACTTTATATTCAGACGTAAACGGGATAATTTTAGGCGATGTTTCGACGGTTTTAAATAGCGGAGACCGTACTAGTTTTGATGCGCTCCGAGTCTATGGCACGAATATCAAATTTGAACAAACGAATTTTACAATGGAACCATCTAGTGGTTCAGCTGTTACTTATACCCAGAATGCTTATGGCGCAGGGGCGAATATTACTTTGCAAAGAGCGAATGGTACTAAGGCTGTACCAACTAATATTAATAACGGCGCTCAGATATCAAACTTGAGTTTTAATGGTTATCACAGTGGTACTTATTACGGGGCAGCGCAGATTCGAGCTACCGTTGACGCCGCAATTGGTGGGACAGCAGAGACACCAGCTCGTTTAGGTTTTTTTACAACCCCTGATGGCTCGACTACTTTAACAGAGTCTGGCCGTTTAAATCGTTTAGGTAATTGGTATTTTGGCCGGACGGTTGCTGATCCAACCGCTAAGGTACATATTGCGGCCGGAACTGCTACTGCTTCTACCGCCCCCCTTAAATTTACGGCTGGTACTAATCTAACTGTACCGGAAGCAGGGGCGGTGGAATGGAATGGGACTGATTTATTTTTAACCAATTCAAGCACGACTCCCCAACGGTATGCTTTAATGCAAGGAATTTACGGGTCAATGTATAACAATTCTGATACTACGATTACAGTTGGTTCTTCTAATACTTGGTACGAAGTAACTACTGGGATGTCTACTGGAACTTTAAGTGGGATAAGTTTTGACGGGAGCCATTATCTTCAGGTCTCGGTAGCAGGAAATTATAAAGTTGATTACTCAATGGCACTAGAAACGGCTTCGTCTAACCAAGAAATCGCTGGGGCGGTAACTATAAACGGCACGGCCCAAGAAGAAACCCACGGTCACGCCACAATCGTTTCTGCTAATAAATCAGTTAATATTTCAGGAACAGGAATTTTGAGCTTAGCGGCTAATGACCAGATTAGTTTATCGGTAGAAAATCACGATTCGGCATCTAACATTATTATGACACACGCAAATTTAACTTTATTAAGATTAAGTAATTAAATATTAACTTATGAAGAAACTTCTGTTTCTCTTCGCTCTCGGTTTGTTAGCTTTAGTTCCGTTTAAAGCTAGCGCCTATGAAGTTGTAAAAGGGGATAATCTTTGGGAGCTATCTCAAGCCTGTGGTATTTCAGTCAATGAAATGGCGACCTTTAATAAAATTCCTAACCCGAATTTAATTAAAGTTGGTCAAGAGATTAAATGCCCACTCAAGACTGAATCTAGGATGTACATACCAGAAATGTACCCAGACAGCTTAGGGGCCACAATAATTTCTAACAAATCAGATTCAGTTAACTCAGCCCTTACTTTCCCTCTTTTATCTGAAACGCCCACAGAACTTCCTCCTACTGGATACTATAAACTCTACTACAAAGACGATGGTTTCCTTTATCAACTAAATTCAGCCGGTAATGAAACTGTCGCAGGTGGTGGTGGCGGTGGTGGAGATATGTATAAGAGTGTCTACGACACTGATGCTGATGACATAGTAGATAATTCAGAACAACTTGGTGGTCAACTTCCTGCTTATTATGCTGCTAGTACAACTGTTGTCCACAATACAGGCGATGAAACAATCGCTGGGAGAAAAACATTTTCCTCTTTTCCTTTGTTACCATCTGGTACACCAGACTCTGAAAATGCTGCGGTAACTCGTGCTTACACTACTTCTATCGCCGCTGGTCTTTTGCCGAAAGACCCTGTTAATGCTGGTACTACTGGCAACATTACTCTCTCTGGTGAACAAACAATTGATGGCGTTTCTGTAACAGGAGGAATGGCTGTTTTGGTTAAAGACCAAACTGACGCAACGGAAAATGGAATTTATACTGCTTCGACTAGTGCTTGGTCAAGACGGACTGATTTTGATGAAACCTCGGAAGTTAAGACTGGCTCTTTTACTTTTATCTTGGCTGGAACAGCAAACTCAAACAAACAATACGCTGTTATTACAACAGGCACGATCATCCCTGGAACTTCGGGAATGCAGTTTGCTCAAATCAACACAACTGTTGCTTACACTGCTGGAGACGGTATTGATATTTCTGGTAACTCTATTTCAGTCGGAACGGGTGAAGTAACTAGCTCAATGCTGGCAGGAAGTATTGCGGACTCTAAACTTTCTACGATTACCACGGCTGATAAAGTAGCGTGGGATGCAGTTAACAAAACTGGTTCAACTCTAGACAGTATCGCTGACGTTAATACTACCGATGTAGCTGAAGGAAGCTGTTTAGTCTACGACTCTGGGACAACCAGTTGGGTAGATAGTGTTTGTACTTCTAATGATGGCACGGGTGCAGTAACTTCGACTTATAACTTATTTTTTGGTAATGGTTCTTCAATTACTTGGACTAATATGCCAGCGGCCGTTAACCCATTTGCTGGCTCTGTTGGTTATTACAAAAAATCAGACCTAAGTGCGGTTTCTCAATACAGAATAGTTGTTGGTTATCGTGCTGGTACTGTCGCTGCTGGGGCTGATTTAAACTTACAATATTATAATGGCTCGGCTTGGGTAGCCGCAGATACTGGGGCAGCCGGTGAATTGTCAATAGCAGGATCAGCTGGGCAAAAGGTTGGGGCTTGGGCAGATTTAGCGGCTGGAGCTAAAGGAGATGTAATGCTTAGAATAGTTGGTAAGGACGGTGATGCGGTTCAGGACCCGACATTTTGGGGGCTTTATGTTGAATTTAAACAGTTAATTGGTGGTGGTGGCTCTGCCTCTACCCCATACTACGGCGACTTCTACGTTGCTTCGTCTACCAATCTCTTTGCTTATAGCGGTGCCGGAGGAACTTACCAAGCCATTGGTGCTTCAACTGGTGGATTTACGACAGGTACCTTAGCCACCGGAATTACCTTTCACCCAGGTAAAGCAGGCCCAATCACTAATTTCGCCGATCAAGGTGGTGGAACTGTACGAGCAGAAACAATTTCAGCTCACGAATTAGTAGCCGGAGATGTTATCTCGATTGACCAAGGCACTGATTATGACGGAATGCGGTTAATTACTAATGTCTCAGACTCAACCCACTTTGATTTTTCAGCTACTTACGTGGGCGCAACTGGTGGTGGTTATACTAAAGCCGCCTATTTAAACGTTGGTCCAGGCGCTGAAGGAGTCTATGACGTTCGTTATCACGGTGATGTTCTCGGAGCAAGTGCTAATGATACCTTGCGCTTTGCTCTACATAAGAACGCAACGGTTCTTAATAACACCCTGGATGATTTGTTCATCACTTCAACCACAACCCCATATTCTATTGATGGTGGTGGTTTAGTGACGCTTACCACGAACGATAAAATCGTCCTCGGTGTGAATAACCTGACATCAGATAATGGATTTACCTTGCGCAACCTTAACGTAACTATCTCTAAGAAATAAGTATGATCGACCCAAAAGAAATACAACCAGTGCCTAGTGTAAAGATTAACCCCTTACCGACTCCAATGCCTGTTGATCTGAAAGAGCAAACCACCATAATTACGCCAGGCGGTGACCCAACAGGGGGATTAATTAGTTGCTCTAAGACTTACACAAAGAATGGCTTAACCGGAGTCTGGGTTAGAGACAATCTCAAGCATGACATAACGCCGGATGTTGAAGATGGAATTTCAATCAATCGTTGCACACATTGCGGAGGAAAGATGTATCCAAAAAACTATGCCTAATCCAGACCAAGAACACGCTATCTATTACAAAGAAAACCCTAATGGTAATCATAAAATCCCTAGTCTTATAACTCAAGCCTTTATGGAGAAGACTGAGAGAACTTTTGAAAAACTAGACACTCAAGTAACCGAAATACGGGAGATTTTGATTGAATTCAGGGCTAAGACCGAAGCTGGTATTAAAACGATGCACGAAAAACAAGACCATACTAACGGATGGATAGCTGACCACGAAAAAGAAGATAGGGCTCTTAAAGAAGAGTACGGAGATATGTGGAAAAATCAGAAAGAGGAACGAAAAGATAATAAGTACCAATTACGAGGGATAGCCTGGGAAGTAATTAAGTGGATAATAATGGGTTCAGTTTTTGCCACTTTAACCCTAATTGGCATGGATAAGTTTATTAAATAGTTCTTTATCTGGTGTTCGCCCACTCAATCGTGAAGATTGGGATAGGGAAACAACACCTAAGCCTCGTGCTTGGGTGGGCGAATGCCAATAGCTCTTTACAATTATGTTAACCATTCAGTGAGTGGTTAACAACGGAGGTAAGATGATAGCTCGGCTCATCATCCGACACTACGCTCGTAACATCCGCTTCTATCGCCAAGGCTGGCGCCGGAAGGTTCTGTTCTGGGCCAAGTCCAGGACGGAAGCCGACATCTTCACCTACTACATGAGGAAAGGACTCGAACCATGAAGACCTTTTGTGGGTGCGGACTCCGCATGCATGACTACGGCGGTGTCGAGGGCGTCGGAATCGAGGAGTGCCCCTGGTGCGCCTCGAACGGCGGCAACTACTGCAAGAGCCCCTACTGGCCCAAGAAGCGCGACCAGGAGGACGCGCACAAGGTCCGGCAGGGCATGGCCTACAAGCAGGCCATGCAGAACGTGAAGCCCCTCAAGAAAGACCGTCGCAAGGCGGCCTAATGGAGGCAACATGATCATCCTGCGCTGCAAGCTGTGTGGGAAGTGGTTCAGGGCCTGGTTCGACTGGTTGGCGTTCTTCGCCACCTGGAAGCCGGTCCACTTCATCGACAAGCTCTACTGCGACCACTGCGCCCGCATCTGGTCGGGAACGGAGGTGTAGTATGGACCTCGACGAGAAGTACATCCAGCCCACCCTCTACTGCCCCCACTGCCACGAGAAGACGGAGAATGTCCTCGACAACAAGTCGTTGTCCTCCACCGGAGTCCTGGTGCTCGGCTACTACACGTGCCTCACGTGCGGGAAGTCGCATCGGGTCATCCTCGGCGAACTCTCGGCCTTGTGCCAGGAGTTCCGCCAAGCGAGTTAGGACTCTCGTCAAAAGTCCACTATCCACAATCTAGTCATTAATAGACAAACCTATGCAAATATGACTAAAAAAGGCCGGACGTTTCTAATCGAGGGATTTAGAAACGCAATGGATGTTGGTTTAGCTTTAGGAAAGATTTTACTAGTTTTAACAGTCTTTTGCGGAATAATATCTTTAATTCTATGGATAATGAACAGGATAAATTAGATGGGATTTCCGCTTTTTGCTGAGTAATAATTTTAGTTATAATTTTAAGCGCACTATATGTCAGATTTAAATAAATTTGTACCCAGCCTAATTTTAGACGAAAGAGATGAACGTGATTATAAGTTTTTAGGCGGACAACTAAACCGAGTTAAGGTTAATCCGGACGGTAACTGGAGAACTTATCTACCTACCAACGAAAAACAAGCAACTAACTACTACGATCCATATTCTTGTGTGTCCGAGTCTTTAACCAACTTAATTGAGATGCACTTGTCATACTTAATGACTAAAGACAATCGGATTAAACCCACTTTAGAAAAACTTAACGCCCTAGATGAAAATGGTCGACCTAATTTCTCTGGTCGGTGGTTGGCGAAGATGTCCAATACTATCCCAGGGCGGGGTAATTCAATGAAAAATGTTGCGGACACTGTTAGAAAATACGGATTAGTTGGGGAGAAAGTCTGGCCGAAACTAGAAAATATGGGCCAGAGCGAATACTACAAGGAAATACCACAAGACATTCAAGACCTGGGTAAAGAGTTTTTGGAATACTTTGAGTTTGGTTACGAAGCATTAGATACGGTAGATTTTCAAAAACCATATTCGTCTAATGCTGTTATTGCGGAAGCCCTATTATATTCGCCTCTCTGGGTGTGTGTTGATGGGCGGTATGATTGGGAAGACGGCGAAGTAGGATTAGGCAAAGCCCTGGTCTACAACCACGCCGCTACTTATGTTGACCAAGAGGGAACACATCCTAACTTTGACCATTGGGTTTTTGACACCTATGAACCATTTTTGAAGAAATTTATTCCAGACTACAAATTTGGTTTTATAAAAAGTATTCATTTATTACTTAAGCCTATGCCTGAATTATATAAAAAAAAAGGAGAGCCAGCGATTTATGCTCTCAACAAGGAGGACGGTGTTTTAGTACCCTTTGCCGATGGAGTCGTTTTTGGTGGCAAACTATTCAAGACATTATATGGCGTTGAAGACTACCGAGATGTACCACGCCTAGATGTTGATGAACTACCTTATCCAATCGCTTCTTATTCATTTTTAACTCAATAATTATGAAATTAGTCGAGAAATATCCAGTCTTAGGCTCTAGTTCCGATCCAGAGCAAGTTGCTCTGACAATTAAAGGCATACTCTTAACTTTGATCCCAGTAGTAGTAATGGTCGCTGGCGGATTAAACGTAACCTTAAACCCAGATGATTTAGTAGCTTTTGTGAATACCTTGTTTGGTATTTTCACTTTAGGCTTAACTGCTTGGGGGTTGATTAGAAAGATTTATTATAAAGCAAAAGTTTAGTTATCTACCCTAGTGGCTAACAAGCAGAGCCATTAGGATTAGTTAATTATAATTATATGGTTACTTGGAGCGAAATAAAAACAGCAATAAACACGTTATATCCACAATATGTCGGAAGTGGAAAGTTAATTGATGACACGGACAATGGTTCGACACCTTCTCCGTTAGCAATTTTAGTTGATTTAGTTCATA
Organism: uncultured Gammaproteobacteria bacterium; assembly: GCA_964511375.1. Classification (GTDB taxonomy): domain Bacteria; phylum Patescibacteriota; class Patescibacteriia; order Magasanikbacterales; family GWA2-37-8; genus DATDYA01. Next base: position 3,330 of record CAZEEW010000015.1, on the reverse strand, counting down.
ACCGAATTACTGGTAAACCTGGGATAGAGCTAAATTGCTTACAGGAAACTGGAACTATTACTTTAACTGGAGCAACCACATATAATCTACGGACATTGTTCCCTGGATTAAAAACAGTGCGTCAACTTTATGGTATAAATTCTTACCAAGACCATACAGTTTTTGATAATCCAGAGGCTAACATTACTCCTTTGGACGGATGGACAGTAAGAGGAAACAATCTTGTCTTTACTGGTACTGCTCCTTCTGGCACAGCCACAATTCAGTACAAGTCGGGTTATATGGTTAAAGAAACTGGCGGGACAAGACAAAAATACTTTTTAGCCGAAAGTGATTATACCGTATTAGACGACGATGATGTTAATCTTTTAATTTGTGGAGTAGGAGAGTACATAAATTGGAATAGCGACAGCGAGAGCCAAGATAGACGCAAAGAAGTAAAAGAATGGTTTAGAGAGGCGTGGGAAAATTTAATGTTTAATAATCCAATTAGTCGTTCAGTAAGTTCATTACTATGACGTTTAAAGATGTTTTGGTAATTCAAGACCTCACAGGTGGAATAAATAGCAAACAACGTGCTACTAAAATACAAGACAATCAATTAGTTTCGATTGAAAATTTTGATTTTGATGCTAATTCTTTAAGACGTGCTAAAGGATATACTAAGTTAGGCACAGAAGACGATAGTGATTTGACTGGAAAGACTTTGTATAAGCACGAAATACTTTCTGGTATTGATGTTTTGGTTAAGACAATTGGTACTTTTATTAAATATTACGATACGGTTGATGACGAGTGGTACAAACTCACTCTTGATACCTTTACTACTGGCAAAAGATGGGCGTTTGCTTCTTTTAATGGATATTTATATGGAAATAATGGAACTGACAATTGGATATTTTGGAATGGCTCGGCTCGTTCAACTCTAGCCTCTGAAATTACAATCGGAGCAACTACCATAGACCTAGCGACAGGGGAAGGAGCAAGGGTTCCAACTTCTGGTACGATAATGATTCAGGGTGATGAGATTACTTATTCTGGAAAAAGTACAGACCAACTAACTGGTGTTTCTGGTGTTGGAGCTACACACGCCGCAGGTTCGACAGTAATTTTAGAACTAGACGCTTCAACTTATAGCGGGCTAGAAAAAGCCAAAGAAGGTAAGTATACGATTGCTTTTCACTCTAACCGTCTTTATTACATTTCTGCTTCCAATCCTCGCAAGGTTTTACATTCTAAACTAGCTGATAATACCAATCCAGAAACTGACTTAATTAACTTTACTGTGGCCGGATCAGGAGCTGGAGACGCAGGGTTTGGATTTGCTCCCGATGAGTTAGTTAATCTAAAGCAATATATCAATGGAAACAATAGCTCAATTCTAGCGACTTTCTGTAAAAATGGTAATGTCTATGCTTTTACGGTAACAGACGGAGCGTCTACTACGGTTAATGTTTTTGTACCAGCCCGTACAATGAACTCATATCCGATTAACTCTAGTATGGTCACGGTAGCGGAAAATGACTTAGCAATTGTTGACCAATTTGGACATTGCCGAACTCTAGGATATGGAGATGTTAATACCCCTTTAACAGTTAAGACAATTTCTCAACTAATTGAACCATCTTTAGAAGTTACTAATTGGGACGATGGTTGTGAGATTTACCACAACCGCAAGTTATATCTAGGCGGAGCAACACTAGAGGCTGGAACGAATGATATTTATTACTACCACGACTCTAACTATACCGCTTGGGGTGCTTATACTCATTGGGACGTAGTAGACTTTGCAGAGTATAACGCTGAATTATACGGGCTTTCGGCAGTTACGGGAAATGTTTTTAAACTCAATGATGGTTATTCGGTTTATTCTGATAGTGTTGACGATAATTACGAAGGCGACTATGCCTCTGAAGCCGTGAGTAAGGAATACCACTTTGAACAACCCCACAAGTATAAACAAGCTCTTTTGTTAAGAATGGATGGATTTATTACCTCGAATGCAGAAGTAAACTTTGATATATTCTTAGACGGAGCTTTATTTTGTACTTTTTTAATAGACGGCAATGATACAGATATTTTAAGTACAATTCCGAACGTAGCAGTGGGTACAATCGTATTCGGACAAGGTGTATTCGGAGGTGGTCTACCTGGTGGAACGACAAGAAAAGAATTTTATGTTCAATTTGCCTTGCCGACATTAAAGAATTTTCTCAAAGCCCAATTTCGTCTACGTATGAGTGGTCGTAACGTGGATTTTGAGATGACAAATTTAACAATGTTTGCCAAAGAGCTTGGAAAAGAGCTTTGGTTAAATGAACGTATTTTAACTCAATATATAGCATAAAATATGCGTAAATATTTAGTAACATTATTAGTAATTTTAGGGGTATCGGTTTCAGGAGTTGCTACTGCCTCGCTTTATGATTGGTATGCCTCTCAAGGCTTAAAATTGCCCCCTGTAGAGGCGAGACGACCTTTAGCCGAGAGTTGTGGTATTTCCAATTATATAGGGCTTAAATCGCAGAATTTAGCCTTAGAACAATGTTTAAATAAAGAAGGAGTATTAGGGGCAATTCCTTTGCCGACAGATAATTATGATACCAACTTAACCTTGCCTCTTTCTGCTTCGGCTTCAACTGTTTATGTCAATGCAATTCCGACAGGAATAACCGAAAGTATTTATACAGTTTTTGCAACAGACGGAGTAACACCAAGAGAAAAATTGTATTGTACTGGTACAGCCTCTAGCCCTAATCGTTTAACTGGTTGTGTTCGTGGAATTTCATTTAGTCCGGTAACAGGCGTGATTGACGAAACTGCTGGGACAGGTTTAACTCACTCAAAAAATGCTCGTATTGCCATAACGGATAACATTAACTTTTCTGGTAAGGCATTGAATATCCTATACGGGAACCAACCCACTGGTTCAAGCACGTTTTATATTGGTGCTAATACAAGCGATAGTATAAAACTGTTTAAAGACAGTACTGGTAAATATATCTACGCTCAAGGTAACACTGGTAATCCGTTTTTAAAGTTTAACAGTTCAACGAATAAATGGCAGTGGTCGGAAGACGGGACAAATACTTATAATTTTGCTTCTTCGACAATATCTCAACTTTCTGCTTCGACAACGGCTGGTATTGGTATTACTGATTCCAAGATCCACGTCAATGCCTCTTCAACCACTGGAATGTCTTTTGACTCTTCTGGTGCTTTATACCAAAAAACACAAACAGCTACTGGTATAGAAAGCGATACTAACGGTCTTAAAATCAACACCTCAACCTTAACTAGTCTAATCGCCACCTCTACTCCAACAGCGAG
>CAZEEW010000014.1:0-24615 GCA_964511375.1 uncultured Gammaproteobacteria bacterium | reverse complement strand
AATGGCCAACACTACACCCGGCAATCACTCCCCTTACTCAGTAGAAACTGGTGGCGGCACAGTTGCAGGAACAGTTAGAGATTTCCGTGAAATAATGAATGCCTGGAACTATGATTCCTCAACAGGCAATCTAAGGCTCTCAGTAACAAATCGCATTGAAGACATGCTCCAACACGGTGGAAGCCGTGGAAACGGCATTGTCGATGATAAATTCGAACGTATTGGTAAATGGTTACGCGCTCAACATGGTGACATGAGTAAAATAACTGAACGCTTTAGCATTCGAGTCTACTTGAACGAAGATGATTACAAGGCCGGGCTAGCTGTAAGCCTCCCTGTAGATAGCCAAGGCAACATTGACATCCCACCTGGTTCGCCCTTACATGAAATGTTGGTGGATGAAAACGGCCGGCCAAAACTCAGAATCGAGACTTGTTTTAACAATAATGAAAGTGGCACTTACGAAATAATCTCAACTGCAGGTCCACATGGCAATGTGGACGAACTTACCATCACTCGAGAAGTCCCTATCACCGAACTAACTCACCCCTCCAAAGATGGTTCACATTTTGTTGACTATACGACCGATATTGATTTGCCTCCAAGTCCCACTCCTGACGACACTGATGAGCCATTCCTCTTTCCTTTGCCTGGTTCTCGACGACGTCCGATGGAAAAACCCGCCCAAAAAAATAAAAAACCCGAAGATAAAGGGCCAAACGGGCCCACTACGGTACCACCGTTTAGCGGTTCCTCTCGCCGACCTCCAGAACGATTCTCCCCTTCACCCGGCGGACCACTTCCTCCGAGTTCTAGACCAGACCGCGACAATCCCCCTGAACCCGTTAAACAACGAGAACCAATTATCGTTACAGCTGAACCGTTGCCAGCGCTTCCATCAAAATCTGAGCGACCAGTAAAAACAAACCCGCGTCCTCGACTCGAAGCTCCAGAGAGTAACCCGAAACTTCCCGGATCCAAAACACCGAAGGCTCTGGAAGGGGCGCCTCTCGGGGCTTTACCTCCCGACGGTAAAGAAAAAGGACAAATTGGCGCCGGAAGACGACCCTTAGAACTTGGAGGGAACTCTTCCGAACCAAAACGTCTTGGCGGCAAGACTTCGACTAAAGAATTACCTTCTGGTCCAGAAACACCTAAATCCTTAGCTGGTCGAAAAGAGTTTAAACAAATAGATATTGGGGAAATAGACAAATTTAGAAATAAAATTTTGGATAAATTCCCTACCGACACAGCAAAGGTCTGGAAAAAAATCCAGGATGTCAATGTCTTACAGCCCGACAACATGGAGCGACGCTACTGGAACTGTATTAGAGTTCTGGGATTAGTAGACTTTGAAGATGAGTTTAAACAACTCAGCTATCCAGATAAGCAATTAGTAATTAAAAGATTAGTAAAAGAGTTATCAAAAAAGTTTCATGTGGACAAAAATCCAGATCCCAAGGCAAACGAAGTCTACCTAAAAATTAGACAGGCCCAAGATGTACTTCTCGATGTCCTAAAATCTACTCACTAACGGACTAAAAAAGCAGCTAATCAGCTGCTTTTTTATTTCTCTTTTTTACACTTCTCTAACTTCGAGAAGATTCACCTTCCCAGCTTGCCCTACCGGCTCACCCGCCACTATAACCATCTTCTCTCCACTCTTTGCTACTTTTTCTTTCTTAATATGTTCTACTGCACTCTTAGCAAGTTCTTCAATAGATTTACAAGTTGGCAAAACAAACGGCATAACACCCCAGGAAAAGTTCAATTGTCTCTGTACGCGAGGGCTATGAGTTGCCACCAAAATAGGTACAAGCGGTGGGCGGACTCGACTTAATAATCTTCCCGTTTCACCACTCAAAGAAGCGGCTAAAATTAATTTAGCATTAACTTGTTCAGCCAAATTTCGTGACAATTCCGTAACCGCACCTTCCACATTGCTATTAATATAATCAGGCATATCAACATCATCGTAAACTGATTTTTCAGTTGCTCGGACAATCTCGGCCATGGTTTTAACCACCAGAACCGGATGTTTACCGGTAGCAGTTTCATTTGAAAGCATAACGGCATCAGCATGGTCAATTACAGCATTAGCAACATCAGACACTTCTGCTCTCGTTGGGCGGCGATTAAACTGCATGGAATCCAACATTTGCGTTGCTACGATAACCGGCTTAGCCAAGGCATTAGCCTTAGCTACAATATTCTTTTGTACTAAGGGCACTTCAGCCGCTGCCATTTCTAATCCCAAATCACCGCGAGCAACCATTATTCCATCTGCCACCTCCAAAATCTCATCGAGATTCTCGACGCCCTCATGTCGTTCAATTTTAGCAATTACCAAAATTGGAAAGTCTTTCTTAACATCTAATTCGGTTTCGTATTTTTTAATCAATTTCTTTAAATTTAATACGTCTTCAGCGGTGTGCACGAAAGACAAAGCTACGGCGTCAACTCCCATCTCTACACCAAAACGTAAGTCTTCCTTATCTTTCTCACTCATGGCCGGGACTTCTAACTTACTTTCCGGGAAATTTAGCCCCTTGTTAGAGCGCACCACCCCACCCTCAACTACTTTACACAAAATCTTCGTGCCCTTAATTTCCTTTATTTTAACTTCCATGTGACCATCGTCGATGAGCAGTCGCTCGCCTGGTTTTAAAAATTTTTCTAAATTAGCAAAATTAACTGGTATATCTTCACCTTTATACTCTTTTATGCCCGTGTTCAATACCACCGAACTATTAGTTTTTATCTCCACTCCATTTTCTGGCATTTTACCCAAGCGTATCTTTGGGCCCTGTAGATCTTGCATGATGGCGATCGGCTCGCCAGTGATCTTCTCAACCTTACGAATATTCTTAATTAATAATGCATGGTTTTCATATGAACCATGGGAAAAATTCAACCGGGTAACATTTACACCCGCTCTTACCATTTCTTCCAATACGTCAACGTCCTGACATGCTGGGCCAATGGTCGCCACAATCTTTGTGTGCTTGAACATAGCTTATTAAACAATAATTTAATTATTTCATCATTGCTCGAATCTGTTCTTTTTGTACTTCACTCAATGGTAAGACTTTTAATAACGACTCCACTGATTCAGTATTCGGTGCAGTATTACTGCTATTAGTCTCGGGACTAAAATTAAATAAACTACTGTAACTCTCGGCAATCTGTCGGATATATGGCGGCAAAAACCAAAGTGCGAGCAATAACGGAATTAGAATTAAAAAAAGACGGAACCAACTGGCCACCGCCGCCCAAACAAGCTTACGATTAATTCTCCGATTTTGTTCATAAATAATCTGCGACCATTTCAAATTCTTTTCCAAAAGCTCTTTAATTTCCAAATCTCCCCCCTCTTTTACGGCTGAATGATGGGCGGGAGAAACAGCTTTCTCTTCCTTTTTCTCCACATTTTCTTCTTTATGCTCCTCGGATCTTTTTTTCTCCTCGTTTTGCCTATCCGAGCCCTCTTTGTGTCTGAACATATTTTAAATTATTTAGCCAATTTCTTAACTTCTTTTTCAAAAGTTTTAACATCTTTAAAATCCCGGTAAACACTGGCAAAGCGAATATATGCTACTTTGTCAAAAGTACGCAAGTTCTTCATAACAATCTCGCCAATATCTTTACTGCTAATTTCTCGTGATTTCTTTCTCTGAATGTCGCGCTCAATCGTATGGATCAGGCGATTAAAATTGTCCTGCGTGTAAGGTCGCTTGGTTAAAGAGCGCACAATTCCACTCTGTAATTTATCTTGCATATACGACTCCCGTCTTCCGTCCCCTTTCACCACTATGATGTCTAAAAGCTCGGTTTCTTCAACAGTTGAAAAACGATAGTGACATTTATCACATTCACGACGACGGCGAACCGACAACCCATCCGGGGTTGTACGTGTGTCTAACACGCTAGTTTCACGGTTATTACAAACCGGACATCGCATAATATAATAGCAGAATTAGTGAGTATTATCAAATACCCATTTTCTTACGAATGAAGGCTGGAATCTCTAAATCATCATCGCTGTCAGACTTTTTCTCAAATTCATCTGGCATAGCCGGTTGCGCTATAGGTTGTGAGACAACGGTCTTTTGGGTAAATTGTTTAAACTTTCGCTCTTCCGCCTCCTCTTCTTTTTGTACTTTACGTAAGAAACTGCTTGGGCTATATTTTTGCGCTCCAAAGTAATTAGCTGGTTGTTGCGCGGCCGGTTCTTCCATTGTAATTACAGGTCGTCTTTCATCAAAACCAGTCGCTACAACCGATACCCGCATCGAGTTAGTCATGCTTTCATCAATTATGGCACCAAAGATGATCTTTGCATCATTAGCCGCTGAACTAGTAATAATTTTAGCTGCTTCATTAACTTCTTCCATAGTTAGGTCCGGTCCACCCATAATGGTGAACAAGATGCCGTGGGCACCGTCGATAGAAAGTTCGAGCAACGGACTGGAAATGGCCGCCTTAGCTGCATCCAACGCCTTATTTTCTCCGCTCCCCGTGCCAATACCCATTAAGGCAGAGCCAGTATCACTCATGATGGCTTTAACATCAGCGAAGTCAACATTAATTAAACCAGGAATAGTAATTAATTCAGAAATACCCTGGACGCCTTGTCGTAAAACATCATCGGCAATTTTAAAAGCATCTAGTAGCGAAGTTTTTTTATCAATAACCTGGAGTATTCGATCGTTTGGGATAGTAATAATTGTATCAACATTTTTAGCGAGCTGTTCCCAACCGCGTTCTGCGATATCTCTTCTTTGTGGTCCTTCAAAACTAAATGGTTTAGTAACAACCGCAACCGTTAAGGCTCCCAACTCTTTCGCCACTTCTGCAACAACTGGGGCTGCACCCGTACCAGTACCCCCACCCATGCCACAGGTAATAAAGACCATGTCAGAATCTTTAAGCATGTCCCGAATTTCATTTTGCGATTCTTCAGCCGCTTTTCTTCCTACTTCTGGATCCATTCCCGCTCCTAAACCGCGAGTAACAGTCCGTCCAATATGTAATTTCTGTGGAGCAGAATTATGATGTAAAGCCTGCACATCGGTATTCATGGCGATAAAATCTACTCCGCGAATTCGGGAAGCCAACATGCGATTCAAAGCCGCACCACCAGACCCACCTACGCCAACCACTCTAATTTTTGCAAATGTTTCTATTTCTGGTTTAACTTGAGGCATAGAATTATTGTTTATTTGTTCTTTCACTTTTTCTTGAACAATATAGGTGTTCAAGCGTCCTTAAATAAAAAAAGCGGAGTTGCTCCGACTTATAGTGTAGACAGTTTGAGACTTTATGTCAAGAAAAATAAGCGAAATATTGTGAATAACTTTTGTATTCAGGCTCACTTCGATCAGCACCTACGGGATGAGAGCCTTAAGCCATTTTTTTAAATGACTACCAGCTTTGTTCATCTTTTTAAAACTGTTAATCATACTACCGCCACTGCTTGCTAAGCCATGTGACCGCATGGTACTCCCCCATTTCACTAAGCCAACAGCGGTCGCAAAACCTAAATCATTAACTTTATCTGTTACACTAAATATATTTACTGGGTAGCCCAATGACGCTGGTAAACGGAGTGATTTTTTTGCTGCTTCCACTAACCCCGGTAATTTAGATCCTGCACCAGTGAAGATAATGCCAGCCGGTAGCAAGCCGCTACGACCAGCCTTACGCAATTCAACATCGATCTTTTGCATGATTTCATCAACTCGGGCGCTAATAATTTCATTAAGATATTTTCTCTTAATCATCTCATGCTCGGGAGCGCCGGCTAAAGCTAGATCAATTTCCTCATGCTTATTTGCTGCCCCATCACCACAATCGCCGAATTCAAGTTTTGTTCTTTCAGCGATATCAATTGAGGTACGAAGTCCAATTGCTACGTCATTTGTTACATGGTCTGAACCAACCGGCAAAATAGCGGTATGCAATATATCTCCTTCTTCGTAAATGGCCAAACTAGTGGTAGAGCCGCCAACGTTTACCACAACTACTCCAAGCTCTTTCTGTTTATGAGTTGTAACTGCTTCAGCCGTTGCTAAAATAGACAAAACCAGCGCGTCAATTTCCAAACCCGTTCTGTAAACCGCTTTGGTTAAATTTTTAATATGTGTAGAAGAACCCAAAATTATTTGTGCGTCAACCTCAAGCCGCATCCCCGTCATGCCAATCGGGTCTTTAATCCCTACTTGTCCATCTACCCCAAAGCTCTTCGGTAAGACATGCAAGACTTCGTAATTTAATGGCGTTGAAATAGCCCGGGCTGCTTCTAAAGCTCTTTCTACATCTTCATGCGAGATCTCACTGTCGGCCTTAGAAACTGCCACTACACCTTTACTATTTTGGGATAATACATGTAAACCGGAAATACCGAGCCAAACACTGTCTATCGGTACACCCACAATACGCTCGGTCTTTTCAAGGGCAGCAGAAACCGAAGAAACAACATCTTCGATGCTATTTACCACACCTTTATGAATTCCCATTGATTCACTTTCAGCCGCGCCCAATATCTGCAGTTCAGCCGGACCAGTTTCTTTGTCCACAAATTGGCCAACGGCCATTCGTATAGCGGTCGAGCCAATGTCTAATCCAGCGATAAAATTACTAGATCCCCTTTTCATAAGTCTATTTTCCTTTTAAACAACAATGGCCAGTCTGGTAAAGTATTATACCCTATTTCGCTAAATTAATAAAGTGTGGGACAAAGATTATTACCCCGATTATTAAGGCCCCAATCGATGTTAAAAACACCGCACCAGCCATAATATCCTTTAACATGTAAACATAATGATCAAGACGCGGTTTAACAAGGTCAGAAACGTATTCAAAGGCAGTATTCAACAACTCCATGACCAAAACTAACATGATCAAAAGAATAATCAAAACCACTTCCCAGGCACGCAGGGGCAATATTGCTGAAAGCATAAGAGCAACTACCCCAATAAAGACCTGAATACGAAAGTTTTGTTCAGACTTGTACACTGCGTACAAACCACGGGCTGCATCTCGAAAACTTATCAACAATCTTCTTAACTTCATAAAGCTTTGCCTAAACATTCTTTAATAATGTTTTCTTGCTTCCCAAACATTTTCTTCGCATCTTTTTCTTTCATATGATCATACCCGACCAAATGCAGCAAACCATGAACGAGCATTCGAACAAACTCTTCTTTTGCCGTTACTTTAAATTCTTTGGCCTGCTCTTTAATTTTTTCAAAACAGATATATATTTCACCTAAATGATTACTTCCGGGGGTTGATAAACCCTCTTGCCAAGCAAACGACAGTACATCCGTTACCTTATCTTTACCTCGCCATTCACGATTAATTTTTTTGATCATCCGTTTATTTACAACACTTATCTCCACCACTCCCCTTACCTTTTTCTCTCTTCTAGCAACTAATTCCACCACTTGGCTAACCCAATTGTATTTATATGGACATGGTGCTAGCAAGTTATACTCAGTGCTAATCATATTTTACCTCGAAACGTTATCGGTTGAAGAAGGAGTAGTAGTAGACAAAATAGTGTTTGGTGGTGAAGTGACAGACATACCAGACGGAGGCAAAACAGCTTCTTCCGCTGGCAACTGCAAACTTTGCGCCATAAGGGTAGTGATCTGACGATAGTTTAAAGCAGTCACTTCTTCCGGGTGATAAATAATGGTCACTACAAACTTATTGCCTGGAAAATAGTATACCAATTCATCTGGCCGCTGCAATCCTTTGTTGTTAAAACGATTATTGAAATCCTTAAGATCCGTAAATTTTTCTCCCAGTGCTATTCGCCCAAACCAGTCAGCCATACTTTCGTCCTCTTTTTTGTCTATTACACGTACTTCAATATTTTCTCCAGTCAAGGTGCTAAATACTACAATCCGGTTATTTTGGTCAACACTACCAACCGCCCAATTCTGAGGATAATACAACCTGTAACCAAATGTAGGGTTAGCATACTCCCGGACACTACTAGCGTCAATTAATTTTTGTGGCTCTTTGCCCGAAGGATTGTATAGATAGAATACTTCGTGGCCATCAGTGTAACTGTCATTGTCGCTATCCGGAACAGCCGGATCAGTAAAAAAGATTTCCTCTTCCCGATCGGTCAAAAGATCTTTATCTAAATCGCTTGAATCAGGCAGTAAAGAAGAAGGAAAATTTAAATCTGTTTCTTCTAGGGGCTTAAAGACGTCAGTGGTAGTTGTAACCACTTCAGTTTCAATTGGTGTTGTTGTCGGTAATACAACGTTACTAGTACTTTCGGTGTTCACAACTTCGGTGTTGATTACTGGCCGATCAGGTGTCCGTTGTTTTTCTGCCGCCTGCCTAAAACTCCACCAATAGTATCCACCGGCTACTAAAACAAAAAGGACAAATAAACCAACTCCAGCTAAGATTAAAAATTTGCGATTTAAAAGTAAATTAACCGGATGACTCTTCTCAGTTCCGCCTACTACTGTCGCCTTGTCTAAGGCTTTCTTCTCAGAAGAGGTAATTGACATCATCTTCTTGGAAGATAGATCAACTTCTTGTTCTACCTTCTTAAACTTAACCACCGGATCTTGACCTGCATAAAAATCCGGTGGCAATATTTCTACTTCCACATCGCCGATATCTACCTTTGGTTGAGTATTTTTTTCTCTTTTTCCAAACATTTAGTTAGATATTTTATTTATTGGCTGGTGTACTGGACGGATCCTCAACAACTAAATTTAGCTTTCCTGGACCAGTTGGGCTATAACCATTGCGTATTTCATGGCCGTCCTCGAAAGTATCGCCGTCAGTGTCGGCTTTTAAAGGATCGGTTTTCCAAATAATAACTTCGTCGCTATCATTGAGACCGTCGTTATCTGTATCAGCTTTCCCTGGATCAGTGCCCAATTCTTTTTCTCTGACATCATCCAGACCATCTTTATCAGTATCGATTGGGTCACCAAAAAGAATTTTATCATTATTAATATCAGCTGCGATGTTATCTGTCGAAGGCTGTGTATTATTATTAACCGGCTGTTCATTGTTTACAACTGGCGTATTATTATTTTCGTTGTTAGTAACTGGAGTCGTATTGGTGTTGTTTTTTTGAGCACTTCCATTGTTTCCTTCGACAACATATTTGTTATAACCCCACCACCCAGCGAAACCGAGACCGCCTAAAACCACCAAAACCACAAGAGTAATAATAATTTTACCTAATATTGGTTCTTTCATTTTATACACTTCTTGAACCGGCATGGCTTGAATAGATGCTGGGCCATTTTTTTCTACAGCGTAATCTTCTTTTGGCTCTATGGGAGTTTTCTTCTTTAACATACCAGCTTCAATCGCATTAGGCGGGGTTTTCAATTCTTCTGCGCCACCTTCCTCTCCGGGCAAATTAGTATTGTCTACTCCGGTAAACATGTCTACCGGTTCGCTTGGAAGATTATCCGGAGGGGTAACGGCATTATTGTTTTGATCATCAAACATATTAGTTTAATTAGATAACTTTACTAATAATAGTATACCTCATTTTCTAAAAAATTTATAGCTGCAACTTACCTTCACCATTTGGGTTAAAGCCATCGACCACCTCTTTTTTGTCCTCATGCCCATCACCATCCGTATCTTTTAACAAGGGGTTCGTGCCGTAGATTTTTACTTCATGATAATCAAATAAACCATCATTATCACTGTCTGCTTTAGTTAAATTTGTGCCCAACAACTTCTCCTCTTCGTTGGTTAAACCATCCATGTCATTGTCTTTTGCGTACTCTTCCTTATACACATCCTTTACGGTCAATGATACTTCTTCTTTTTCTCCCTTAGACTCCTGCCAATAATTTATACCCATTTTTACCGCCTGTATAATCAACCAACCAAAAACTAAAAGTATGACTATCAGAACAATAATGGTAATGATTTTCCTTAAATTTGTCATAAAATTAAAGAGAAAACTCCTCTAAACCAGTCTTAATTGCATTAATTGTCTGTAACCTGCCTGAACCAGGCACCGGCAGTAAAATCCCATCTTCAATATTTAAAACCTGCCAGTATTCAGCATCTTGATTCAAAGAATTCTTCGCCTCATTTAAGTAAAAAGTTTGATATGGCTTACCAAAGTGACCTGTGTTTCGATCATTTCCCGGTATATACACTTCAACTTTTAACAAGTCGCTACGTAAATTTTGTATACCACCCTCTCTACTTTTTACATAAAAGCGCGCCTTTGCATCGTGCAAATCAATCGTACTGACAGTGATACTTTTTACATTAGTTTTATTAGCAGTCTTTTTTTCACCATGATACCATGCCCCTAGAAAAGGTGGATCGCTGTAAGGTCTATCCCATTCTCGATCGGCATCGGTCAAGGGGGAATCACCTGGTCTTATCAAAACACCAATATCATAATCACTGTCACCTATCCATGAAACAACCAGTCGCACGTGGTTACTGTCGCTAATCATGGGGGATAATAAAAAGTCATAACTCCACGGATCAGAATTTAATCGTGCGACAAAAGGAAAGACATTGGTTCTATCGTCATTAAACAATATTTTATAACCATCTTCGCTATTTGAACAAATTTCGTTGGTTTCTAGTTTAACTGTCGTACTAGCATTAGTAGGCCCGGTTTTATTAGAGTTAAAAGTAAACAAGCTACTTCCAGAAATTCTTCTCCAATAAGCCTCCAAGGCAGTTGTGTCCAAATACATTTGTCCGTAACCTGTAAAATTATTATCCGGTGTCAAAACGTTTACAATTTCTCCTCGTATCTCTCTTGCAGTTTCGCTTGTACTTACCCCACAGGTAACACACGAAGAAGCAATCGACTTACAATCTGTGGAGCAACTTTTATCACCACGCTGTAAAATATTAGTTTGTTTACATGTCTTAACTTTGTAACCTAATACTTCGGAATTAAGGCTGCTCTCTGTGGAGCCGCCATAATTTCTTTCAAATGCATAAATTAAATTATCTTTTACTTCACATTTCTCCGATGAACCTGGATCTATCTTGCTATTACCACAGTATTCCGTAGGTCGAACATCAACCATGCGCGAACAGTCGTTCGAACAATAACTACACGGCTGCCCATAACTTGCGGTACAAACAACCCCGTTTTGGGTACCGTTATCACAAAACTCAGTTTGCTCATCAACTTTGCCATCCCCACAAACAGCTGTGGGGATGCTCGGACCGTTTGAAGAACTAGATGCGCCTGCTTTACAAAACCAAAAGTTTTGATATAGACCTAAATTTTCTGTATCAGTTAACTCGCGATTAAAGTAACGGAAATCGTCGATAATTAATCCAGAGAGCGCTTCGACACCCTGGCTCGACATTGTTGTTGTACGTCCAATCTGCATTTTTTGAGCAACATTAGGAGAAGCTGCGGTCATTGTTTTTTCTCCTATCTTATTTCCGTTTAAGTATACTATTAATTTTTTATCTTGATTTAAACTAAAACTAAGTAAATTCCACTCATTAATTTTAATGCGTTTATCGTTAGGTCCGTAATAATAATCGTAGCTACTAGAATTACCGATTTGCATTTTAATGGTGTATCCGGTAGTGTTTCCACCACTTAGGCCAACATACATACCTCCAGCAGCACTAGACGGATCACCCTTTACTAACAAGGCCTTCTCGCCTGTTTGAGATACACTAGGATTCATCCAAAAACTAATAGTAAAATTATTCCCGTGATTAAAATTATTTATTTCTATAATGTCTTTACTGCCATCAAATGCAAAGGCATTCCCAAAACGAGCTGTGGTAGTTGTGCCCGGGCATGTTTTGGTAGAACTCTGATTACTGCTACAAGTAATGTTAGTTATACTAAGATTACCGCTGTTTATTAGTTGATAAGTTGTTGTCAGGATCTTCTTTAAGTTGTCAAACTTTAGCCAAACATTCTGATCTTCACTGACCATCTTACACTGGGTACATTTTCTAGATCCAAGGACATTATTAATTGTACATGCCTGGCTTTCTTCGCATTCTTCACCATATTCACTCTGTACAATTCCATCTCCACAATATGGGCCAAAGCTATTACAATCCCAATTACAGGAAGCACTTTGGCCTGTTAGGCTATATTTTAATCCCTGACATCTCCCGTCTACAGGCGTCGGCGACCACCCTGACTTACACTGCGAATCGTTGCTGCACGGTATACCAGCATTCAAACCTCCAGTACACCAGCCTGTAAATTTACTTAGATCTAAACCTATCGCCCAATCGCAATATTCATCATTCCACTCGTCCACTCTTCCATTACCGCAGGTTAAATTTCTACTTTTACAATCCCCCATACAGTGACCAGGCTTACCATTTAATTCTTTTCCTTCATCACACATCTCCCCAGCATCCACCCGTCCATTGCCGCACAACTCTTCGGTTTTACACTTGGGATCAGGATAAGTCCATTTACAGGAGCTGCTGCATCTTTTCTCACGATACTCGTTTGCTACTGGACAATTATTTTCCCGAGCTGTGCTTCCTGGTGGATCACACTCTTCGTTTAAATTATAATTTGTTACTCCATCCCCACATCTCCCGGCCTGCTGTGTAGCAATCTCTTGAGCACCCATACAAATTCCTGACGGATCATGGATAAATAAAGTTGAACTAACCGTAAACTCATCCAATAAACGATTTAGGTTAGCATCCCAACTTGCAAAGTTTATATTTTCAAACTTCGTACGTACGGTATAGCTAGCCGTTGAAGAAGTAAACAGGTAACGGTAAGCCAGAGATGATGTGGAACAAGAAAAGCTAAAACGGCGCCCTTCTGTGCTCCATCCGGTTAATGGGTCGTGGATTATACAGGTCTGACCAGTTGGACATTGACTGTCGACCGTACAATGACGACCAAAATCTGTTGAACAAGTCCCAGCCTTGCCTAAACGATTAATCGGGTCAGTTGGCGCCGCAAAGCCAATAGCATTGCTTAAAGCACTCCAGGAATCCCAGGTACTTATTGTTTGTCCAGACAACAACGAGCCCGCCTTCATATCCGGTGACTTGCCACCATTTTTTGCTGCATAGCTTCTTAAACCTAATTCCAAATCACTTAAATCACGCAAGCGTTCATAGTTTCTCTTTAATTTGTCCACTTGATTAGCACAAATCTGTCCAGGGTCACAATCCAGATCGCTTATACAAGGTTTATCATAATTAACAGAATTCAAACTTGTACCGCAGAATCTTTTATTAGGTGAAATATTAATATTAAAACGTAAGTTGTTTAATAATTGGCTGAATACTTTACGACTCTCTTCGCGGGCGTCAGAATTTATACTAAACAAATATATGTTTGTATATATATTTCCGCCAGCTGAGGTGGGGTTGTCGTAATTTAAGGCATCAACGTAAACATTGTTGCCATCAGTTACAGCATCATAGCCATCGATTTTAATTTTATTTAAGTTTCCCGTGAACCCTTGGCCACCTAACTCTTTGTCGGCCTTAAACCACTGCTCAGGGGTCAGGTGTTCTGTGTTCTTAAATACTTGCACTCCAATAGCATCGGAATTTTTATCGGTTGTAAGAATAAACTTTTTCAGTACGTTATTTAAACAGTTGTTTTCTAATCTAGCTTCCACCTCCGGGCAGTCAGCGTCAGTATTACAACCTGTTTCACCATATCGACATCGACCAGAAACTGGGACTTTCACCGGTCTTAAATACGGCAGATCATCCACAGTGCCGTTTGCACCGTTATCTGCACAATAATATGTACTAAAATTAAAGTAAGGGCCAGCCAAATCTGTGCCGTCAAAAGTTGTGGAAGCTAAATTAAAATGGTCCTCATTACCACTCCGGTCATCAAACGGAAACGGTGAGTAAGTAGGCCCACCAAGCGTAAGATCTTTTGGTGGCCAAGGATTCTCACACAAAAAAACAATTGCTCTTCCTTCGTCGCTTGCCACTTCACCTGATTGCGCACTATATTCATTCTCCGTTATTTTCGCTGTGGCCACAACATCTACCTCACCATTCCGGTTTAAGGCCGTAATAATATTCCGATCCATGGTCGTGGATGTCAAAGTTACTATTTCGTTATTCTTTGGCCCCCACAAGTATTCCCAAGCATAGCCCCTAACCGACTGAATCAGCTGATTGCTACTTGAACCAGCATACGCAAACAAAGTAGTTGTCGAGCCTACACGGCTTAAGTAAGAAGTATCTGGTCTAACCTCAACACTATCTATCTCACAAATCTGTGAACCGGTGATAAATTTCCATTGGTGATAGTATGTTCCACTTTTTCCAATACTTACACCTCTTTCGTTTCGAATTCCATCTTTCAAAATAATTGTGTAGTCACTATCATAAGCCAAAGCTTGCTTCATTTTTACCACGACAGACGAAGTTGAACTAGTCATGTCAGTAACTATTACCTCGGCACCACCTAAATCATCACCGGCACACCAGCGATTCATTTGATGTGGAAAAGCCTGCACTTCATTACTAAATACACTAAACACGAAATTACTTACCTTAAACCACCAGGCTTTATACCACGGTAAAACCGTCGTTCTACGTTCCGCTATGTATACCATGTCCGTAACATCTACTGTACTGCTTGGGCAAGTAGAACTAGTAGTACCACGAGCAATTATTAAGTTCCCAGACAGAGTATTTTGATCAATTCGATCATTAAATTTCGCCTCTAAATAAGTATTAGCACAAACATTAGTTCTGCCATTAGCCGGATAAGTAGACAGCTTGACAGGACGAGCGTAACAACAGGTATTATTCGCTACGCCCTGATTAGGCAAAGGACAATCTGCATCATTACTGTAGCCACATTGTATTTCAAAGTTGCCCTGTCCACCAACTGTTCGACCAGAAGCTGTTTTTGGAATTTCTTTAGTTTCAGCGGTGATTACGGCCACCTGCGAAGGAGGCATACTCCCAGGCAACGGGTTAGACTCGCCCACTCCGCTTACTAATGCCCACGGATTTAAATTAAAGGGCGACGCAAAACCACTACGACCTAGTAAAAAGTTATCCTCACAACTTGGATCTTCTCCAAGCCCTACTCGGTCATCCCCACAAAAAGACGGGGTTGAATAATTTAATGAAGAACCGACATGTTGACCAAAATCATTACAACCTTCGCTATTAGCTAAACATTCTGTGCGAGCATTAGTCTTTATCAAACATCTCTCGTCGCATAACGTACTATTCCAACCACTTGTCGCGTCATCACAAGAGGGATCTTCATCAGGGCTTGCTATTTTATCACCACACTGACTATATGCATTAACACAGGCATTCTGGAATTCCTCAAGTGTAAACCCTCCGCGACCAGCAGCGAGCCGATCTTGGCACCACTTTTTCGACAAGCGGGTTCCTGTATGCAAGCAACGCTCATTACAACCCGCACTAGTAGTAGTGGAGGTGTAATCTGGAGCAATACCTAAATCGCAGTCTTCACCAATGCCTACCATACCATTACCACAAATAGAAGTTGAAGTAGAAACAGCCGAAGGTGAAGCATTCGAGCCAGTGTTTATCTTGTTAATAAATAAACAATCTAAACCGCAATTACCAGTTTTGTTTGGCAGGTCGCAATCTTCACCTGCTTCAATAATCCCATTACCACAAACAGGTAAAGCTACGACATTTGGTGTAGCCAGAACATCGGAACCCTTTCTGATACAACTAGCTGTACAATTAGGATTCCTGCCTCGTGTAAAGGTAGAAGTAACAGTTGCCACACGATCATTACTTGAAGCCCAACGCCAACCACTGTCCCAACTATTCAAGCGTTGCCCATTAACACTACAATTATCTGGCTTAGAGTAGGCTTCGGAAGTAAAAATGGTTTTTTCATTAATATCTCGAGCAACATATCTTTTCGGTTCCACTTCTATACGATCAACTGCGCAGGTTTCCGCCTTGGTTCGGAAACGAAAACTAAACTCCTTAGCATAAGGCTTACCTCTAGATTCAGGGTTACCCCACGACAAAGCTGACCATAAAATACTACGGTTCATTAGTTCAGTCTGAAGCGTACTAGCATTACCAGAAACATTGGCAGAAATTTTAACTAGATACAAAGTATTTGTCGCTAAATCATTGGCTCCCGCTACAGCGTTGGCAATATTTAAAACAGTGTAATTAGAGGCCGAATCTAAATAAACACTAGTGCCAGCCAAATTAGGTCCCAAAATAGTACAATTTTCATCTAAACACTTTTGTAATCTGACAGATGTTGGGGGGTTATTTGTCAAATTATAATTCGACATCGTAGTATTAAACTTTACAGCAACATTGGCGTTAGTACAGGCCTCCAGGCACTTTGGCCAATAATCTACAACCTCGGGACGGCTAGTATCAATGGTTAAAATTCCCGAATTAGAACTGGCGTTACTAATAGTTCTAGTTTGGCCATTCGGCAAAGTTGTTGTAGTTTGCGCAACAATTCGCAAGGCATCTTGTGGATTTGATAAACCAATTGCTACTGTATTTCGCAAAGCTGAAACTTTTTGTTCACGGTTACCACTTACTTTATTGTATATGTCGGCATAAATAGTTCGTTGCGACCGCCAGTCCCAATTAATACCACTACTATTCATTGCCACACACTCTTGATTGCTTAAAGGAGTGGCGAAATAAGATAAAGGATATATTCCTGACAAAGTATGCAAACGCATTGGGGCTTCTAAAATATTTGTCCAGTGCGTTTTCGGCGTAACCGCTACAGCGTTAATACGGCAATCATCTGTACCGGTTTTAAAAACAAAACAATAGGCAGAACCTTCCACGTCACTACATGGATTATCTTTAGCTAAATTTACGGTTATGTTACGTAAATTTCCTGCCGAACCCACACTTCTGACCGTACTAATCGAATCTTTTAAAGCCACGCGATACCAGGTATTACTTTTCCACTTGCCTGTGCTGCTGGCGTAAGTGGCGGCCGGATGTAATTGCAACACTCTTTCATTCACGGTTGATCCGCTTATTAAACTATAAGAAACTGCGCTATTATTTTGATCAACTACTGGAACATTTTGTGGATTCTGACAAACATTTCCAGCAAGCGCCATGTCACATTCTTGCACAACAACATTGTTTGGAGTCAGTGAAGCAACGTTAGCGCCGAGATTGCTTATCGAAACAGAAACTACCGAGGTACGACACACCTGGTTATGATCCCCTTGGGATAACTGATTCCACATCAAACTTGGTGATGGCGAAGGCAAACCTGGCGGGTTTAATTCACAATTCTCTACTACGCGTGGTGACTGGACAATTTCTTTATTGGAGAAACGCCAAATATACCCGCCCGCACGCGTTTCACCCTGACACAGTTCTGCCTGTGCTACACAAAAGCCACTTTGTGTACCAGCTAAACAGCATTTCTCATCTCCCGGACAATTGTCATCATTGTTACAAGACTGAACAAAATAGTTAACACTATTACTCACTTGAGTAGAACGTTTTACACTTACAGGTCCACTCTGTACATTTGGTGGCGGGAAGGTTTCGATTAAGCGATCATTAGTAAGAGAAAATTTGGCTCCATCTAATTGATGCGTACCAACTCTTGAAGAGGCAGGTCCAGTAAAAAGAGCATCGACAACAGATTCTTCACCTGGATTAACACCTTTTAAAAAGTACTCTCCAACGATCTTAATTTTCGGCGCAGCTTCAGGGAACCTGGATGGGCCAGCAGTTGGTGTAATGTGGCAAATGCCTGGGGGAGGAGCATGTCCCTTTAATTGCAACTTAAAACGGGCATCAATTAAACTTATTTTTTCCTGGCTGTTTGAAGTGTTATTTACCTGAATGTAGTAATAGCTGTCTTCTGTGCCTCCATCTAGAGGAAACTTAACTATTATTTCTGTATTAGTCCAAGTATTTACACAGCCACTCGGGAAACTTGACTGATCACCTTCAATTGTTTCACCCCCATTTGCCGGTCTAAAATATACTCGCCCACGGCTTGTCCCAAAGTTATTTCCGCGGATAGTTAGATAACCACCACGCGCAATTTCTACGCTTGGAGATATTTCATTTATAACTGGCCAATCCGCACTCAACCCCTCGTTCACAGTGAAACGTAACGAATTACTAGATTTGTTATTTACCACCACTTTTACACCAACTGCCCCGGCACTTAGGCCTGGTACGCGGGCGTTATTAATTTCCGAAGAAGCCCAGTTATCTGGAAGGACGACTGCCTTTAGACTCCCAAATTGCACGTAGTCTTCATTTGGATTACTTAAAGTACCAAGATTTTTACCAGTTAAATCAACTTGCTCACCAGGCTTAGAGTTATTTGGGTTCAAACCACAAAGTCCGGGGAGCTTATCATTATTAACATCAAAGTTAGGCAAACGGTTACCCCAGGTATCATTGGTAACATCTGTAAAAATATACGTTTTATTGTCAGCACCTAGCGTTGGAAGTGTTTCAACTTTAATCGGACCATCAACAGCAGATTCTGGAACTTCCACCACTATTTGCCAAGGTGTCCAGGCGTCAAATGATGAACCGCACTCTACGAGCTTCGCCTCAATCCAGTCGCTAGCTGTATCAACATTGGGATTATCTTTTTTTGCAAAGTAAACCTTTCCCCCATTTTGTCCAAAAAAGAAACCGTCAATTGACACATAAGTACCTGGGGCACCACCGCTTGGCGAAAAATCGGTGATACGCATTTTATCTATACACTTATGCGAGGTTAAATCGCAATAGCCACTCTGACACTCTTCGTTGTTATCACAGTAATCATTGCCACAAGCACCACAAGACCCACCACAATCTAAACCAGTCTCGTCCTGATCACGGCTATTGTTAAAACAATGTCCGGGATAAAATCTTACTCTTTGTTCGTCATCATCGTTCCCACCCGCCCAATCATAACCCACCGCAGAAAGACGATGTTCTCCTAAAGGTATACCAATAGTTGGCCAAGACAAATTAATTTGACCTTGTTTTGTACAATTACTAACAGTTTGCGTACCAAGATTAACACCATCAGCATAAACTGTTACACTTTGCATGCCATTGTCATCGGTGTAGCTTACCTGTACATCGGTGTTTTGCTCATTGTTCAAAGGATTCGCTGCTTGCGGACGACTAATCACTACGGTCGGCGGCAAACGATCGACACTATCACCGGTCGCAAAGTTAACATTGCCACAACATCCCCGAGCGTTGTTACAAGTCATGTTACAAGCAAGACGCAAATCTGGATTACTATCTGCAACAATGTTAGTGCCGTTATTCAAGAAGCGTAGTGTATATTCAGTTGATGAATTTAAACAATCATCAGCTCCACTGTCTCCACAATCACCCGAGGGTTCGAATATAACAATATTTTTATTTCTACCATATTGCCAATTACCAGGGGCAATCGTATTGGGGTCCGATTTCAAAACAATTTGCAGATTGCTTTTAACACTTTCTAAATTTACTGCTTGAGTAAATATAACTACCGGCTTAACATTGCGTACACAAGCCGGCCCTGAAGGTGGTAAGCGATCCACATATAAAACATTGGCATTGTTCCAACCACATGTTGGACATCCGCCCGTCGAGCAGGCAGGACAAGCCCCACCACAATCAGTGGCGGTCTCCCCCTCATTTTGTATTCCATCTGAACAGTGCGCTGGAATGTCAGTGGTCGCACCAACTAAACGATTGAAAATAAATTGGGTAATGGCATAAGCGGAAAATATGATCACTAAACCCAAAACCGAATTAATTAAAACTTTTTTAGCTTTCCCAACCTGTTCATCATTACCCCCTGCTGTCATCCATAAATAGCCGCCATAAATAATAAGCCCAACAGCCACGATGCCGAGTAAACCCAAAGCCGCGCGGATAATCCGAGCAATAATAATTCTTATATCTGAACTCGGCAAACCAATAGCGTTGTTCACCTCATTTAAACCCAACTCATCCGTGCCGACTGTTTGTGCCAAAACATCACGGCCAACATACAAAGTGCTAACAGCAACTAAACCAACAACAGCGATCAGGAAACCTAGAAAAAATTTTTTTGTATTTTTATTCACAATTCTAACGACTTAAATCTAAAACCCGCGCCCGGCAGGCAGCTTCTGAGCCGCTAACGGTTGCGTTAACGTCACCATTACAACAGAATTTATTAGTTCCACCAACATTACAGCAGTTAGCATCTGTACCATCGCATTCATTAGGCACCAGAACCCCTTTCTGATCTGGACCACGACCTGGGTAAAAACAGTTATAATGAACATCTACTACAGTTGAAGTTACGGTCGGGATATAAAACATTTGTTTTTGTTCTAAGAACGGACAGTGGCTAACTAACGCCTTAGTTTTAAGACCAGTTTCTTCATCATTAACATACCTAACCTGGTGCCAGTAGCACAATGGAATTGTTTCTGCTGGTTCGCCGATACCTTCTTTTTGTTCTAATTTAACATTGTGCAACGAAGAGACCAACATTCTTTTGCTAAAGGTCATGCTTAATTCTTGATCCGGGACAACACTACTAGCATCTGGACCAGGCATAACTGTTTCTAAATATGGCGAAGTGGAATCTACCCTATCTTCAATTGTAAAATTCCACGCATAGTTATCTGGTGTCGGAGTAAAATATGAACCAGGATCTTGATTAAGAGTGAACCAATTATCATCAACTCGCCCATTGTCATTTCCATCTAATGCATTACCGGCTGCATCCATGACACCGGTTAAAGGTACGGCTTCAAAACTATTAGCGCCAATAGTATGCGCCGCTCGAAGCAAAACACGATACACATCCTCTGTGCAATTAGCATTTTCTCCATCACAAACCGGCAAACAAAATATTTGATTACCACAAGAATTAATACCACATTCTTTACTGGAGACAAACTCTAATATTTGATAATTACTAACTAAATTAAAGCTGCCTGCTGGCAAGGCACTGTTTAAAGCCCGCAAAAATATGTTCCAACCCTCAACATAATAATAATCCCCACCTTCGCGCAAACTACCCTGCAGACCAATTGGATTTATCGGCTCAGAAAATTCAATTTGAATTGCAGTATTTTTAGGTTCTTTAGTATTACGGACCGGAAAAACACTTTTAATAGTCGGCGGAGAAAAATCTAAACTCAAACTCGTTGTAAAAGACCACTCATAATAATTATTGCCTAAGATCCTCTGTTCAAAAGCTGAGACATACTGACCAGAAGAGTTTCTCTCGTTCAATTCAATACTTGGACCCAGTCGAACTGAGTACATTATTTTTTCCGTTTCACTACCCAAAAACCCACCTTTTGCGTCTTCTGCTCTTGTAATAGGTTTTAAAACGATTGTGAAAACTCCTTCCACTCCTCCAACGGTTGAACTGGAAGTCAAGGCTACAGCACCGAATATTGATTCACCGGTTTCTGTTTTTTTAATGTTTATCAAAGTGTCAGATAAAACGTTGTTGACATTTTTGACACGATCACAATCATTCCACCAATTTTCAATTGTTGCTTTACAATTACCATAAATACCATCACCCGTACTATCATCGATAAAACTTTCCGGTCTAACTGGCTTGGTAAAGGTAACAAAAATACTGGTGTTACGCGGCACTTCTACCTGATTGCGCATTGGATAATGATCACGGATAATGTGTCCCAGAGCGCCGCTGCCTTGGAAATTAGTTGTCGCCATTATATTCACTCCTGGCCCCCTTTGTGGACCACCAATCGCATCTAAGAGTTTGGAGATGATAAACTGCGTAATCGCATAGGAGCTTAGGACAATGACTAAACCAATAACGGCATTACGGATAATAGACTTGGCTTTACCAATTTGTTCATCATTACCACCTGCTGTCATCCATAAATAACCAGCATAGATTATGATCACTAACAAAATAATACCGAGCAACCCTAAAGCAGCACGAATAACACGCGCGATTATGATACGGATATCTGTCGATGGTAAACCAAGCGGTTGTTCCACCATGTCAACACCGGCTTCATTAGTAGATATAGTTTGTGCTTCAACAGGAAAGTGTTGAAATAAGAAAACAAAAAAAACCGCCAGGAATAATACCCCTAATAGTCCAGCGGTTTTTCTTTTTTGCTTGAAGTTATTCTTCATCCATTGAAGCATGAAACAATGGAATTATAAAACTAAACTTCTCTCTCCATTTAAATCTTCTCTTTAGCGAGAACGACCACGTGGGTCTTCCGGCAAACGGCCGATTTTTTTGAGATACTCCATCTTGTCAGAAACAGTCTTTCGATGTAATGCACTTTTACGACGCATGTTGCGATTTGGCTCTTTATCATGATAACGAATCTTCTTTACTTGAAGAATTTTACCAGACTGTTGCCAGCGCTTTTTAACGCGACGAATAAAAGCCTCAAAAGACTCATTCTTACGGCGTTTAATCTCTGCCACAAATATTCACCTCCGCTCTTAAATTAATTAAATTAACTTGGGTCTAGTATACACTTAATTCTTCATTCCGTCAAACGCGACCCAACTTGCGTTTTAGGATGTTTTCAACCTTCTTTTGGTCAACGGTCTCCTGCACCCCAGACTCCATATCTCGGATAATAACCGTACCATCCTGAACCTCTTTTTGCCCAATAATTAAAACGTATGGTAAATTCAAGGAATTGGCTACTTCTAGCTGGTTTTTTAAAGAATTCTTAGAAAAGTTATAAGCAATCTTGATACCACTGTTGCGTAATTCATTTAAAAGATAGAGAGAACGGCGACGAGCCTCATCGCCTAATTGGGCCAAGAATACGTCTGATTCAAACTTGGGTACGCTGGCCAAACCCTGTTCTTCAGCCGCTTTAAGAGCGGAAACGGTTCGCTCAATTCCCCCAGCAAAACCAACGGCTGGAGTCGCACGGCCACCAATTTCTTCAGCTAATAAATCATATCTACCGCCACCACCCAAAGCACTCTGAGCACCTTCTTCTCCTGTTTCTGGGTAAACCTCAAAGACTGTATGAGTATAATAATCCAAACCACGCACCAAGGTCGATTGTAAAACGTACGGAACAGATAATTCATCTAAATACTCCAGGACTTTCATGAAATGACCTTTTGACACCTCACCCAACCAATCCACAATCTGTGGCGCATCTTCCTTAATTGGTTGACACTGTTCGGCTTTGCAGTCCAAAAGACGTAAAGGATTTTTGCTAATACGCAGACGACAATCTTCACAGAGATAACTGCGTTTTGTGCGATAATAATTAACTAATTCAGTTTTGTACCTTTGTCTTTCTTCAGGAGTACCAATACTATTAATATGTATTTGTACTGGTAAACCCAAATCTTTATACCAATTGTAAGCAACTAAAATTATTTCGGCGTCCAAGGCCGGCTCATCACTACCGAATGTCTCGAAACCCACTTGATTAAGTTGGCGATAACGACCAGCTTGAGGTCGATCGTGACGGAACATTGAACCCCAGTACCAGAACTTAACTGGCTGTTGCATATTCCACATACCACCGTTGATGTAGGCACGGGTAACTGACGCTGTTGCTTCTGGACGAAGACATACTTTTGATCCATCCCGATCTTCAAAGACGTACATTTCTTTGTCTACGACATCAGTACCTTTACCAATTGAACGGATAAACAAATTAGCATCTTCAACAATTGGAGTGTCGATGCGTCCAAATTGGAAATGTTCAGCTAATTTCTCAGCATTGTGGTAAAGAGTTTTCCAAAAACGCTCTTCTTTCGGTAACACATCTTTCATGCCACGCAATACGTTATACCCCTTCTTGGCTTTTACCTCTTGCCCACCGCTTTCCTTCTTATCTTTTCCGGCTTTTACCGGAGTAGCCGGTTTCTTAACTTCTTTCTTTTTTATTGTCGTAGTTTTTTTCATAAGTTTAACTTTAAAAACTTCATCCCCGCTCTCGCGGGGATTAATTTGATTATTTAAATACCTAACTCCGGAGCTGAGAATGTTTGCATCCGGTTAACAGGCCAGCCCCGAAACCAAGCACGGCCAACAATGTAACTTTTATCCACTGGCCCAATTCGACGAGAATCTAAACTGTTAGAGCGATTATCCCCCAACACAAAATACTGATCTGGTCCTAGTGTAGTGATCTTATCTCCCAAAGTTTCCACATAGGACGGAAGATAAGCTTCTTCCAAAACTTTTCCTTCTGGGTATTGATCGTTGTAAATAATAACCTGATTATTGGAAATCTTGACACGCTCACCCGGTAAACCAATCACTCTTTTCAAAAAATATTCCTTAGGGTTCTCTGGATAACGGAAGACGATGACCTCACCACGTTCTGGTGAACGTAGGCGGTAAGAGATCTCATCAATGATTAGATACTCCTTTTCAAAGAAATTTGGTTCCATTGATTGTCCCTTAACGTAAAATGGTTTGAATAGGTAATAACGAATCAAAAAGATTGTCACACCAGCAAGTAGAGATATCTTAATGAGTTCTAACAAAAACAACCCAACACCCATTAAGGTGCTAGCAATGGCTTTACTCGCCTTTTGTGGTTTGTTTTCTTCATCCATAATATATGTTTAGCAAAGGGTATTATATACAAAATTAGTCCAAAAAGCAAGCTAAGAAAAATCCTGCTTTTTAGCAGG
>CAZEEW010000013.1:0-25539 GCA_964511375.1 uncultured Gammaproteobacteria bacterium | reverse complement strand
GCTGTTCGCCAATTAAAGCGGTACGCGAGCTGGGTTCAGAACGTCGTGAGACAGTGAAAATTTTGGTTTTTTAACCAAAGACCGCGCTGTCTTAAAATCTAGCTAAATGCTGGAAAATCTGGAAAGTCTCATTAGGAGTGAGACTTGTGAATCTCACACTACTTATTTTTAGTAAGTAAAAATGTGTTGAGTGCAGACAATCAGCAGGAAAGGCCTTGTTCTTACAAGGAATCCTCAGAGACTAAATGCTAGACATGTTGATCGGTTAGGTCAACTAAAGATATAGTCCGAACTGTGTGGCGACACACAGAGTTCAGTAGAAATATTGAATCGTTCCAATAACAAGGAACAGTAACAAATTTGTCGGTCTCCTATCTGTTGCGGGCGTAGAATGTTGAGAAGGCTCATTCCTAGTACGAGAGGACCGGAATGGACGAATCTCTAGTGTACCAGTTGTTCCATCAGGGGCATTGCTGGGTAGCTATATTCGGCACGGATAAACGCTGAAAGCATCTAAGCGTGAAGCCGTCTTCAAGATTAACATTCGTTATAGACTCCTTGTAGACTACGAGGTTGATAGGCGCTAGGTATAAGCATAGTAATATGTTGAGCCGAGGCGTACTAATCGGTCGAGCGTACAACGAAAGCATTAAGCAGTGCTTTCAACTCTAGTTAATTGTCGTCTAAAAAAGGTCATTGTCTTGGTGACACAAGCGATAGGGTCACACCTGTTCCCATCCCGAACACAGCAGTTAAGCCTATCAGCGCCGATGATAGCCCTCGGGCAAAAGTAGGCCGTCGCCAGGACAATGGCCTTTTTTTGTTGTTAAAATCTAACAAAAAGCACCTTTTCAAAGAGGTGTTTTAATGTTAAAATATAGACAGATTATCTTTAACAATAATCCCTATGGACCAGCAAGCCTTGATTAAAAAAACAGCAGACTATGTAAGGCTAAAACTGGAAAATGAGCCGACCGGACATGATTGGTGGCATGTGGAAAGGGTTTGGAAAATGGTGAAAAGAATTCAGACTAAAGAAGGGGGAGATTTGTTTTTGGTTGAGTTAGCTTCATTATTGCATGACCTCGGAGATTACAAGCAGCACGAATTTAACGAAGTGAAAGGTTCGCTAGTCTTGCACGGTATGATGGACGTTTTGGGGTTGGAAGATGATTTGCAAGAAAAGATTATCGACATTATTGCTGAAGCGCAATATAACGCAGACGAAACTGTTGTACCAAAAACGCTAGAAGGCAAGATTTTGCAAGATGCTGATTGGTTAGATGCGATCGGGGCATTGGGAATTGCGCGTACTTTTGCAACTGGTGGAAGAATTAAAAGAGTTATCCATGACCCGAAAAGAAAACCCCGTCGTAAACTTACGAAAGATGACTATCAGCATAAAAAAAGAGAAGGAACTAGTTACAATTATTTTTTTGAAAAACTATTGAAGCTTCCTGCTATGATGAATACTAAAACAGCTAAAGAGATTGCCGGACCACGAATAGAATTTTTGAAAATATACATGGAGGAATTTAAAAAAGAATGGCAAGGAGAAAAATAATAACATTATGCTTACAGACACTTTTACAAAAGACGGAAAATATTTAATGCTTGCCTTGGACCACCGAGGTAGTTTTAAAAAATTTGTAGATAAGGAAAACCCAGATAATTTGACTGATGCAGAGGTTATAGCTGCCAAAAAAGAAATTATTGACTCTGTCTCTGATCTCATGAGTGGAGTTTTGATAGATCCGGATTGGGGATTGGCAGCCTATGAAGACAAGGTAAAGCCATATTTACTGTGTTTAGAAAAAAGCGGTTATGAGCAAATCGGTGACGACCGCCAGACTGTTTTAGCCTACACTGCTAATGATTTAAAAAACCAAGGCGCTTCCGGAACAAAATTGTTGGTATATTTTAACCCCGAAGCGAATAATGTTCATGAACAAATCGAGGTCTCTCGAAAAGCGTTAGAGGATAGCCATGCGAATGAACTACCTTTATTCCTCGAGATTGTGACTTATGGTAATGAAAAAACTGGTGCACATCGCGCCGAGTGGATAATGCGTTCATTAGATCAGTTTTTACACAACAATATTATTCCTGATGTTTGGAAGCTGGAATATCCTGGTGACGCGGAATCATGTAGAAAGATTACTGAAAAAGTTGGGCAGACACCGTGGATTTTATTAACACGGGGCGAACCATATGATGTTTTTAGGGAGCAGTTAAAGAATGCTATTTCCGCTGGTGCACAGGGTTTTTTGGCTGGTCGAGCTATTTGGCAGGAAATGACTGATTATTCCGGTGAATCCAGAAAAGAATTTTTAAATACGATCGCTCGTGAGCGGTTTATAGAGATTTGTGATATCGCCTTTCGGAAATAACTATGTTTAAGTTTGCCTTTATTGACCTTGATGCTACACTTTTTAACACACGCCAGTTCGTTGAGGATAAGAAGAAAATATTTTACGATCAAGGTGTTAAAGAAAACGATTTTGTTCATTCATATCTTCTAGCCATACATGGTAATAAAACAGGGCCAGTTGGTTACTATGATTATACCTTTAAGAATCACCTTAAAGCGCTGGAAGGGTTGGGGTATAAGTTTAAACCAGAAGTAGAGAAAGAATTGAACAGCTTATTTAAAAATTTATACATCTTTCCAGATACCTACGAATTTCTGGAAGACATAAGAAAGAAAACAGAAAAATTGGTTTTATTATCAGCCGGTAACAAAGCTTTTCAGGTGCGGAAACTCCGGTCAATAAAGTTAGACAAATCTTTTGATGACATTATTATCCCACATTACCATAAAGATCAGATTTTGATGGAAAGATTTAAAGAAAAGACAAAAGTCTTATTTGTAAATGATAGCTTGCGTGAAAACAAAGCAGTAAAACAAGCATTGCCGTGGGTGCAAGTAGTTTCTAAAGTTAATCCAAGAACTAAGATTGAAGAATATCAAGAAAGCGGGATTCCTTTCTTTAAAACATTAAGTGAAATAAGTAAATATGTTGCAAAAATTGTCTAAGGTGGGAATTGTCGTTTTGGCAGCGGGAAAAGGTACTAGAATGAAAAGTGATAAACTTAAAGTAATGCATGATCTGAAGGGTGCACCGCTTATTGACCATGTTATAAGATGTGTAGAAGCTTTAAAATTGGATCAAAAGCCGGTGGTTGTTGTTTGTGCCGATAATCCAGCGGTGCAAAATTATTTAGGTGATCGAGCAGAATATGTAATTCAGAGGGAACAACTTGGTACTGGTCATGCTGTTCAGGTCGCTGAAGAGAAAATAAATGGTTTTGCGGAAGATGTGGTTGTTATGTATGGGGATATGCCATTTGTGTCTCCAGAATCTATTAGGAAGCTGGTGGAAAAACATCGTGAAAAGAATAATGTTTTGACATTAATGACTGTCACGGTCGATGATTTTGAAGATTGGCGTGCCCAGTTTTATGATTTTGGTCGCATCAAACGTCATTCAGAAACAGGACATATTATTGGAATAGTAGAAAAAAAGGATTCCTCACCCGAGGAGTTGGTGATTAAAGAAGTAAACACCGCCTTTTTTTGTTTCAATGCGGAGTGGTTGTGGAAGAATCTTAGAGAATTAAAAAATGAAAACGCACAAAAAGAGTATTATTTAACTGATTTAGTGAAACTAGCTTTTTCACGTGGTGATAAGATTTCTTCTGTTACTATTGATCCGCATGAAGCCTTGGGTATAAACACAAAGGAACATTTAGATCTTGCTGAAAATTTACGTGTGACCAATATCTTATGATAAAGTCGAATCGTGAGTTCGCAACTGGGGGAGAAGTGGTGGTACAAGCTTGTTTAGATGCTGGTGCTAAAATGATGTACGGCTATCCCATAACACCCTCCAGTGAAGTATTAGAAAATTGGGAAAAGAAAGGTGGCAAAACCTTGCAAACAGAGGATGAGATTGCGGCAGGTTTTGCGGTGGCTGGAGCAGCATTAGCCGGGGAGAAGGTTTTTAGTGCTACCTCTGGTCCGGGACATATTTTAATGCAGGATGCCTTGGTAATGGCCGAAGCTATGCGTATACCAATGGTTTTGCTCGTTGCGCAGCGCGGTGGTCCTTCATCTGGTACAGTAATATATTCACAACAAGAAGTGACCTTAGCATGCTTTGGTGGTAATGGAGAAGGACATCGGGTGGTATATTCACCAGCTAATTTGGAAGAATTATACACCCTAACGCGCCAAGCTTTTAACGATGCTTGGCAATATCGTTTTCCAGCCATAATTTTAACCGACGGCTACGCATTAAAAACTAAGTCCGTTTTTTCTAAACCAGTAAGAGACATTAAAAACGTTTTAGCTAAGTCTAGATTTGTAGATCAAAAACCGGTTCACCTGCCAAATATCTATACCACAGAAGAGGAACTAAATCAAAAGTTAGAAACTACCCAAAAAGAGTATCTTAAAATGAGTGCAAAGGTTGCGGCAAGTAAGGAAGTAAAAACTAAAGACGCCGAAATACTGATTATTGCCCATGGTACAGTTGGTTCAAGCGCTGAGGCGGCCATTGATATTTTACGACAAGAGAAAAAGAAGGTCGGACTATTTCGACCGGTAACCTTACGGCCTTTTCCAAGTAAGGAGCTTAACAAGTTGCTCGTCGGAAAAAAATGGAAACAGATCGTTGTTATTGAATCAAGCTTTGGTCAACTGGCTAATTTAGTGCATAACAATGTAACAGTTAAGAATCTGCCAGGATTTACTTACTTACAGAAACCGGCACTAGGAATTGAACCTGAGGACATTGTTAAATATATATTGATATTGAAGTAATATGACTGAGCATTTAGCAAAATTTTGTGCTGGTTGTGGTCATCCAATTGTGCTCATGATGTTAAAGAGAGCTTTGGAAGAAAAAGGGTTGTTAGAGAAAGCGGTATTAGGTTTAGATATCGGTTGTTCACTTTTAGGTTGGGATTATTTACCAATACACACTTTTCAAACTCATCACGGTCGAGTAACTCCGACCATGCTTGGTTTTAAACGAGCCAAGCCTGAGGCGATTTGTATTGGTATTTCTGGCGATGGTGGGGCTTATTCAATCGGGTGGCAAAGTTTGTTCCATGCGGTCAGACGGGATGAACCAATACTAGTTATTGTTGTTAATAATACGGTCTATGGTATGACGGGTGGACAAGTAGGTCCAACAGGAATAAAAGATCCTAACCTACCGCCAGTGCACGGGCCAGAATTACTACGCGAAGTCGCGAACGAAGATGCTTTTTTTGCTCGTACGGCAGTGAACGATCCAAAACAGATGCAAGAGTTTTTGGGTAAGGCATTAGAAACGCAAGCAAAAGGGCATTTTTCTCTAATTGAATTTTTGTCTTTCTGCCCGACCAATTGGAAAACTAAGGGCATTGAAACAATACAGTACCTAGAAAACAATCTCAAAACTGTTTTTAAGACTGGCGAAATATAAAATTATGTTGTTTCTTGATGTAGACAATAACGTGCACGTGCCAAAAAATGACGAGATAGTTTATCGGCGTATATCTGTTTACGCTTATATTCAATCAACTAAGAAGGAGGTTTTAACAGTGAAGACTAAATTTAACGACCGTTATGGCCTTCCAGGCGGAGGAGTAGAATCATCAGAAAATTTACTGGTAGCATTAAAGAGAGAATGCCTCGAAGAGACCGGATGTGAAGTTGAGGTTTTGAGTCGGCTGCCGCTCTATGTTAACGAGACTGGATTTTACAATGACGGAAAATATTTTAATTCACTTAATCTATTTTTTTCTACTAGGATTAAGGAAGAAACAAGAGACGAAAAATATATGATCGGGCACGAGGTAATAAATTATGAGTGGAAAAGAGTAGAAGATTTAGACAAAAATAATCTTTTTAATAATCTAGTTGATTTTATCGCTCACATGAAAAATGTCTAAGTATGCCTAAAAAAATCTTAATCGCCGGTGATGGTGGGCAGGGGGTTCAAACAATTTCAGAAATTATTGGTCAAGCCGCTTTCCAATCCAATTATTTTGTTTCGGTTATTCCTAATTACGGCCTAGAACAAAGAGGTGGTGTGTCTTTGGCGTATGTGCAAATTTCGAAAGACAAAATTGTTTATCCAAAATTTCAAGTACCCAATATTTTAGTTATAATGTCAGAACAGGCGGACTTACGTACAAAAGTTTATCAGAAAAAAGGAGTAGATGTTGTACGTTTAGACAAATATAAGAAGATTTTGGAAGATGAAAAAGTCTCTGTGGGGAGTTTAAATTTATTTGTTTTAGGTATTTTGGTAAAAAAATTAGCAGAATCAGGACTAAACGAAAAAGTGGTTGAGCAGGTGTTAAAAAATAAGTTAGAGAAAAAACCAAATTGGTCAGAAAACCTTAAGGCATTTAAAATTGGTTTAACAGCATAAGCAATATGTGTGGTATTGTCGCCTATTTAGGAACTCAAAATGCTTTGCCAGTATTATTACGCGGCCTGAAAAGATTGGAATATCGCGGTTATGATTCAGCTGGTGTGGCCTTGTTGTCCGAGGGGAATATTAAACGCGTAAGATCGATTGGCAAAATTAGTAACTTAGAAGAGAAGTTGAAAGGCGAAAATCTTCTTTCATCAACTCTCGGTATTGCCCATACGCGTTGGGCTACGCACGGTGGTGTTACAGAGAACAATGCCCATCCGCACAGTGATTGTACTCAAGAATTAACAATTGTGCATAATGGTATTATTGAGAATTATCGAGAAATTAGAGAGAAATATTTGTCTAGTCATCAAATTACTTCAGAAACAGATACGGAAATATTAGCCCATCTTATAGAAAATTTTTATCAAGGAGATTTACTAAACGCTGTTAAAGAGGCTCTAAAAGTTGTGCGTGGAACCTATGGGTTGGTGGCAATACACGCTAAAGAGCCCGGTCGTTTAATTGCCGCCCGCTTGGGCAGCCCCTTAGCGATTGGTTTGGGGGAGAATGAATATTTTATTGCTTCTGATCCAGCAGCAATGTTAAGTTATACCCATCGAGTTATTTTTTTAGATGATGGCGAGGTAGCAGAAATAAATGAGAAGGGTCACCAGATATACAACATAGATTTTAAAGTAATAGACAAGAGTGTTGAGTCAATCGACTGGGATGAAAAAGAAGCAGAAAAGCAAGGTTATGCAGATTTCATGTTAAAGGAAATCTACGATCAGCCAGCTGTATTTGAAGATGCAATAAGAGGCAGATATAACTTGGAAGAGGGGACTGCACATCTTGGTGGTTTGAACATGAGTGAAGATGAAATGCGAAGAATTAATAAAATTTTTTTAATTGCTTGTGGTACAGCGAGCTATGCGACTGAAATAGGAAAGTTTGCCTTTGAGCGGTTAGCGGGAATTCCGGTAGAGGTAGATGTGGCCAGTGAATTTCGTTATCGTGACCCAATAGTGGATAATAACACGTTAGTATTTGGTATTTCCCAGTCAGGTGAAACTGCAGATACTTTAGCCGCCCTTCGTGAAGCTAAACGTCGGGGTGCCTTTGTCCGCGGTATTGTAAATGTCGTGGGATCAACCATCGCGCGTGAAACAGATGGAGGAACATATATTCATGCTGGTCCTGAATTAGCCGTAGCTTCCACTAAGGCCTACACCAACATGGTGGCTATTTTGATTTTATACGCCTTGCAGTTTGGTCGGCTTAGAAAATTATCTTTGGCTACTGGTGAACGAGTTTTAAAAGCCTTGCAGGAAATACCTGGGAAAATGCGCCAAGTTTTACATGATAACAAAGAAGTAGCAAAAGGTATTGCCGAAATATTAAAGAATTACCATAACTGTTATTATTTGGGTCGTGGAGTTAATTATCCAGTTGCTTTAGAAGGCTCCTTAAAATTAAAGGAAATTTCATATATTCATAGTGAGGCTTATCCAGGTGGAGAGATGAAGCATGGTCCGATCGCGCTCTTGTCTAAGGATTTTCCAGTTATTGCCATCATGACCAAGAACCAGTTATATGAAAAAATGAGAAGCAACATCGAGGAAGTAAAAGCTCGAGGGGCGAAGTTGATAATAATTGCCACAGAAGGTGATGAGGAGGCCCGTGCTTTAGCTGATCATGTGATATATGTCCCGCCAACCATGGAAGTTTTAGAACCTTTGTTAAATACTTTGCCATTACAACTACTGTCGTATTATGTGGCAGTTGGGTTGGGACGAGATGTCGATCGACCAAGGAATTTAGCGAAAAGTGTAACCGTTGAATAATATGCCAAGAGTTGTTGTAATGGGCGGCGGAAACGGCGCGGCAGTTTCCATTGTCGCTTTAAAAAATCATGCCGACTGCTTCCAAATTTCATCAGTTACGACAATGAGTGACAATGGGTGGTCAACTGGGGCAATACGTAAATATTACAAAGTATTACCACCGGGAGATATAATGCGAGCAGTGTTGGCGATGTCAAAGTATCCATACCCCCTGTTAAAAGATATATTTTACAAAAATCGGATTAGCGCTCTAACAAATATCAATAAGAAATTACAGGCCAGGCGTGGGCCAAATTTAGGGAATCTTTTTTTGACCCTTGTAGCTCGAGAAGAAAAAGATTTTCTCCGAGCCTTGCGTTCGCTAGAAGAAGCTTTGCAGTCGGTTGGTCAAGCTCATCCTTCAACTTTAGACCAAACACAACTGGTGGGGGAATTAAGCAATGGCCAAGTTGTTAAGGGCGAGGTTAGTCTGAGTGACCCAAATTTTTCTAAAGATTTGAAGATTAAAAAGGTTTGGTTGTCACCGGGTGGAAAAGCCTACAAGGGCACACTGGAGGCAATACGAAAGGCTAATTATATAATTTTGGGTCCAGGTGAGGTTTTTACTAGTGTAATTGCTTCGTTACTACCTAGCGGTATTAAGGAAGCGTTTAAAAAATCTAAAGCCAAAATAATATTTAATGCCGGCAATGCTCATCCTGTCGATGGTGAACATGGACCAGATAATTTAAGCGAAATGGTTTTGGCAATCGAGGATTATTTACCCAGAAAAATAGATTTAGTAATATATAATAATCACAAATTGAGTCAGGGAGAGAAGAAGACGTATAACAAACATGGCTGGGGTGTGTTTAATGTCGATCTAGAAAACTTAAAAGACAGGAAAGTCGTAGGTCTAGACTACGAACGAGCTGGTGGGGGGTTGTGTAGTATAAAGTTAGGTGAATATTTTAAAAGGACTTTAAAGTAATATGGAGCTAATTAAAGAAAAAAAACCGGTTGGCCAAGTTGTCCATTTTTCTTTAAAAGACGGAGATAAAGAAATCGGAAGGGCTTATTTATATCTTTTAAAAAACGACTACCACAAGGAACCGTTTGGTTTACTTGAATATGTAGCAGTTGATGAAGCTTATCGCGGCCAAGGTTTGGGAGTGGGTATTGTAAAGGAGATAATTAAAGAAGCCAAAGAAAATGGATGTTATAAACTTATCGCAACTAGTCGGCACGGCCGAGAAGGTTTGCATAAATGGTATGAAGAGTTAGGTTTTAAAAATCATGGTTTAGAATTTAGAATCAATTTTATATGATTGACCCTGTACACTATCACGAGGAATTAAGAGGGAAGTTGGAGATAAAATCACGCGCTAAATTAGAAACGCGGGAAGATTTAAGTCTGGCATATACTCCTGGGGTAGCTAAGGCCTGTGAAGCAATTGTTACTAACCCTGAGAAAGTATATGACTTAACAAGGAAGAACAATCTGGTTGCAGTGGTGACAGATGGTAGTGCGGTATTGGGTTTGGGAAATATTGGTCCGGAAGCTAGTCTTCCGGTTATGGAAGGAAAATGTATTTTGTATAAAGAATTTTCCGGTGTTGATGCGGTGCCAATTGCTCTTAAAACTCAAGATGCGGAAGAAATAATTAGGACCGTTGAATTAATTTCTCCTATGTTTGGCGGTATTCACTTAGAAGATATTTCCGCGCCCCGTTGTTTTGAAATCGAAGAGAGATTAGATCAAATTTTAGATATTCCTGTTTTTCACGACGACCAACATGGAACAGCAGTTGTGGTTTTGGCTGCCTTATTAAATGCTTTGAAACTTACAGATAAGAGAATCGAGGAAATTAGGGTAACGGTAAACGGAGTAGGCGCAGCTGGAGTTGCTATTTCAAAATTATTAATGTCAGCCGGTATTAAGAATATATATTTAGTTGACTCCAAGGGAATTATTTATGAAGGCCGAGATGATTTAAATGATACAAAAAAAGAGTTGGCAAAGATTACAAATAGAGAGATAAGAAAAGGTGGATTGTCTGAAGCAATGCAGGGGGCAGATGTGTTTATTGGGGTAAGCAAAGGCAACGTTGTTGCTGAGGACATGGTAAAAAGTATGAACGAGAAAGCGTGTGTTTTTGCTTTAGCTAACCCAACTCCTGAAATAATGCCTGATATTGCCAAGAAAGCAGGTGCGTATATCGTAGCGAGCGGACGAAGCGACTTCCCAAATCAAGTGAATAATGTTTTGTCTTTTCCAGGTATATTTCGGGGGCTTTTGGACGGCAAAATAAAGTCTTTGACGACCGAAATGAAGCTGCGCGCAGCAAAGGCATTGGCTAGTTGTGTTATAGATTTAAATAGAGATAACATTCTACCTAATCCATTAGACAAAGAGATTAGCAAAGTTGTTGCTCGAGCAATTCAAAATATATGAAAGAAATAACAATATTAAGTACAAAGCCAGGTAAAGACTATGAATTAATAGATAGTGGATTAGGTGAAAAAATGGAAAGGTATGGTGAGGTTGTTTTGTCTCGTCCAGACCCACAAGCATTATGGAAGAAGAGTTTGAATGAAAAAGAATGGAACAATGTTCATGCCTTTTTTCGTCGTGAAGATAAGAAGTCAGGTTGGGAAACCAAGAGAAATGTTCCTGAGCGTTGGCCAATTGAGTTAGCTGGCCTTAAATTTTGGATTAGGCCTTCAGCTTTTAAGCATACAGGCGTTTTTCCAGAGCAAGTAAGTAATTGGGAATGGACCATGGGGAAAATTGCTAAGGCGAACAGGAAAGTATCAGTATTAAATTTGTTTGGTTATACCGGTGGCGCGACTTTGGCAGCCGCAAAAGCGGGCGCGGAAGTTTGCCATGTTGATGGTTCTAAAGTGGCGATCGGCTGGGCACGAGACAACGCCGAGTTGTCCGGTTTACAAGATAAACCAGTTCGTTGGATATTAGATGATGCTCGGGCGTATGTGAAAAGAGAAATTAAGCGCGGTCGTAAGTACGATGGAATCATTTTAGACCCTCCAGCCTTCGGACACGGTCCAAACAAAGAATTGTGGAAGATCGAAGACCACTTTTTAGAGCTGATGGATTTATGTCAGAAAGTTTTATCAGACAAGCCATTATTTTACTTAATTAACGGCTATGCTTCGGGTTATTCGGCCTTAGCCTACGCCAATAATTTAGAAGATTACTTCGACGGCCAGGGTGGACAAATTGAAGTCGGTGAATTAACAATTGAAGAAAGCCGTGGTGGGAGGTTGTTGCCCTGCGGTATATTCGCTCGCTGGAGCGCTTAATTATGTCTCTTAAAGTATTATACGAAGATAATCATTTAATTGCGGTGCACAAACCAGCGGGTCTTTTAGTGCAAGGTGATTCCACAAACGACCGATGTTTAATGGACGAGGTTAAAGACTATATAAAGGAAAAATATAGCAAAAAGGGCAATGTATTTTTAGGGTTATTACACCGACTAGATCGTGGAGTGGAGGGCATAGTATTGTTTGCCAAAACCAGTAAAGGTGCCTCACGATTAAGTGAACAATTCCGAAACCATGTGGTGAAAAAAACTTATGAAGCCCTGGTTGAGGGTGTGGTAAAACAAGCAAAAGGAACATTGGTAAATTATCTTATCAAAGATGAAAATAAGAATGTAGTTCAGGTTTTTGATAATAATGTCCCGGGCAGCTTGCGAGCCGAGTTAGATTATGAGAAGATCAAGGAAATAGGGGATACTACCCTTTTAAGAATTAATCTTAAGACTGGTAGGCCACATCAAATACGCTCTCAGTTGTCCCACCTCGGTTATCCAATCGTGGGAGATAAAAAATATGGTGCTAAAACAATTTGGAAAAGCGGGGTAATTGCTCTTGCGGCTGTAAAACTGGAATTCCGTAAGGCGGTGGGCGATGACTTGGTGCAACTTTCAATTCCCAATCCCTTTATACAATAATTATCTCCATGATAGAGCGGATACTTGATTTACATATTCATTCCAAATACTCTCGAGCTTGCTCGAAAGATTTAGAGTTGCCAAAAATTGCGAAAGCCTGTGAAACAAAAGGTATAGATATTGTCGCGACAGGAGATTTTACCCACCCAGGCTGGTTTAAACACATGGAGGAAAGCCTGGTTGAAGATAATGGGGGATTATATAAATTGAAAGACCAGAATTCTCCAACCAGATTTATTTTAAGCACCGAAGTAGCCTG
Source organism: uncultured Gammaproteobacteria bacterium (assembly GCA_964511375.1). Classification (GTDB taxonomy): domain Bacteria; phylum Patescibacteriota; class Patescibacteriia; order Magasanikbacterales; family GWA2-37-8; genus DATDYA01. Next base: position 13,058 of record CAZEEW010000013.1, on the reverse strand, counting down.
CATATATAAACACAGAGATGCAACTCGACGATTGCACCTGGTTCTTTTAGCGCCCAACTTGGAAGCTGTCGCAAAATTAAATGCAGCTTTAGAAGGCCGAAAAGTAAACTTACGCTCAGATGGCCGGCCTATTATGGGGCTTCCTGCCAAAGAATTGCTTAAGCTCATGTTAGATATTGATCCGGGGTTTATGATGATACCCGCTCATGCCTGGACCCCTTGGTTTGCTGTGTTTGGTTCTAAAAGCGGTTATGATAATCTTCAAGACTGTTTTGAAGAATTAACACCCCATATTAAGGCAATTGAAACCGGATTATCCAGTGATCCGACAATGAACCGTCGCTTGAGTGGTTTAGATAATATCGTTTTAGTATCTAACTCTGATGCTCACAGCCTAGAAAAATTAGGCCGAGAAGCTAATGTTTTTGGTTTTCGAGACGAAAAAGAAATAGATTATACAAATATTTTGAAAATAATTAAAACCGGGGATAAAAGTCGTTTTTTATATACTATTGAATTTTATCCAGAGGAAGGGAAGTATCATTTTGATGGCCATCGCGCTTGCGGAGTAAGTTTAGAGCCAAAAGAAACAAAAAATTAAAAAATATTTGTCCGGTATGTAAGAAGGAGCTGACAATTGGTGTGTTGCATCGAGTCGATGATTTAGCTGATCGCGAAGAAAAAGATGCCCAAAAAAATAATTTTATTCCACACCGATACATCATTCCCTTAACAGAAATTTTATCTTCTGTATTAGGAGTTGGTGATAAAAGTAAAAAAGTTATCGAAGAGTATAAAAATCTTACAAATAAATTAGGAAGTGAATTTAAAATATTATTACATGTTGAGCAAAAGGAAATTGATAGCGCGAGTAATTATTCAGAAGTCGGTGAGGCAATACAGAGCATGCGAGATGGAAAGACAAAAATAATTCCTGGTTATGACGGTGAATTCGGAAAAATAGAAGTCGAGTATGAAAAAGGAAAGGGAAAGCAAAAATTGTTACTCTAAATATTTGGCTAAAGATAAATAAAAAATCCTCCTTAACAGAGGACTTTTTATTTCAAAGAAGTATTATTTGCGTTTCTTAGCAACTTTCTTCTTGGCAGTTTTCTTAGTAGTTTTTTTAGCAACTTTCTTCTTTGGAGCGGCTTTCTTCTTGGCCACTTTGCGTTTCTTAGCTGGCATAAGTGTCACCCCCTTTCAATTTATTTCTCGAGCGAGAAATAAATGGAAATTATTTTCTACTCGCGATCGCGAGAATAAAATTATTTTTGAAGAATTATTTTTTACACACAAGCATTGATGTAAAAAATTTTCTATCGACCTGTATTTATTATAATACATTCGTAAAAAAAAGGAATAGCGTCAAGTAAAGTTATGCACAGGTAACATTTTTTTAAAAAAATTTAAGAGATTCTATGATTGACAATCTCGCCAAAGTTTGTTTAAATATTTAAGCCAGATTTATTAATTAAATTATATTTATGAGTGATACAAATGAAGTAAGGGCTAAAGATACAGCATGGTTAGAGGGGGATGATGAAATACTATTATTAAATAGAGATGGAGCGCCAGTTTATTTCAAACGTGAATTTCCAGATTTGAAACATGCATTTAAAACCGAACTTCAATGTGTGGTTTGTATGGATGAAGGTACGGCACATAAGGATGTTAATGGGGAAGGAAAATTTTGTATGGCAGGCTCTGGAATTTTGTTTCCTGCTTCCAACGAAGAAGAGCGTGTTAAAAAGGTGGCCGAACTATTTATTGGGCGTGGCATAACTCATTTAACTAGTCATGGTGGTTGTGGCGCGGCTGGTTTGGCTTACCGAAGAGATAACCCGAACATGAAGCCAGAAGATGTCAAAGCCGAAGATATAGAAAATTATGCTAAAGAGTGGGTCAGAAAAGTTGCTGATGAAATGGGCCGTATGGGTCATGAAGCCGAGGTTAGCCACATTGCGGTTGAGGAAATGGAGCGACCAAAGGATTTTCACACTGCTCGCGTAGTTTATTTTGACGGAGTCGGTGGTTTCAACCCGGACAATGAAAGAGGTTTACCGATGGGATTTGTAGTAGAGAGAAAATATTTACCAGCCGAGTACACGGCGGAAGAGTTGAGAGTTGCTGTTAACATTGCTTTTGGTCATCATGGATTGGGAGAAAAGTTTGATTCCCCCGAGCATCCTTTTATAGTAGTTGTTTTTGCCACTAGCCAGGAGGAGTTGGAGGTCATAAAAACTGAGGTGGTTGAAATACTCCACGAGGATGAAAAATATCTAAAGGGTAAGATAAAAGTTGATGGTTTAAGCCTTAATTAATATTAAAAATATGACTCATAGATCTGAATTAAAAGTGGGTTTATCAGAAACATATGAACGTCTCCTGCCAGGGATAAAGAAATATATTCCTGATTCTTCACTTAGCTACTTAGAAACTACTAACAGGCTTCATTGCGACCCAAACACACCTGGTGGCTCAAAGTTTACTGGCGTAGACAACATATTTCAGGTTCTTGAACTTATGCAAGCTGGTAGGTTAGAGAAACAGGTTAATGAAAGACAAGACGATCGAAGTGAATTAATGAAGGCTGGAGCTCCAGATAGTTCCTTTTTGCCTGCCAAGAAAGACAATACAATGCCTGCTGATTTGCCTGAAGCTTTGTATTATAAAGTAGACGGTATTGAGGGTGAATTGGGCATTGAACAACTGGGAAAATTATCTGCAGATACTAAAGTAATTGTAAAAAGAGAAAAAGGGAATCGGATTGAAGGTGATAGAAATTATGCACCAGCATCCTTAATCGCAGTAATTGAACAAAGAGAGTTGCCTAAAACTGATTTTGCCACCGTAATTATTGGGCGCGATCCGGGCACAGACCACGATGATTTGTGGACTATACATCCTGGTCCTCCAATAAGACCATCGTTAAAAGATTTTCCGTGGTCAAAAGATCTGGCTGGCCCTGAAGATAAGGATGGCGTCAAAGGAGTTATAATTACAACTGTCGGTAAATTAATGGAAGAAGGAATGTCCCTGGATGATTATATAAAAATTTCGAGGGGGCGCATCGAAGAAGTTGTGGGGCAAGATACAGTTGTGAGAGAAATTTAGAATTTTCAATAAATACTCTGAGTCATACTCAGAGTATTTAATTTAGCATTATTTTTTTTGATAAATCTAGAAGAGTATTAAATACAATCGGTAAAGAAGTTGTGCCGGTCTGGCCGCTGAAATGTCCAAGGCTATGCTCGATGATAATTCTACACCCCAATTTCGTCTTGAAGTCTTCTTGATTATCTATTGGTACATATGGGTCGTTATCTGAAAAAATTGCTACACTCTTTTTGAGGTGTTGTCTCACTTTATTTAGGTCAATTGGAGCGGTGAGCCATTCTTTAGCCACATCATGTACTACATCATCATCTTCAAGATTAGTTAGCCGTTTAAAGAAACCAGCGACAAAGACAGCGCCGCCAACTTCTACATTATTTCGTAAGGATTCCAAATAACGTGCAATTGTTTGACAACCCATACTATGGCCGACGAAATAGGTGTCTTCATTGGGAGTGCGCACTACTTCCTTTAATTTTGGCACCCAATTGTTTATTCGTGGCTCATCTGGCGCAGGCATTTGTGGCACGTCAACAATAAAATTATGAGATTCCAACTCTCTTTTAAGCCAAGGAAACCAGCCTTCTTCTGGGAAGCCGTCCCAGCCGTGTACAATTACAACTCGCTTAGGCATAGGGTATAAAAATGTGCCCCCAGAGAGGATCGAACTCCCATCTTCAGGTTCGAAGCCTGATATTCTATCCATTGAACTATAGGGGCGAAAACACTAGCAGTCTAGCATATTAATTCGTATATGGCAATATTTAGATATAAATAAAAACTCGCTTTTTTGGCGAGTTTTTCGTGGGCCGCCAGGGGATCGAACCCTGGACCTTATCCTTAAGAGGGATCTGCTCTACCAGCTGAGCTAGCGGCCCGTAAAGATCCGATTAAATCGGATCACCTGGACTACGTTTTAGTATTTCAATTTTTGGACCCTTCCAACCTTTTACTTTCACTGCAGCTTCCGCAGCCTCGGTTTGTGCTTCTTGTTTACTTGATCCCTCGCCAGTGGCTATTAATTCTTTGTCCAAGTAAACACCGACTTTAAAATTTTTGGCATGATCCGGACCTTCTTCTTCGATTACTCGGTAGGATGGAGTTATACCTAAAATTTCTTGCGAGGATTCTTGAAAGCGACTCTTGGCGTCCATATACAAGCCGTTCTCCAAGACGTATGGTAGACGGCTGATTACCCAGCGGGTAATAAACTGCTTAACAACGTCATAACCTTGATCTAGGTAAATTGCACCAATCGCTGCCTCAAACAAGTTGGCCATGATATAATCCCGGGCTTTTGTGCCGGCATCTTTAGATTCTCCGTGGCTTAAGAACAGATATGGTTCCATGCCAATTTCATAGGCTACGCTTGCAAGCATTTTAGCATTTACTAAGGCAGCTCGCCAGTTGGTCAGTTCACCTTCGGGATTTAGGTATTCTTCAAAAAGAAATTCGGTGACTACCAATTCAACAACCGCATCGCCTAAGAATTCTAAGCGCTCATTATGGCCAAGAGGAAAATCCCGGTGTTCATTTAGATAAGAGCGATGAACAAAAGCTTGAACTAGACATTCAGGGTTTTTAAATTTGAGACCTAGTTTTTCTTCTAGTTCTCCGAAGTTTTTTTCTTTAACTTCTTCTAGATTAAATACTTCGTGCATAGGAAACGTTTATTCTTGTCTCCTATCTCATACTACCTCCTAAGGAAGTATGAGATATTAGACAAATTAATTATTTTTTTGTTGTTCATCAGTACCGTTCGGAAATAAATCTTTATACATTGATCCAAGTACTCCGTTAACGAATTTTCCGGAAGCAGGACCGCCAAAGCTTTTTGCTAATTCAATCGCTTCGTTAATTGCTACCTTGGGTGGGACCTCTTTTTTAATTTTTAATTCTAGTATACCTAAACGTAAAATGTTTCGATCCACGACAGTGATTTGCTCGATTGGCCAATTGGGCGCGTATTTTACAATTTCTTTGTCGATTTCTTCTAAATGAGAAATTACCTCATCCACTAATGTGGCAGTAAATTCTTTTTCCTGGCTGAGGCCTTCACCAAATTCTTTTAAATTATGTTCAATGATCGCTGGCAAAGCGGCAGTAGGCTTACCGCGAAAATCCCATTCAAACAAGGTTTGCATGGCGATGCTTCTCGCTAAGTGGCGATTAGACATAATTTACTCAAGTTATTTTGTAGCTTTAGCTTTACGAGTGGCGCGTTTTTCAACAGTCAAAACAGTGCGGCCCTTGTAGGTGCCACAAAAAGCACAAGCGCGATGAGGCTTTAAAGCCTTGTTACATTTTGGACAACGATTGATGCTGGCCAAAGTAAGGGCAAAATGTGCGGAACGCTGTCTCTTGTGTGAGGAGGTGCGTCTATGACCGGGTAAACCCATAGTACACTATTTTAGTAGGGTAAGTAAAATTTCGGCTGAAATAGCCAAAGTCGGGGTTTATTATACACTAAAGATATGAATTTGGCAAGAGCCAACCAGGGGCTAGACTTAAAGTGAGTTCCAGATCTGGTTAAATATCTTTTGTGTAGTTTCGGCAAAGTCTTTGTCCTCGATAATTAGTCCAACCAGGTTTTCTCGGTATGACATTAAAGCAACTTTGTTGCCAAAGATGTTAATCTCAGTCGGTATGGGCATTGGCCAGTATTTCCGTTCTTTATTTAAGATTATATCATTTTTCTCAACTGCGGAGTCAACAATTTTGTCTGAAATAATCCGGGTTTTTATTCCCAATTCCGCCCTTTTTTTGGCGTAGCCTTTTAGATATTCATCCATTTTGACATAACCATAGACTGAGACAATAACTGAAATTTCTTTAACTCCCTCTGTCAACGTCTCGTCGTATATTTTCTGGAATTTTTCAATGCCTTCAAAGTATCTCACTACAGGACGTTGTTGGCTGGTTAAAAATAATTGCTTAAGAATCGGCAGGTTATTAAGGAAGTCTGCCTTAGTTTTTTTAATTTTTCGCTCTTGCTCTTCAATTAATTCTTCTATTTTTTCTGGTGGTTCAGGACAAAATGTTTTCTTACCCCTGGGGCTACTTTTCTCGTAGACTAAGTGCTTTTCTTTAAGAGAGGAGAGGATATTGTAAAGATTTGTTCTGCTTTCCTTGGTTTTTACAACTAAATCTCGAGCCGTGCTGGGGCCAAGTTTTAATAGGAGCTCGTAAAGAGCTATTTCTTTAGGATTTAAAGCCGTGGTGTTGCTTAAGATAGGAATCATATGATAGTAGCATAGCAGATTAGATGAAAATTGTCAAGTTAAAAATGACAGAAATTTATCAAAATAACAGGCGGTTTGTATTCTGTGTATAAAATATACGTATATAAGTAATAAATATTGTAATTCTACGGTTGACAAAATATTTAGAATGGGTTAGTTTTAAGTCAAATAATGTTTTGCCCGTTCAAGGGAGCTTGACTATGACGTCGGTAAACCGAGAGAGCGCCGGTCCATAGTCTTACTCCCTTGAACGGGTAATGGAGGAGGTGGCTATGGGTTCTAACCGGCGGATCAAGTGTCGTTTCTGCGACCAGTCGTTCCCGGTGTTCTTCCGGGAGAATGGCGGCCGCAGGACCAGGTCGGGCTTTGAACTCCTCGAGGCGCATGTCATAAATGCGCACTACAAGGAATGGCGGGCGATCAAGAAGTACGCCCGCGGCGAAGCCTGATAAGCAGTAAACCCGAGAACTCGGACCGTGAGTATAAACCGGCTCGCGCCATGGGTACGCATGACAAGTCCAGTAGGACTGTACCCATTAGCTGGTCCCAGCGAATACGGGCAAAGGCACATCGGTGTCGGAGAACGTCGCATCGGAGTTCTCCCACCAACTATCTTTTTCTTTTCGAAGGAAGAGATTAAGGTGAATGTTTTCTTCATAGTTCATATGAAGTTCAGGCAGAGTCGTTTTGCTCGTCTCCTCTGGAGACCAGAAATACTCCTGGTCTGACTACATGTAGTACCGAGTGCGCCTCTGTCTTACCGATAATTTCGGTAGGGTGGAGAGCAGTGGGTATTATGAAGGAGGGTGTCATGGGTTACCTGCTCAACGTCGGTGAGTTCATCCTGACGACCGTCGAGGTCAACGGGGTGAAGGGTATGTTCCAGGTGGAAAAGGGCTTTGAATTCGAGCCCGGCTCCGTCGTGGAACTACTGTTCCCCACGCCGCGGCGACCGCAAGTCGGAAGTTGCGTTGCCCTCCGGGTGATCTCTGGCGAAGGCGCTGGCAGGCTCTTTGTCGGCCAGGAAGTCGGGCCGCACAGGTTCTGGCTCCTTTGCTCTGAGTAATCCGGAGGCGACAATTTAACAGCGGTTTGTGTGTTCCGTCTAAAGAACACTCCACAGGCGGAGGTTAGCCAAGAACGTCCCGAAAGGGATGCGCTCGGAGTGCAGAGAAGAATGCACAGGCTTCTCTCTCTGAATCTTGATCGTGGTTACAGGGTCAAGTGAGGAGAAATTCAATAAAGACACCATTAAGGTGTCTTTTAAATTGCTTTTTTATGTAATTTACGGTAAGATACAGCCTGTTTTATGAAAATACAGTTGATAAAAGATAAAAATGTTTGGGAAAAGAGTGTAAGAAATTTTCCTGATATTCACTTTGCCCAAAGCTTTGCCTGGGGTGAAGTTTATATATGTGAAGGGAAAGAGGTTGAAAGATTAGTTATAACTGAGGGCGGTAATTTTTTAGCTGCTCAAATTATTTACCAAAATTTACCTTTCAGCTGGTCGTATGGGTTTGTACCGAAAGGTCCAGCTTTATTAGATCCTAAATTTTTAGAATCCTTTTTTGAATATTTAAGAAAGAAGGGTTGTGTGTTTGTTCGTGTAGAACCGGATAAGGTTATTGATAGCAATAAATTTCTGATCAAAAAAAGCATAGACATTAACCCGTGTGCGACAGCAGTTTTAGATCTAACAAAAAGTGAGGAGGAGTTATTGACTAAAATGCACCCCAAAACTCGATACAACATTCGTTTGGCGGAAAAGAAAGGAATGCAAATCAAAAAGGAAAAGAACTTGGATGAATTATTGCGGCTCATGAAAATGACCGGTGCGAGAGATAAGTTTCGTTTGCATAAAGATAGACACTATGAAGAGGTATTAAATTCAGAAATAGTTTACCAGATTAATATTGAAAATGGGGGAGATACAATTGCGGTTGGAGTATTTGTGGGGTATGGTAGCACCTTTACGTATTTGTATGGGGCATCAGACCATAATTTTCGATCATTAATGGCGCCTTATCTTGTCCAGTGGGAAGGAATTAAAATGGGTAAGGCACTTGGTTTTTCTAAGTATGATTTCTTTGGTATTGCCCCAAAAATTAAGGGCGATACGGTAGAATATGAATATGACCAAAAACATCAATATGCTGGTGTAACCAGGTTTAAGTTAGGTTTTGGCGGAGAGATAAAGGAAGGCCCAGGCACCTACGATGTTCTGCTGAATAAAAGTAAATACTATTTTTATCAAACACTTAGAAAACTTCGCCGCCTTATTTAGTCCTCGTAGTTCAATGGATAGAATATCTCCCTCCGAAGGAGGTGATGCGCGTTCGATTCGCGCCGAGGGCACGTTTAATAGTATCCTCAAAAGTACATATGGATAATTCAAACCAAACTTACAAACCAAAATTAGGGTCTAATCCTATTTTGATTCTTCTCGCCATTTTCCTTATTTTTCTTGGTGCTGTTGGTCAGTTTGCGAATTTTATGCACGGTAGAACAATTAAGGAGTTTGAAGAAAAAGGTAAACTTTATTCTGGTCCGGTAACAGATAATTATTTTTTTTATACAAAAAATTTTGGTCACAGGACTTTAACAAAAACAAATTATATGGTTTGTTTTAAGCCTGACGTAGCGCCTTCTGAGGGATATGATTTGCTCTGTTCAAGCGAATATATAAGTCGTTCTCTAGCCAAACAATTGCCGGTTGGTACAAGAATTGATGCTTATTGGCGGGAGGATATTTATGATGTTTTATTAGTCCCGGGGATAAATACCTGGAGAAATTCTTGGTTTTTACAGTACGTAGACTATCTGCTTTATGGAGCTGGGTTAGTATTATTTTTGGTTGCTAAAATAATGAAAAGGTTTAAAGAATAGTTTAAATATAAAAAACCAAGGTCAATGACCTTGGTTTTTTGTAGAAAGAATTTATAACATCGTCACACTAGCAACATGATCCCCAGCTTCTTTAAAGCGCATAAGCCTTACGCCTTGGGTGGCGCGGCCGGTGACCGGAATGGATTTAAATGGCAAGCGAATAGTTTGACCTTTAGCACTCATCATAACAAGATCATGTTCGTTAGCATCAACTGCGTCTACAACACGAGCGTGAATTAACTTACCAGTCTTGTCAGTAATGGCCGCAGTCTTAATACCACTTCCGCCTCGACCCTGAACTTTGTATTGGGATAGAGGAGTGCGTTTTCCTAAACCGTTTTCGCCAATACTGAAGAATTCAAGACTTTTGTTTTTTGGATCAACGACATCCATGCTTACTACTTCGTCGTCGCCATGTAAGCGTACACCACGGACACCACTGGCTGTGCGACCCATTTCACGCACATCTTTTTCTTTGAATCGAATAGCTTGGCCGCGACGAGTGGCAATCATAATTTCATCGCTGCCGGTTGAAGGACGAACCCATTCCAAGTTGTCTTCTGGTTTAATCTTTAAAGCAATGAGACCATTGCGACGAACGTTGGAGAAATCTTCAAGTGAAGTCTTTTTAATTAAGCCTTTGGTGGTAACCATGACCAAGTATTTTGCTGACTCCATATTAGAGAGTGGCAAAAGGGCAGTAACTTTTTCGTTTGGTGCAAGCTGCAAGAAGTTTACCAAAGCTTGGCCTTTGGCAGTGCGGCTGGCCTGCGGGATGTCGTAAGCCATGAGTTGGAAGACACGACCGCGATTGGTAAAGAAGAGGACGTTGTCATGAGTGTTGGTAGTGTGCAACTGCTCAACGCTCTCTTCTTCTTTGGTGGTTACACCAATAACGCCTTTACCACCGCGAGATTGTTGGCGGAAAGTATCTGGAGGCAAGCGTTTGATGTACCCATCAGTCGTGACCATGACGATGGTCGGCTCATTCGGAATTAAATCTTCGGTGGTAAACTCTTTAACGCCATGGGCAACGATTTGGGTGCGACGCTCTTCGCCGTATTTTTCTTTAATTTCTTCAGTTTCCTTTTTAATAATACTAAAAACTTTTGCTGCTGAGGCTAAAATCGATTTGAGTTCTTTAATCAAGGCTAATTTTTCTTTTAATTCGTCTTCAATTTTTTGTCTTTCCAAATTGGCTAGTTGTTGCAAGCGCATTTCTAAGATGGCGGTGGCTTGGCGGTCAGTAAATTTAAATTTACTGATCAAATTTACTTTGGCTTCATCTTTATCTTTAGAAGCACGGATGGTTTTGATGATTAGATCAATTTTGTCTAAAGCCATCTTTAAACCCTCTAAGATGTGGGCACGCTCTTCAGCTTTATTAAGATCAAATTCAGTGCGACGACGAATTACCTCTTGGCGGTGTTTTACAAATTCTTCTAAAATGTTTTTTAGATTCAAAACGCGAGGCTGTATGCCGTCTATTAAGGCTAGAGTATTAACGTGGAAAGTAGTTTGCAGCTCGGTCATCTTGAACAATTGGTTCAAGATCTTTTTTGGATAAGAATCTTTTTTAAGTTCAATAACTACACGTACGCCATCTTTGTTTGATTCATCACGAAGATCTTTGATCCCTTCTAGTTTTTTCTCTTGTACTAAATTGGCAATCTTTTCAATCATTTCGGCCTTATTAACCTGGTAGGGCACTTCCGTAACAATAATCTGGAATTGTCCAGATTTGGTCTCTTGGATTTCCGCCTTAGCACGCATGACAATGCCGCCTTTACCCGTTGCATAAGCAGCGAGAATATCTTTTTTACCATAAATAATGCCACCAGTTGGAAAATCTGGTCCTTTAATTATTTCATTCAACTCTTCAACTGAGATTTTTGGGTTTTCAATTACAGCCGCAACACCTTCGCACAGCTCTGTTAAGTTATGCGGAGGAATAGAAGTTGCCATACCAACCGCAATACCCATGGTACCGTTCAACAACAAGTTTGGTACTTTGGCTGGTAAAACAGTTGGTTCTTTATGTGAACCGTCATAGGTGGGAATAAAGTTGACGGTGTTTTTATCTATGTCAGCAAGAATTTCTTCGGCGAGAGCTTTAAGACGCGCTTCGGTGTAACGCATGGCCGCCGCGCTGTCCCCATCCATACTACCAAAATTTCCTTGACCATCTACTAGTTGATGACGCATGGAGAAATCCTGGGCCATGCGGACCATTGAGTCATAAATAGCCGCATCACCATGTGGGTGGTACTTCGCCATTACCTCACCAACGACGTGAGCAGATTTGCGAAATTTGGTGTTGTGGCGCAGACCAAGACTTCCCATGGCGTAGAGAATACGACGATGAACTGGTTTCATACCGTCGCGTACGTCCGGTAAGGCGCGTGAGACAATAACACTCATCGCATATTCTAGATATGAGCGCTGTACTTCCTCCACGATTGGGGCCGGTGCAGTTTTGCCGATATTCCCGGAAAACAAGGCCATTTTATTCTGTTTCTCCATAAAAGGATGAGTCTCAAATAAATTATTTCTTGGTAGTTGTGGTATTTTTTTGGGTGGATGTGCTTGCGGTACTTGAGGAAGTGGTAGCACTTTCAGAAGCGGCTGCTTCTTTAAATGCGGCGATTGCTTCTTGAAGTTTTGTTTTAGCTTCACTTTTATCTAATTCTTCTCTCCAGTTTCCTTTAAAAACTTGTTCCCAGTTTTCTTTGGTTGTATTAATAAGTTGTTGTTCTGAGGAGTCTTTCCAGTTGATTGAAGTTAGTTGGTTTTTCATTGACCAACCCCACATGAGAATGATGACCGCCGCGAAACAGATAACACCGGTCCAGAGCCAGCGCACGGCACTAGGGTGGGGTGGAGGATTGGGCCCAAGTCTTCTTGGTTCCTCTTCCACTTTCATCCTTTCCTCTTCGTCTTCAGTTAAGTTTACTTCATTGTAGATCAAACTTGGCAAAGGTTTACGACCAGCCTCCTCGTGGTTTTTCTCGTTGTTGTCTAGTCGTTTTGACATACGATTAATAGTTTTTTTCTAAAATATATAGTTTAGTTTCTTCTTGGGGCAGATCTTTCTTTTTCAAAATAAGTTTCTTTTCTGTTACTTCAGGTTTCAAACCAACTTGCTTAATAAAATTCTCAACCGGTAAGGCTTTGGAATCAGTATCACAGTGGTAGGCAATTGGAATAATAATGCGCGGCTCAAGTGCAGTCACTAGATCGGCCGCTGCCTCAGGGTCAAGGTAAGCACCGTTTCCACCCACCGGGATAATTAAAACATCTGGCGACATAATGGATTCTAATTCGCCATTATCCAATTTTTTGGTAAGCCTACCAAGATGCACAACATTAATATTTTCAATAACGATTTTAAAAATAATGTTATCGTCTGGACTGGGGAAAGAATTGACTAATACTCCTTTTACCTCAACTTCGCCCAAGGTATCCATAATAAAAGGATTTTGAGATAAAGTTGCTGACCCGTCTTGTCCTTTAGAATACATGACAATTTGTGGAGTAAAACTCCGAGGAAAGTCTCCTTTTTCTGGTTTATACGGGTCGATTAATACTACTACATCTTCATCTACATTTTTGGTTTGCAGTCGGACACAAGTCTGACCAATCCAGTTAATATGCATAGATTTCCAAACTAAAAAACAAGTGATTTAACGGAGATATTTTACCATGTATTTAAAAGGAAGACAAGGGAAAAACTGACCTTTTTCGCATTCTCTTACCCTGGTGAATAAGATGAGATACATCGTAGACACTTTTGAAGCAGTTGGGCCTGCCGTT
>CAZEEW010000012.1:0-27969 GCA_964511375.1 uncultured Gammaproteobacteria bacterium | reverse complement strand
GGAAGAAGTTGAATTTGGCGATGAAGAATACGTTGTAAAACAGTTAGAAAAGGGGGCAGAGTTGATTAAGCCAGAAAGTGAATTAAGTTTACAGATAAAAAAAGTTTTAGTTGGTCGAAAAATTGTTCAACCCCATCTGATCCGTCGACCAAAGAAACTGCCTTCTGAATTAATTTTTAAAGAAGGGGAGAATGTTTCAACCCGGACGGCTTTGCAGGCTTGGCTTAAGTGGTTTACCAAGGAATCCGCTTTTGTTTACTCTGGTTCAGGGGATTTATCTCGTTCGACATTGACCAACCAGGCCGAGGAGGTATACGGCCTCCTTTCCAAGGAGAATCCGTTGGGGCGGGGTATTAAATTTGGTATTGCGGAACAGAACATGGCCATGATGAGTATTGCAATATCTCAAGATATTTTACCGGGTGGTTTCCAGGCTGTCAGTGCCTTTGGAACGTTTGCGGTATTTACTGCCATGATGAGCCATGCTGTAAGGCTGGGGCTGTATAACAACCATGGGGAAAATATACACCCTGGATTTTTTATCATGATCGCCTCGCATGATGGCCCAGAAACCGGTGAGGATGGTCCGACTCACCAAGGGTTGTATTGGATGTCAATTTTCCAAGCTTATCCAGGCATTAAGGTATATAAACCAACGGATGCTAATGAAACTATTGAAATGTTGTTTTCTGCTTTAGAAAAAGGCGAGCCAATTGCTCTCTCTACTACTCGAGTCGGAGTGCCGGTAATTAAACGGGGTAATGGTGTACCAGATGCTGAAGCAGCTACTAACGGAGCGTATGTATATAAAGAATATAGTGGTGTTGGTAAAAAGAAGATCGCTGCAGTTGTGAGTGGGGGAATTGTGTTAAATAATTTAATACGTATTGTCCCAGAGCTAGAAAAAAAAGGAATGGATATAAAAATTGTGATTGTTACCTCACCTGAGTTGTTCGACGAATTACGGAAAAATAATCCGACGGTAGCCGAAGGTATTTGGTCAAAGTTTGATCGCACCAATGCGCTTACTTTCCATAATGGATGGAAAGGTTTTTTGAAAGACTTTTTGTTGCCAAGTGAAGCGAACCAAAAAAGTGTTGGTGTAGATACTTATTTAAGGTCCGGTAATGCGGATGAAGTGTACTCTCAAACAGGTTTAACATCAGAAAAAATGAAGGAGATTATTTGTGACCGTGATTGATTATGGAAACAGCGACGAGCCCAAAAATAGTTTTACTTTCCCCAAAACGTTATGAAGGTTTAAGCAATGAAGCGGCTTTGAAGCTAGTTAAGAAATTTGGTTACAACGAACGACCGAGACGAAAGGCTAAAAGATGGTGGAGACAGGCATTTGAAGTTTTTACTGAGCCAATGATGCTTCTGATTCTTGGTACTGCTTTATTTTATTTCGTCCTCGGTGAATTAGTTGAAGCAATGGTATTTTTGGTTTCCATTATTCCAATTGGCGTGATGGAATTAATGGAAAAGAAGAAAACTGATCAAGCGATTGCTGTTTTAGACAAAATGATGGTGGAATATGCGACTGTATTTCGTAATGGTCGGGCAGAAAAAACTTCGATAAGAAATATTGTGCCGGGAGATTTAGTGTATTTAACGGCCGGAGATAAGATCCCGGCTGATGGTTATGTTTATGATACTCCGGGACTAATGGTCGATGAATCAATATTAACTGGTGAATCAGTGCCGGTGGAAAAAACAAGCTTGGTAGAAGAGGAAAAAAAGGACCAGCCTATACATTTGTTGCATCAAGGCACTTTGGCCGTGCAGGGTGAGGCTTACATGTTTGTCACAGCAACGGGCGCCAGTACTTCATATGGTGCCCTCGGAAGTTTGCTCGAAAAAATTGTGGCCGCGAAAACACCCTTAGAAAGGAAGATATATTCTCTTGTTAGGAAGATTGCGTTTGTCGCTTTTTTGGTAGCCTTAATCACGGGAATTACTGTCGGAATTAATACCGGCTGGCAATCTGGTGTACTTGGAGCTTTGACTTTGGCGATGTCTTTAATTCCGGAAGAAATGCCGGTAGTCTTTAATGTGTTTTTAATTTTAGGTGTCTGGCGCATGGCTAAACAAAAAGCCATGATTAGAGAAATGGCTATGGTCGAAACTTTGGGGTCGGCCACAGTAATTTGTACAGATAAAACTGGTACTTTGACCGAAGGGCGCATGGCTTTGGAAAAAATATATTTTAATGGTGAATTTATTGATTTAAAAAGCAAAGATACTAAAAAACATGATTTAGCATCTTTACTGGAAGCGGCTATTCTCGCTCTGGAAAAAGTGGCAATCGATCCAATTGAAATTGAAGCGCAACGCTATGCTAGAGAATATGGTTTGGATGTTGATAAGATGTTTAAGGAAAGGAAATTAATTGAGGATTCCTCCTTTGATTCTAAAACCAAGATGGTGCATCATTTATGGGAAGACAAGAAGGGTTTAAAATGTCAGTATACGGTTGGTGCTCCAGAATTTGTTATTAAGGCTTGTGATTTGGGGGCAAAAGAACAAGGACAATTAATTAAGGATTATAGTGAAGTGTCTAATCAAGGATACCGGGTGGTGGCGGTGGCAAAAAAGTGCCGGGAGAGTGGTGAAAATATTCAACTAAACGATTTAGAGTTTGTTGGTCTTTTGGTTATGAGCGATCCGCCCCGAGAAGGAGTAAGAGAGGCGATAGAACTTTGCCAGCAAGCGGGAATTCGGATTATTATGATTACCGGAGACAACAAACTAACCGCTCATAATATTGCGGAGAGTATAAATTTAAAACATAACGAAGAAATTATTAGTGGTGAAGAATTAGTAAAATTCTCTGCCCAACAATTGAAGAGTATTGTAAAATCACATGACATATTTGCGCGTATTCGACCCGAACAGAAATTTTCGATTGTGGAGGCTTTGCAAGAGAGTGGTGAGATTGTGGCGATGACTGGTGACGGAGTTAACGACGCACCGGCATTAAAAAAAGCCAACATCGGGGTTGCAATGGGCGAGAAGGGGACGGAAGTCGCTCGGGCCGCGGCGGGTATAGTGTTGTTGGATGACAATTTTTCAACCATCGTTAGTGCAGTTAAAGAGGGTAGAAGGATTTATGATAACTTGCGGCAAGCGTTTGTGTTTCTAGCTTCTTTTCATTTGCCGATCGTTTTTTTGGCTATCGTCCCGCTATTATTTGGGCAAGATTTAATATTTTTCCCTATCCATATTATTTTCTTAGAATTAATTTGCGACCCAGCGGCTGTTTTGGGATTTGAACGTGAAGCGGCGAGGCCCGGACTTATGCGGGAAAGACCTCGCCCGACTAAAGAACCTTTGATCTCGAGTAACTTATGGTTAAGAGTTTTAATTCAAGGACTGACAATCTCTTTGGTCAGTCTTGGTTTTTATGCCTATTATGGTTTATTTTTAAGAAATATTGAATTAGGTAGAACATTGGCCTTTGTTTCTTTAGTTGTTAGCCAGATATTT
This sequence comes from uncultured Gammaproteobacteria bacterium, assembly GCA_964511375.1. Classification (GTDB taxonomy): domain Bacteria; phylum Patescibacteriota; class Patescibacteriia; order Magasanikbacterales; family GWA2-37-8; genus DATDYA01. The sequence goes on along the minus strand of CAZEEW010000012.1, from coordinate 24,480 downwards.
TTAATCTTAATAACTCGAGATTGGTATCAGGTAAAACGTAATAGATTGTTATTGTCGATTAGCGCTGTAACGGTTGCCTTAATTGAACTAATTATGGTCGTGCCCTTTGTGCGCAATCTTTTTGGCTTAGTAACCCTTGATGTTTCAACTCATATATTAGTGTACGTTTTACCATTTTTAACCATGTTATTAATTAAGCTTGCTTTAATAAGAAAATAATTAACTATGAAAATAAATAATCTAACAGTCTTAGGGGCTGGGAATATGGGGACAGCGGTAGCGCAGACTTTAGGAGTAAACGGGCATAAAGTAAAACTGTGGAACGTTGAAAGTGATCTTGAACCATTAGAACAAATAAAGGCCAACCAGGAAAACATTAAGTATTTTCCTGGTTTGAAATTGTCTTCCAACATTCAACCGGAGGCAGATTTAAAATTAGCTCTAGAGGAGGCGGAGGTAGTTTTTATAGTTGTCCCAAGTACCTTTTTTGCTAAGACATTGGAGCGAGCAGTGAAATTCATGAAAAAGAAGGTGGTCGTTGCCTCTTTGGCCAAAGGAATGGATGAGGGAAAGATGTCTCTTTTAAGTGAAATAATGGAGAAACAATTAAAAAAGATCAGTGGACAGACAGTTGTCTTATCCGGACCAGCGATTGCACGAGATTTGGGGCAAGGACATTTTACCGCTATGAATATCGCTGGAAAAAATATTAAGGCCGTAAAGAAGGTTGAAAAAATATTAGAAAATGATTATTTAAAATTAGTACCTACCACTGATGTGGTCGGTGTACAATTGGGTGGGGTATGTAAAAATGCCTATGCTTTAATCTTTGGCGTTTGCGACGGTTTAGAACTGCCTATGAATACTAAAGCGGCCCTAATGGCTTATGCACTTCGGGAAATGGGAATAATTATTAAAGCTTTCGGCGGTAAAAAGGAAACTGCTTTTGAACTGGCTGGGGTGGGTGATTTAATCGGTACAAGTTTCTCCCCTCATAGTCGCAATCGCCGTTGTGGTGAGCATGTTGGGAAGGGTAAAAAGGTTCATGAGGCGACGGCGGCAGTTGGCCAAGTAGTGGAGGGGGTTAAAACTCTGGATCTACTTTTGAAATTAGCAAAAAAGAAAAAAATAAAATTACCTTTGGTGGAAATGATAAAGAAAGTGATAGTCGATGGTAAGTCGGCTAAAGAAGAGCTAGTTATTTTTTTACATAAAACGTTCTAGAAATGTTAAAGGAAAAAACTAACGAAAAGGAAATTACTACATTATCGGTTGTGTTTTTACTGATCGCGCTTTTTATAATCGTCCGGCTTTTCATCTTACAAATTTTTCAGCACGACTATTATTCTCTTTTTGCTTTAAATACCCATGAAATTTACCAAAAACTTTATCCGGAACGAGGCAATATATTTTTTCGTGATGCCCGAGGCGAGAAAGAATATCCGGCCGCTGTTAATCGAGATTATTACTTGGTATATGCTGTACCAAAAGATATTCCCGAAGACAAAATAACGGAAGTGGGTACTAAGATTAGTGAGATTTTTGCATTTAGTGAAGAAGATAAAAATAAATTGTTAGAGAAACTGGCCAAAGAAGATGATCCTTATGAACCGGTTCAAAGAAAGGTGGATGAAGCAACCTGGAGTAAAATCGAAGCACTAAATTTACCAGGAATACATAAAGCAGCACAGAAATTTCGCTATTATCCTGAAATTAATTTGGCTTCTAATATCCTTGGCTTTACCGGGGAAAGTGAAAATGGTAGTTTGGTTGGCAGTTATGGTTTAGAAGGATATTGGAACCAAGAATTATCTGGTAAATCAGGTTTTTTAGCTGGTGAGCGTGGCGCCTTGGGCTCATGGATCGCGACCGCCGGACGAACTTTGGTAAAAGCCGAGGAGGGGAGAGATTTAGTTTTAACTTTAGATCGATCCGTACAAAATAAGGCCTGCAGTGTTTTAAAAAAAGGCTGGGAGGAATATAAAGCGAAAAGTGCCTCTTTGGTTTTAATGAATCCGAAAACCGGGGCTATCTACGCCATGTGTAGTTACCCAGATTTTGATCCTAATAATTATTCAAAAGTAAAAAAATTAGAGGAGTTCAATAATACCAATATTTTTGTGCCATATGAGCCCGGGTCGGTATTTAAAACTATTACGATGGCAGCGGCATTGGATCAAAGTTTGGTTAATCCAAACACAACTTTTGATGACCCTTGTGAACGTAAAATTGACGGTTTCACTATTCGGAATGCTTTAAAAAAATGTTACGGACGGATTACTATGACTCAAGCCCTAGAGAATTCAGTTAATACTGCCATGATGTGGTTACAAGAAAGGCTGGGACGTGAAACTTTTCAGGACTATGTGAAAAAATTTGGTTTTGGTGAAAAGACCGGTATTGAATTAAATACCGAGGTAGAAGGAAATATTTCTTCTTTAGATAAGCGAGGGAAAGTGTACGGTGCAGTAGCATCCTTTGGCCAGGGTTTAACGGCAACACCTTTGCAAATTGCGACGGCTTATTCAGCAGTTGCAAATGGTGGCAAAATGCCACGGCCGTACATAGTTTCTGAACAACGCTTTTCAGATGGTCGAAAAGAAAAGACCGAACCTAGGATAGTAGAAAACGTAATCTCAGAGCGAGCAGCGAAATTGTTAACTGGGATGCTTGTTTCTGTTGTGGAGCATACTTACACCACTAAGGTTAAGTTGGACCATTATTATATTGCCGGTAAAACGGGAACAGCTCAAATTCCCGGTAAAGGAGGATATACCGAAGAGACTAATCATACCTTTGCGGGCTTTTTCCCAGCTGATGATCCGCAGTTTGTAATGGTTGTTAAATATGAGGCTCCACAAAGAGAATGGGCTGAATCAACCGCTGGTCCGACTTTTAAAGATGTGGCAGAATTTGTGCTTAAGTATTTTGCTATTCCTGAAGAAAGATAAATTTTTTAATACAAAAGGCACCTTTGACAAGGTGTCTTTTAGATAAACAGTGCTCGGCTCACCGAAAGAAACATAAAATATTTCTTTCGGGGACATGGCCGAGTACTGCTCTTTGGCCGCGCCCCGCGTGTCACGTCGCCCCCGGCTTGGTCGTCGCACGCCGCAAGCCGGGGAGTAGGGCGAAAAGGCCGCAGAACAGGCCGGCTGCCACGAGGCAACTGCCGGCCAGACAGAGGTTGTTCTCGGCCAGACGGCCGAGGGTGGTGGTCTGTTCGACCACCAGGACGGTAACTGCCGCGCCCAGGAGGGCAACGGCGAGGCAGAGAAAGATGATGGTCGACGTTTTCATGTCGACCCTTCCCTTTGCCCCGCAAGCCCGGGGCATGGCTTGTCTGCGGGGCTGCAGACTGTGCAATTAGCCTAAAGTTTTTTAGGTCACTTGTCAATGTTTCTCTTGTATTTTTAGTCTAAAAGTGGTATTTTATTGTTATTCAAAATAATAAATTATGCGAAATACATTATTAAAATTACTTCGTTTTTTATCAAAAAGAATAATTAATAAATACCAGCCAGATGTTGTTGGTATTACGGGCTCAATTGGTAAAACTTCTACCAAAGAAGCGATTGCTGTGGTTTTGGGAAAACGATTCCGAGTTCATAAAAGTCCCAAGAATTACAATAATGAAATTGGTGTACCATTAGCGATTATGGGTTTTGAAAAAACTCCAGGTAAGTCCTTATTAGGTTGGTTAGCAGTAATTTCAAAAGGGTTTAAATTATTACTTTTTAAAGACAATAACTACCCAGAAGTTTTGGTTTTAGAAATGGGCGCAGATAAACCAGGGGATATTAAATATCTTGTAGGCATTGCACCTTGTAAGATTGGTGTTTTAACATATATTGCTCATGCCCACACTGAATTTTTTAAGACCATCAAGAAAATCGCCGAGGAAAAAAAAGTAATTTTAACTCATTTAAATAATGACGGTATTGCAATAGTAAATTTCGACAATCCGGAAACTTTTCAATGTGCTAAGGGTATTAAAGCGGAAGTTCTTACTTATGGTTTTAAAGACGGCGCTGATTTGCAAGCGACTGACGTAAATATTATCCGGGCAGAAAATGGTTGGCCAGCCGGGTTGAATTTTAAAGTGTTGTATAAAGGAAACATCGTACCAGTATTTTTACCTGGCATTGTGGCTGAACATTTAATCCATTCTGTCTTGGCAGCCATCGCCGTTGGTTTATCTGTAGGCATTAATTTAGTTGAGGCAGCTGAATCAATCCGTTCACTTGAGCCATTGGCCGGACATATGCGGCTAGTCCCAGGTATTAAAAATACTTTACTTATTGACGACACTTATAATTCCAGCCCCGAACCAACTAAATCCGCCTTGAAAACTTTGTCTCAGGTAGATATCCCACCTGGCGCAGAAAGATATGCAGTATTAGGTGATATGTTAGAGTTAGGTCCCGAAACTGTTAATGCTCATCGTGAAGTGGGTTTGAAAGTAGGGGAATCGGGGATAGATTATTTGATAACTGTCGGTGAAGCATCAAAAGAAACAGCTCGCGCGGCAAAAGAGGCCGGGCTTAGCGATCATGACGTCGCATGTTTTGGTGATGCTGAGAGCGCAGGTAAATTTTTACAAGAAAAAATGAAGGAAGGAGATGTGATTTTAATCAAAGGGTCGCAAGGTGTCAGGATGGAAAAAGTAGTGAAGGAAGTAATGGCTGAACCAGAGCGGGCCAAGGAACTAATTGTCCGACAAACCGGTGAGTGGGAGCTTAAGTAGGTTGACTAGCGGCTAATTTCATGTTAGTATAGCCGCACATTTTTGGCCTGTTCGTCTAACGGCTAGGACATTGCCCTCTCACGGCGAAAATACGGGTTCGATTCCCGTACAGGCTACCAGATTAGCACAAGAGCTTTTTTCACCCAATAACGACCAGGGAAATTGCGCGCAACCGCGCGCTTTTTTGTTTCGTGGTAAAAGAAAGGCCAAAGAACTTAATTTTAGAAATATATTATATAATCAAAAACTCCATCGTCCTGGTGGGATTTTCGGAAGCCGCCCCATACATTACAGCTTCACGGGCTAGCCTTTTGACAGGCAAGTAGATATAAACATCCGTTTATATTACCTTTCACCAGTTGCCATAAATGGTAGGTGAAAGCAAACTTCTAATTTGACTGTAACAATTCATACTCATTTAGTCAAATATAGTTATCCACAGACTATTATTTTTTGTCATTAAATTTGCCCTGGTTAACCTGTGTTGCTTTTGAGGCCTTAAAAGCGTATACTTAATTAGATAGGAGGATTGTTATTAATTTATAGTTTTATGGAGCAAAACAAAAGGTTAATCATTGCTGTGGTAGCCATTTTTGTCGTTATTGTTGCCGGATTTTTGTTAGCCCGCGGATTGAGCAAGGAAGATACTTGGGTTTGTGAAAATGGTCAGTGGGTACCACATGGTAACCCAAGCGAACCTCGGCCAACCGGTGCTTGTGGTGAAGAAAAAGACGTAGATCTTGTAGCTACGGTCAAAACAAATCATGCGGGTGAAAATATGGTTGTTGTTCTCGACAACAAGCAAACGCGGGAAATACAGTTTTCTGAATTTACTTCAGTGTTAGACCGGGATGGTAAGCCGATAGATATGGGGTATATTCGGCCTGGTTTCAGTTTACAGATTAAAGGGAGAGAGACGGGAAATACTATTTCGGCTAGTGAAATAAGAATTGTCGATGAGGTAAATGTGGTGGTGTATGAACCAATGGAAAACCAGGAAGTGGGTTTGCCATTAGTTATTAAAGGCGAGGCCCGTGTTTTTGAGAACACTTTCAATTACCGAATTAAAGATAGCACCGGTAAAGTTTTGTGGGAGAGTTTTGGGATGACCGAGGCAGAAGATGCGGGAATTTTCGGTGACTTTACTGTACAGGCAAATTATTCAAAACCCGGAACCGCTCAAGGTGTGGTTGAGGTATTCGAATATTCTGCAAAAGACGGCGCGGAAGTCAATAAAGTAACAGTGCCGGTTCGTTTTGCTAATGTAGATGACATGATGGTGAAAATATTTTTACCTAATCGCCAAAAAGATCCAAACTTTATTGATTGCACTAACGTGTATCCAGTTGATCGACGAATAGCGAGGACACAAGGTGTGGCCCGAGCAGCGCTTGAAGAATTATTGCGTGGCGTAGGTAGAAATGAGTCAGAGCAGGGCTATTTTTCGAATATACCCTCTCGTGTAAAAATCAATAGTTTGGTGATTGAAAACGGAGTCGCGAAAGTAGACTTTAGTAAGGAGCTTGAACCGGGTGGTGGGTCATGTGCAGTTACTTCGGTTCGGGCACAGATTGAAGAAACTTTAAAACAGTTTTCAACTGTTCAGACTGTTGACCTTTCAATTGAAGGTAAGAAGGGTGATCAAATATTGCAACCTTAACATCTAATTGACCGAAGAGAAAATTAGCTATATAATTGTATAGCTAATTTTTTTAAACTTTCAATTTATGCAAGATGTGCAGTCGATTTTTAACCGAATCAATGAAACTAAAAAGAAGCAGAAAGATATTCGTAGTGCCTATAAAGAAGCACTTGCTAATTCTGAAGAATACCAAGATGTTTTGGAAAAAATAAAAGCTTTGCGTGAAAGGAAGAAACAAATCGAAGGGACTATTAAAGAGGAATTTAATAGTGAATTTCAACAATTAGATGGTTACCGTTTGGAATTAGTTTCGGATGCCATGCTCTTAAGCGATGCGGCCTTATCTATGCTGATGAAAGGGGAGACCGTACAAGTAACCGATGAGTTTAACAACAATTACGAACCGCAATTCTCCGTTAAATTTAAAAAGGCTTCCTAGGTTGCAAATTTAGCCATAAGTCGTATAATGGAGGGGTATGGAAGAAGCATTTAGCTATCAATTTTTTGGCACGACAAAAGATGCCCTGGAAGCAGAATACCAGGCGATTTTGTCAGCTAAGGAATCGATCTACTTCGAAGTTTATATTTTTCTTGATGACCAGGTTGGACAGCGATTTGTTGATGCCCTTTGTGATAAAGCTCAAGAAGGTCTAGATGTTAAGTTAATTTTAGATGGGTTGGGTAGTTTTATGATTTCTGCCGCCGCTCTTAATCGTTTAAAACGATCGGGAGTCGAAGTGGTATGGTATAACAAAATTACGCCGGAATGGCGTTTGCCCAAGTGGTTTGATCGTTTGATACATCGCAACCATCGTAAAGTTTTAATAGTTGACCGTGAAACTGCTTTTTTGGGTGGAGTTAATGTACAGGCGGCGAGTTATGATTGGAATGATGTTTTTGTGCGTTTAACCGGGAGAATGGTTCGACCACTACTTCGTAGTTTTGCTAAGTCATATATTGAGTGTGGTGGTGATCGGGAAAAAATAAAGCACTTGCTCCACCCAAAAATAATGGAAGGGTGGCGAGAGTGGAAAGATAAGTTTAACTTCGTAATGCATTCACCTTTTTATCGTCGATACAATGCTTGGAAACGAAGCTATATGCGTGGTTTATTATTGGCTGAAGAGAGTATTAACTTAATTTCTCCCTATTACGCTCCGGACTTCCGTTTTTTCAAACTAATCGCAAAGGCTAGGCGTCGGGGCGTTAAAGTAAATATTTTTTTGCCACTTCGTCCGGACCATAAATTTATGGAGCTTATTGCGCGTGCTTATTACCGTATTACCCAATTAGCCGGTGCAGATATTTATCTGTTAAAAAATATGAATCACGGTAAGGCTATGACAGTGGACAACAAAGCCGGTTATGTTGGGAGTTCAAATTTAACAAGACGTAGTTTCCACCTTAACGCTGAATCCGGAGTATTTTTTAATGATGAGAAAATGACGGGGGACTTAAACAATCTCTTTGAAGTTTGGAAAAAGGAGGCTGAATTGTTAAATCGAGAAAACTTAAATATTAAGCCTGGTAAGTGGCGAAGATTTAAAGAGTGGCTCGGGATTAAGGCGGGGAAACTAGTTTAATCTAAGGAGGAATTAGAAATTTCTATGACTAATTCCATACAAAGCGTACCTTTGGCCGATCGGTTGCGACCGCGCAATTTTCGGGAGTTTGTCGGGCAGGAGGAAATCGTTGGTGAAGGAAAACTACTCCGCAAGATAATTGAAAACGACGAAGTATCTTCTTTAATTTTTTGGGGACCACCGGGAATTGGGAAGACCACCCTAGCACAGATCATTGCCGAGACAACCAAAGCACATTTTATTGAATTGTCCGGGGTAATGAGTGGTAAAGATGATTTACGTAAGGCAATTGAGGCCGCGGAAAAATTATTAGAAAAAGAAAATAAAAAAACTGTCTTATTTATTGATGAAATTCATCGTTGGAGCAAGGCACAGCAAGACGCACTCCTTCCTTATGTTGAACGTGGTACTTTGACTTTGATTGGTGCAACCACGGAAAATCCTTCTTTTGAAGTGATTGGTGCTTTATTATCTCGCTCCCGTGTTTTTGTTTTAAAACATCTAGAAACACCAGAAATTGCTCGGGTTATTCGCCGTGCCTTGGTAGATAAAGAGCGCGGGCTAGGAGATCAGAAAATTGAAATCGACAGTGAAACTATTGATCTACTATCTGAGCTCGCGGGCGGGGACGCTCGTTCAGCTTTGAATGGTTTAGAGCTCGCCTTTAAGTCTAAAAGTAAGAACTCTAATAAAAAAGAGAGTGTAGTTATAACTATCGAGGATGTTAAAGAAGCCTTGCAGAGAACGCATCTTGTTTTTGACAAACAAGGTGAAGAATTTTATAACCTTATCTCGGCTTTACATAAATCCATGCGCGGCAGTGATGCTAATGCTGCCTTGTATTGGTTGGCGCGCATGCTCGAGGGAGGTGCTGATCCGTTATATGTAGCGCGGCGAGTACTTCGGTTTGCCGCTGAAGATATTGGTGTGGCCGACTCGCGCGCCTTATTGGTGGCTAATGCTGCTTATGATGCCTGTCATAAGTTAGGCTTACCTGAATGTAATGTGCACTTGGCAGAAGCAGTAGTTTACTGTGCACTAGCCAAGAAATCTAATGTTTTGTATACTGCCTACATGGCGGCAGCCAAGGATGCGAAAAATACTTCGCACTTTGGCGTGCCGTTGCATCTTAGGAACGCACCAACTAAATTTATGAAAGACGTTGGTTACGGTAAGGATTATAAGTACAATCCGGATTATGACGGGCCAGTGGAACAAGAGTATTTTCCTAAAGAGTTAAAAAATAGAAAATATTTAAATAATTAAAATATGCAAGAACGAGAAAAGTCATTGCCTGTGGTAGGATCGCTTGACGGTGCTAATAGAGATCAACCAAAAAATCCTGGTCGGAGAAGGTTTATAGAATTATTAGGTGCTTTTAGCTGGGGTTTTGGGGCTGGAACGTGGGTCGGAAATGGTATACAATCGGAGGCTAGAACCAGAGACAGAAAATATGCAAAAGAGTATAATGATTTATTTAGCGAGATGATTGAAAAACTGAGACAAAAGACAGACCTTATGTTGGCTAACGCCATGGAAAGAAGATGGAATGATACCTTAAAAATGTGGCTTGGGATTAATGATTTTTTAAAGGAAGAGAGGAAGCTTTTAGAGGAAGTCCCAGAAAGACATGATGTTGGAGGGTTGGGCAACATTGTTGTTTTAATGGAGCAAAATGCGCGATTGGCCGGTTTAGCTTTAACTTATATATTAGAACAGAATCGTCGTTCTGTATCAGTTAAGGATAAATATTCTTTTGATAAACTAGAGAATGAATTATTATTGTTCTTTAATTCATTTAACGATAGATATCAACCGGGAGGTGAAGAATATAAGGAGGTTCCACGGGAATACGAAGAGCCAGCAATTTCAATATAAAACATTTTAATGCCCAAATTTCTCCTTCACACTTGTTGCGCGCCCTGTAGTATCGCGGTCATTGAAGAGCTGAAAGATCAGCATGATCTAACGGTATATTTTTTCAATCCTAATATCCATCCGGAAGAAGAATACTTGAAACGCAAGAGTGAAGTTATTCGGGTTTGTGAGGAATGGGGAGTAAAAATGATCGATGCGGATTATGATCCAGTGGTTTGGCATCGCTGGGTGAAAGGGCTAGAATCAGAGCCAGAAGGTGGTTTGCGGTGCAAAAGTTGTTTTATCTTTCGTTTGAAGAAAACAGCTGAATATGCCAAAGCGAACGGGTACAAAATATTTGGTACTTCGTTGACGAGTGGGAGAAATAAAAAGGCGAAAGTAATTAATTATATTGGTAAAACGTTGGCGGATATGTTTGACCTTACTTTTACTGATGAAGATTGGAAAAAAGGTGGTCGACAGGAACGCGGAAGAAAATTAGTTGAAGAAAGAGCAATTTATCGACAAAATTACTGTGGCTGCGTCTATTCAAAATAGACGCTTTTAATTTTATTTATTTTTAACTTAAGACGTAAGTCTATGGATTCGCACATTACAATCATCGTTGGTACGCAGTGGGGAGATGAAGGCAAGGGGAAGATCACTGACTATTTTGCTGGCAAGTCGGATTATGTTGTACGCTTCCAGGGAGGAAATAACGCTGGGCATACGGTGGTCGCAAGTGGTGAGACATATAAATTACACTTAATTCCTTCCGGGATACTGTATCCAAATACCGTTTCCGTAATTGGCAATGGTTGTCTAATTGATCCCGCGGTTCTTGCGAAAGAAATTGAGGAATTAAAAGCTCGGGGAGTAAAAATGAATCTACGAATTAGTGAACGCGCCCATGTTATCATGCCTTATCATCCGATAATGGATGCGGGTATGAATGCATTTCAAGGTAAACTATCGGCGGGGAGTACTGGTCGTGGCATCGCCCCGGTTGCAGCAGATAAGGCCTTTCGGATTGGTATCCGGATGGGAGATTTGTTAGATAAAGATTTGTTTAAAGAGAAATTAGATAATGCCTATAAATTTAATGCTGCCGTAATTCGTGATGTTTTTAAACAAGAACTGCCAATGAGCCAAGAAGAAACATATTTAGAATTTCTTACTCATGGCGAAAAATTGCGAGAATATGTGGGAGACACAGAATTAGAACTGGCCGAGGCATATAAGGCTGGTAAAAAGATTTTATTTGAAGGGGCACAAGGAATGTCCTTAGACCCAGATCATGGAGTCTACCCACATACCACCAGTACGAATAATGTCGCGGGTTATGCTCGAGTGGGTTCTGGGCTTGGGATGAATGAAAAAGTAAGAATAATTGGTATTGTTAAAGCCTATGTTAGCCGAGTAGGTGTCAGTCCGTTCCCAACTGAACTTTTAGATGATGTTGGGGATGCGATTAGAGAAAAAGGTGGAGAATACGGTACAACCACTGGTCGTCCCAGACGTATTGGTTGGCTGGATTTAGTTCAACTCCGCCAGGCGATTCGCGTGAGTGGTATCACTGAACTGGCTTTGACCAAAGGCGATGTATTAGGGGGTTTTAGTGAATTGAAAGTGGCTACGCATTATGATGTTTATGGTAAGACCATTACGGAAATGCCCGCCAGTTTAAGTCTTTATCGCGATGCGAAGCCGGTGTATGAATCATTCCCGGGGTGGGGAGAGATGTCCAAAGAAGAAGTAAAAGATATCGTAAGTAAAGGTTACGAGGCCTTACCGGAAAATCTGCAGAAATATATTGAATTTGTTGAAAGAGAAGTAGGTTGTAAGTTTACGATTATTTCTCTTGGGCCAGATCGTGAGGAAACTTTAATACGGAGTTAATTATGGAAACGGCTTTAGCAATTTCTCCGCTCGATGGTAAATATTATTCTAAACTGAAGAATCTCGGCGAGTATTTTTCAGATTTTGCTCTTACGAGATTTCGGTTAAAGATAGAAATTGAATATTTATTTGCGCTCGGGGATGAGAAATGTTTTTCGTATTTACCATCATTTGCGGTTTCAGTGAAAAAGAAATTAAGGCAAAAGGTGGATAATTTTTCTTTGCAAGAATGGGAGAAAATAAAAGAGATTGAAGAAACAACCAAACACGATGTTAAGGCAGTAGAATATTATTTACGCGAAGCATTGGTTGAAATTGGTCTAAAGAAGTACCAGGAATTTGTCCATTTTGCATTAACATCGGAAGATGTAAATAACTTGAGCTATGCCTTAATGTGGCAGCAGGGGATTAGAAAAGTGTATTTACCAGAATTAATTAGGTTTATTAAATCTTTAAAATTTTTAGCTAAGGCCACAAGCAAGGTGGCAATGTTGTCTTTGACACATGGACAAAGTGCAACGCCAACCACACTTGGTAAAGAAATGGCCGTGTATGTTGAGAGATTAAATAGAGAAACAGTGTTATTAGGGGAGCATAAGTTACTTGGAAAGTTCGGTGGAGCCACCGGCACCTGGGCAGCGCACCAATTATCCTCACCGCAAGTGGATTGGCTAAAGTTTAGTCGGAAATTCGTTCAGTCTTTTGACAGTTTAGTTTTCAATCCGCTTACCACTCAAATTGAGCCGCACGATTCTTTGAGTGAGAGTTTGCAGATCGTAGTGCGTATCAATAATATTCTCATCGACCTTTCACGAGATATGTGGGGATATATTAGCCGGGGTATTTTTTTGCAAAAGAGAAAAGCTCATGAAGTTGGTTCTAGCGCCATGCCGCACAAGATTAATCCGATCTGGTTTGAAAATGCTGAAGGAAATTTAGGGTTAGGAACTGCTATACTAGACCACTTAGTAATGAAACTGCCAATTTCTCGTTTCCAAAGAGATTTAAGTGATAGTACCGTACTTCGTAATTTAGGAGTTGGTCTTGGACATGGTCTTTTGGCAGTCAAAAATTTAGAAGAGGGTTTTAGCCGGTTAGATGTTAATAAAGAAGAAATTGAAAAAGAATTGGCTCAACACCCGGAAGTATTGGCAGAAGCAATCCAGGTGTACTTGCGGGTGAAAGGTTTTAAAGCTCCGTACGAAGAGATAAAAAAACTTACCCGTGGAAACAAGGTAAGCTATGATGATTGGAAGAAGTTTTTTAACAGTTTAGATTTACCCACAAAGGATAAAATGGTACTTTTAAAATTAAAATTGGACAAATATATTGGGTTAGCAGACAATCTAACCAGATTGATTTAATCAACAACTCTGATTTTTCGTTCACTATTAGCTAAGTGCTCAAAATATATGTTGAGCACTTTTTTGTTTTTTAATAACTCAGCAACCTTTTCTGGCCATTCAATTATTGTTATAACACCAGGCGCACCAAGATAATCTTCAATACCAATTTCAATTAAATCCTTTGCATTTTTTAGGCGGTAAGTATCAATGTGAGCTAAGGATTTAATATCTTGACTGCTGCTACTCACATTGTAGACATTCATTAAAGTAAAAGTTGGGCTTAAGATTTCGTCAGTAATCCCAAGGGACTTAGCCAACCCCTTAACAAAAGTAGTTTTACCAGCGCCTAAATCACCATAAAGACAGATAATATCGCCGCCCTTCAGTAAGGTGGTAACTTCAGAGCCAATGGCTTTTGTTTCGTTTTCGCTTTTTACAATTCTTTCCATACAGGACCAGTATATATTTATTTACTAAAATTGGCAATAAATTTAATCCCTAGCCTGGTGGCTAGGGTTAATGTTGAGAGGAAGGGGCCGTCCGCGGTGTGGCAGAGGAGGGATGCGGACGGCCCCGGGTTAAGCTTCCCCAAACGCTGCGGCCCGTGAGGGACGGGGCGCGAAAGGGGAGGCGAAACCTCAATTACTTGACTGGTCCGAGGACCAGTCGAGCACTTGTTGGGCACGAAAGCCCAACTATCTTCACCGACTCGCCGAAGCGGGTCGGAGAATTATAGGCGGGGGTACCCGCGGTAGTCGTACGCGGCAGCGATGCTACCACGGGTACCCCCTTGGTAAGGGAGATGCCCCTCGCAAGAAGGGTGCGTAAATAGTGTCATAAACTGGAAAAAAAGTCAATACTAGGTGTATATATCTTTGTTTGTTTGGTATAAAAGCCATAAATAAAATCGCCTAAAAGGCGATTAATAGGAGAGGAGTGGAGGGGGCGCGCGGTGAGGCCTGGTAAGAGACCAGGCTGCGATCGTCCCCCTCCTGTTTGTTCGCGCCCGGGGGCGGCGAATGCCAGGTGCCCCGGGCGGCGGGATGGTCGACCTTAGCCCCCTTACTAAGGCTGACCACATGATTAACATATACCTATTTTAATTAACATGCAAGCAGGACTGTTTGCAATAACGTGTTTATTGCTCTTTTTGGCTATATTCTGTATAATGCTTACATGGTAATTATTCAAAAATTATGTCTTTAACCATTGAAGAAGTGAGGAAATTGGCGAGTCTGGCTCGCTTGCATTTGACCCCGGAGGAAGAAAAACGGCATGCGGAAACCATTTCCGTAGTTTTGGATTATATGACAGTTTTAAACGAGGTAAATACTGAAGGAGTGGAATTAACAGCGCAGGTCACTGGTTTAACGAATGTTGTACGTGAAGATAAGGTTGTGAAAAGTGACTTACGAGATAAGTTGCTGGACATATTTCCAGATAAGGAGAATGAGGAGTTGGTAGTGCCAGCGGTATTTAGTAATAACGAGGAAGAATAATATGACACTAAACGAACTTACTTTATTGGAGGCACATGAAGGGTTAAAAAGCAAAAATTTTTCCGCTAAAGAATTAACTGAGAGTTGCTTAAAGAGAATCGGCGAAAGAAATGGCGCTTTGAATGCTTTTATTACCGTCACTTCTGACCTAGCCATTGCTGAAGCAGAAAAAGCAGATAAGAAAATTGCTGAGGGAGAAATTAGTCTTTTGACTGGCGTTCCGTTTTCTGTAAAAGATGCAATTTGTGTTGAGGGTGTCAGATCAACAGCTTCGGCAAAGATCTTAGACAACTATGTTTCTCCATACGAAGCGACTGTAATTGGGAAACTACGTAATGAAGGTGCAGTTATGGTTGGCAAAACCAACTGTGATGCTTTTGGCCATGGGGCGAGTAATGAAAATAGCATGTATGGCCCGGTTAGAAATCCGCATGACGAAACCAAGGTTTCTGGCGGGTCTTCGGGTGGTTCGGCTGCATCTGTAGCAGATAACCAGTGTATCTTTAGTATCGCAGAAGATACTGGTGGATCCATCCGCCAGCCCGCTAGCTTTTGTGGAGTGGTAGGACTTCGTCCAAGTTATGGCCGTAACTCACGTTATGGTGTTATGCCGATGGCTTCGTCCCTAGATACAGTTGGGCCCATGACAAAAACTATTGAAGACATGGCGGTCGTAATGCAGGTTATGGCTGGGAAAGATCCAAAAGATGCAACTACAGTTAATGACCCAGTACCAGATTACCTTAAAGAGTTGAAAAAAGATGTTAAAGATTTAGTGATTGGTGTACCAAAAGAGTATCTTGAAGTTGAAGGTATAGACCAAGAAGTAAAAGAGATAACTTTAAGAAACATTGAAAAATTACGTGAAGCGGGTTGTAAAATAAAAGAGGTATCTTTACCACACACCAAATATGCCATCTCAGTTTATTACATTATTGTCCCTTCCGAAGACAGTTCTAATCTTGGACGTTTAGACGGTATTCGTTATGGTGTACGGGCAAAAGCAAAGGATCTGTTTGAAACATATAGCTTGGCACGTGAGGCGGGTTTTCCGGAAGAAGTAAAACGAAGAATTTTAATCGGCACCTATGCTTTGTCAGCTGGGTATTATGATGCCTATTACAAAAAGGCCTTAGCCGTTCGTACCTTGATCCGAAAAGATTTTGATGAAGCGTTTAAAGAAGTCGATGCCTTAATTGGTCCGGCTTCACCATTCCCAGCTTTTGAATTAGGTGAAAAGGCCACAGATCCTTTAGCTCTGTATTTAGCCGACGCAACTGCGATCCCGGCCTCGGTCGCTGGTATACCAGCGTTATCTGTGCCCGGCGGTAAGACTTCTACTAGTTTGCCGGTTGGTATACAAATAATAGCTCCTCGTTTAAAAGAAGATATTGTGTTACGTGTTGGTAATACCATCTTCGAAAAATAATTATTATGCCAAAAAATAAATTTTTTTCTTTGTCCAAATTTTCGGTAAAAAGTCCTAAACCAGTTATTTCGACCGGTGAACCAATTAACTATCGAGATAGTTGGCGCATATTTCGGATTATGAGTGAAATGGTGGAAGGATACCAGTTTTTGGCCGAGTTAAAAAACGAGGTTACTATTTTAGGCTCCGCTCGTTTCGAGGAAGATAACAAGTACTACCAGGTTGCCCGTGAATTAGGTAATCTTTTAGCAGAGCATGGTTACACAACAATTACTGGCGGGGGACCAGGGATAATGGAAGCAGGAAACCGTGGCGCGCACGAAGCGCATGGTGAGTCAGTGGGGTTAAATATTCAATTACCATTTGAACAACGTATTAACCCCTATGTTACCAAATCCACCGCTTTTTATTACTTCTTCACCCGTAAGGTAATGTTGACTTCGCCAGCGAATGCTTTTGTCTTTTTCCCCGGTGGCTTTGGTACTTTTGATGAATTTTTTGAAGTAGTAGATTATATTGAGCTCGGTCACATGGACAAGTCTCCGATTGTTCTTGTGGGAAAAGAGTTTTGGCAGCCAGTGGTAGATTTCTTAAGAAATAAATCTTCCCGTCATGTGCATGCTATTGTGGAGGGTGATCTAGACAACTGGCATGTTGTGGATACAGCAGAAGAAGCTTTTGCATATATTAAGGGCGTTAAAGATCGACCAAATTTATGCACTGTTGATTCTAATAATCCAATTTGTAAAGGTGGCACAGATTGGCGTATTTTCCGGATCATGGCTGAGCTTGTTGATGGTTTTGAATTTTTAACAAAACTAGATGACAATGTCACGGTTCTTGGTACAAAAAGTATTTTACCTGGTTCGCCATATTATGACGCAGCTTATGAAGTGGGTAAAATATTAAGTCAACACGGTAAAGCGGTAATTACTGGCGGGGGACCGGGTATTATGGAAGCGGCGAATAAAGGCGCCTTTGAAAACAAAGGACCAAGTGTTGGTATTAACATGCGCTTTGAACGCGGGGAGCGTGTTAATGAATATGTAAATAAATCCATCGGTTTCTTTTTTCCGTTTGTCCGTAAGTTAATCATTACTTCACCGTCGGAAGCCTTTATCTTTTTCCCCGGTGGTTTTGGTACTCTGCACCAGTTGTTTGAACTACTAACTTTAATTGAAACGAAAAAGATCGAGCCAATGCCGATTTTACTTTACGGACACGATTTCTGGGCACCAATGTTACAAATCATTCATGACATGTTGGAGAAGTTTCAAACTATTAGTGCGATTGACGAAACCTATCTTAAGGTCATAGACAATCCAGAAGACGTAACTGCGTTTCTTAAAAAATAACCCATGATTCCGTTTTTTGAATACAACGCCATAATCCTTGGACCAATTGTGATCCAGGTCTGGGGTCTACTAGTTGCTTCCAGTATGGTAGCTGGGTTGTTGTTTTCAACCTGGCTTGCTAAAAGATATTTCCTGGCCAAAGAAGTGGTCTGGGATATGGTCGTGTATGCGATTATTGGTGGGCTTATCGGCGGGCGACTGGTTCATGTCTTTTTTTACGAACCAGTTTTTTACCTACAAGATCCGCTTGAGGTGTTAAAGATTTGGCACGGGGGAATGTCTTCTCTCGGTGGATTTCTCGGCGCTTTCTTAGGTCTCGTTCTTTACGCCAAGCGACGTAAGTTTAAATTGCCGGAAATATTACCGTATTTAGATGTTATGAGTGTTAGCCTGTGGTTAGGTTGGGGGATTGGCAGAATTGGTTGCTTTTTGATCCATGATCACCCAGGTAAATTAACTGACTTTTTCTTTGCTGTTAATTTTCCGGGTGGCACTAGACATGATTTAGGGTTGTATGATGCGATTCTTGGACTTGTTATTTTCATAGTCTACATATCACTATTTAAACTACTCGTAAAAAGACGCTGGGGTTTAGTCAGTGCCTTTTCTTTTCTGACCTACGCAATAGCGCGCTTTTTCTTAGACTTCCTAAGAGCCCAAGACCTCTTTGGTAGTGATGTCCGATACCTTTACCTCACACCGGCCCAATGGGGGATGCTACTGGTACTTTTGGGGTTGACTTTTTGGCTTACAAGAGATAGAATGTTGAAACCTAAAACGAAAAATGGAGAGATCGCATAGTTGGTCTAGTGCGCACGCTTGGAAAGCGTGTATACCGAAAGGTATCGAGGGTTCGAATCCCTCTCTCTCCGCCAGGACAATTTAGTATCGGATAGACCCATTTTATATAGAGAAATGGGCGACCCGAGTGGTTCGAATCCCATTGTCCTTGTCAAAAAGGCGTTCTTTAAAAAGGACGTTTTTTTGTATTATTTTGGATAAGGTGTATAATATAATCAATATATTTTAGTAAAGATATCTTATGTCTACAATCAGTAAAAACATTCGCAAGCTAAGGGAACAAAAAGGGATATCTCAAGATAGGCTTTCTAAACTTGCTGATATCTCTTTGAATACCATTGCCAAGCTGGAACTCGACGATACTCAAAACCCAACTATTGAAACTTTGCAAAAAATTGCGAAAGCTTTAGACGTCGGGGTTGAAGACCTAATTAAATAAAAACATATGACCACTAAAGAAGCAATTTTAAATACAACAAAGGAACAAGAGCGTTCTGAATTACATCGTGCTATTTGGCATATTGCAAATGATTTACGCGGGAGTATTGATGGTTGGGATTTTAAACAATACGTCTTAGGAATGCTTTTCTATCGTTTTATCAGTGAAAATTTGACCAATTATATTAATGCAGACGAAAGACGATCCGGTAAAAAAGATTTTGATTATGCCACTCTTTCTAATAAAGAAGCGGAATTCGGTCGAGCTGATACTGTAAAAGAAAAGGGATTTTATATACTTCCAAGTGAATTATTTGTAAATGTTAGTAAAAAGGCTCGTAATGACGCAAACCTCAACGAAACACTGGCAAGCGTATTTCGTAGTATTGAAAATTCTGCAAAAGGTTCTGATAGCGAGGACGATCTGAGAGGTTTGTTTGATGATTTAGACGTGAACTCCAACAAGTTAGGCAATAGTGTTGAAAGAAGGAACCAAAAATTAGTTAAGCTTTTAGAAGCTATTGGCGATCTTCGTTTGGGAAATTATACTGATAATACTATTGATGCTTTTGGTGATGCCTACGAATTTTTGATGACAATGTATGCTTCAAATTCTGGAAAATCTGGCGGTGAATTTTTTACACCACAGGAGGTTAGTCAACTGCTTGCCGAAATTACAACAGTAGGCAAAAAAGAAGTGAACAAAGTTTATGATCCAGCTTGTGGTTCTGGTTCTTTACTTTTGAAATTTGCAAAAGTTTTAGGAAAAGAAAATGTTCGCATTGGTTTCTTTGGGCAAGAAATTAATCTTACCACTTATAATCTGTGTCGTATCAATATGTTTTTGCATGATATTAATTATAATCATTTTGATATTGCTCATGGAGATACGCTTACTGACCCAAAACATTGGGATGATGAACCTTTTGATGCAATTGTATCCAATCCACCATATTCCACTAGATGGGAGGGTGAAGATAATCCAATTTTAATTAATGATCCACGTTTTTCACCTGCTGGCGTGCTTGCACCAAAAAGTAAAGCTGACCTTGCCTTTACCATGCATATGTTGTCGTGGCTTTCTACCAGTGGCACAGCCGCGATTGTCGAATTTCCGGGCGTTCTTTACCGCAGTGGTGCGGAACAAAAGATCCGTAAATATTTAGTGGATAATAACTACATTGATACAGTTATTCAATTGCCTGCTGATTTGTTTTTCGGGGTAACCATAGCTACCTGTATTATTGTTTTGAAAAAGAGCAAAAAAGATAACAAGGTATTATTTATTGATGCTTCGGCTGAATTCGTTCGCAATGGGAATAAAAACAAATTAAGTGATCATAATCGTACAAAAATATTGGAAGCATTTACTGATCGTAAAGATGGTGATTACTTTTCCAAGCTGGTAGATAATAGAATAGTTGCTGAGAATGATTATAATATTGCTGTTTCAAGTTATGTTGTGGCGGAGGACACACGAGAAATCGTGAATATTAAAGAACTAAATACAAAAATTACTCAAATTGTTAGTAGGCAAAATGAACTTCGCCAAGCAATTGACGAAATCGTTGATGATATTGAGCAAAGTAAATAAAAAAGAAGGTATGGAAAAAGATTTAATAAAAAATGAAATCAATATCGAATTACATTATAATTTCATTGATAGTAATAGTCATTCAATAAACTTTCATACCAGAAATGTTTGTGCGCTGGCTCAGGTTGAACTCATATCTTACATCATAAGGACATTATATCCTGAAGAAAATTTTGAAATATTATCACTGCCACCCAAGGAGGGATCTTTCAAGGATTTAACTGTCATCAAATTCTTAAATAAAAATCAGGGTGTCATTTTAACGGTCGGCACTTTATTTACCGTTTTATTATTTAACAGTCAAGTAAAGGTTAACAACACGACTGCAGATCTTAACACTTTAGAAATTGTAGAAAAATGTAAGAGTTTAGAAGTGGATGATGAAAAAATAAAAAAAATTGAGGATATATGTAAGTCGTATTATCCTAAAAAACAAAAAAACATTTTTTACGAATCAGTTATAGCGGACGCAAGTGTTACCAGTATAAAACCAACCATATCAGAGAATAAACTAATTTTTGAAAAAGAAATCAGTAAGGATGATTTTAAAAATTATCTCGAGGACATACCCAAAGAAAAAGAATTTTTAAAAACCGATTTGTCTGGGCACATACAGTTATCTCAACCATTCATTGATAAACAACAGCAGTATGGTAGAGGTGTCGCTTGGAAAGGCACGTATTATGGTGATGATATTTTTGATGAAAATAATGAGCTTATTATAGAAGACGGGGAATATATATTCTTCTACATGCAGGATGACGAATATAAAGAACAAATCCTAAAGCAGGAAATTTCCTTTACTAGCGGTGATAATATAGGAGTTATTTTCGATGTTAGTCGTTATTATGATTATTTTAATGATAAATATAGTAAGCCAAGATTATATATAAAAAGAGTTATATCTCATAATGATAATTTGGTACAACATAAAAAAGATTTGGCATTAAAAAATGAAAAAAGAAAATTTGACGAAAAAAATAAAAATCAAAGATCATTATTCGAAATTGCTCAAGAATAATATGATTAAACATCAAAATAAAATTGAGAAATTAATACTTGAATTATGCCCAAATGGCGTTAAGTATTTTAGTGTTGGAGAAATCTGTGAGATAAATCGGGGTAGAGTTATGTCAAAAGATTATCTTCGAGAAAATGTTGGTGAATACCCTGTGTATTCTTCCCAGACTGCAAATGAGGGTATTTTTGGCTACATTAAAACCTTTGATTACGATGGAGAATATGTGACTTGGACGACTGATGGTGCGAATGCGGGATCAGTGTTTTATCATAATGGAAAATTTAGTATTACAAATGTTTGTGGTTTATTGAAACCAAAGACAAGTAATTTAAATGTTAAATATTTGCTGTATAGTTTAAGCATCATAGCAAAATCTTATGTAAATGCTGGCATGGGCAATCCAAAATTAATGAGTAATGTAATGGCAAGAATTAAAATTCCCGTCCCACCACTTCCAGTCCAAGAAGAAATTGTAAAAATTCTTAATAGTTTTACAGAGCTGGAAGCAGAGCTGGAAGCAGAGCTGGAAGCAAGAAAGAAGCAGTATGAGTATTATCGTGATAATGTTTTGACTTTTGAAGAAACGATCAAACATCTTCCACTCGGTGAGTTAGCTGGAATTTATGATGGCACTCACCAAACTCCGAAATATATAAATGAGGGGGTTCCATTTGTTAGTGTTGAAAACATAAAATCACTTTACACTACAAAAAAATATATATCATTAGCTGACTATGATAAGAATTATAAGGTTAAACCAAAGATTGGCGATGTGTTTATGACCAGAATAGGTATAATTGGGGCATGTGCATTAGTTGAGAAAAATGATGATTTGGCATATTATGTTACATTAACTTTAATACGTCCAGATAGAAATAAAATTTTGCCAAACTATTTGAGGCATGTTATTGAAAGTGGTATTGGAAAAAAGGAGTTACGAAAAAGAACGCTCATAAATGCAGTTCCGATAAAGATCAATTTAGGCGAAATCAGTAAGATTGAAATTCCCGTACCTTCACTTATCGAACAAGAACGTGTCATCTCAGTTCTTGATAAGTTTGAGAGCTTGGTAAATGATGTTTCAATTGGTTTACCTGCTGAACTTAACGCACGCAGACAACAATATGAATATTACAGAAACAAACTTCTAACATTTAAGGAATATGCCGATTAAAAATAAATACAATTTAGTGGCTGAAAATTCACAAAGCACCGTCGTTGCGGAATATAAGCCAAACAATAAACGTGTTACTAATTATCAAAGTGAAGCCGATCTTGAGCGTGCTTTTATAAAACAGCTTGAAACTCAGGCTTACGAATACATAGAAATAACATCGGAAGATGATTTGGTTTTAAATCTGCGTAAACAGTTAGAAAAACTTAACAGTTTTGAATTTTCAGATAAAGAATGGGAACATTTTTTTGTAAGTGAGCTAGCAAATCCTAATCAAGGCATTGAAGAAAAAACAACAACCGTACAAGAATACTATATTAAAAATTTAGTTCGTGATGACGGATCAATAAAAAATATTTATCTTATAAAAAAGGATAATATTCATGACAATAATTTGCAGGTTATTAATCAATATGCGACGGAAGATGGACAACGTGCCAATCGTTATGATGTGACAGTACTTATTAATGGACTACCTTTGGTTCACATTGAACTTAAACGTCGTGGTGTAGCTATTCAAGAGGCTTTTAATCAAATTAATCGCTATCAAAGAGAGAGTTTTTGGTCTGCTTCTGGTCTTTTTGAGTATGTACAGCTGTTTGTTATTTCCAACGGAACACATACAAAATATTATAGTAATACAACACGCTCACAACATATTAAGGAATCTAGTGAGGGTGCGGTCAAAAAAGGTAAAAGAACAAGCAACAGCTTTGAGTTCACTAGTTGGTGGGCGGATGCTACAAATAAACCAATCATAGATTTGATGGATTTTGGTAAAACTTTTTTCGCTAAACACACTCTTTTGAATATTTTAACTCGTTATTGTGTTTTTACGACAGAACGACTCCTTCTCGTGATGCGTCCTTATCAGATTGTGGCAACCGAAAGAATATTAAACCGCATTGAAGTTAGCACAAATTATAAAAAATTAGGTACTGTAGAAGCTGGTGGATATGTTTGGCATACGACAGGCTCTGGAAAAACTCTAACAAGTTTTAAGACAGCCCAATTGGCTAGTAAATTACCCTACATTGATAAAGTTGTTTTTGTTGTCGACCGTAAAGATTTAGATTATCAGACAATGAAAGAATACGATAAATTTGAAAAAGGGGCGGCGAACAGTAATACTAGCACTACGGTCTTAAAGAAACAATTGGAATATCCAAACGCAAGAATCATTATTACAACCATTCAAAAATTAGACCGATTTATTAGTAAAAATAAGGGGCACAGTATATTTGATGGGCATGTGGTAATTATATTTGACGAATGTCATCGTTCTCAATTTGGTGAGATGCACGGAGCAATTACCAAAGCGTTCAACAATTATCATATTTTTGGATTTACTGGCACACCAATTTTTGCCGTAAATTCTTCTTCTGGTGGGAGAATTGATTTTAAAACAACCGAGCAGGCTTTTGGTGATAAATTGCATACCTATACCATTGTAGATGCGATTGCAGACAAAAATGTTTTGCCATTTAAGGTGGACTATATTTCTACTGTCAAAGAAGCTGAAGATATTGAGGATAAAAAAGTCAGTGATATTGATCGTGAGGCAGTATTATCAGCACCAGAACGCATAACAAATATTGTTAATTACATTCGTGAACATTTTGATCAAAAGACAAAGCGTAATAGTTTCTATAAATTAAAAGAGCGACGATTGGCTGGGTTTAATTCCATATTTGCCGTTTCGTCGATTGAGGTTGCAAAAAAATATTATGCTGAATTTAATAAACAGTTTGCTGATTTGCCAAGTGATAAGCGTCTTAAAGTAGCTCTTATTTATAGTTTTGGTGTAAACGATGAAGATGCAGACGGAATGATAGATGAAAATCTTGATGATACAAGTGGACTTAGTCTTGATTATTACGATAAAAAGCCAAAATTAAGGCCAGATTTGGAATATCTTTACAGTTTGGTTGATAGGAAAGAATATGAAAAGTTCTGGAAAGATTACGAAGGAAGGTACTTCAATTTAAAAGTAAGATATCGTGAAGCATATAATTTGCCAGAAGATTTTTAATCAGTTAACTGAATAAGATGAGATACATCGTAGACACTTTTGAAGCAGTTGGGCCTGCCGTTA
>CAZEEW010000011.1:0-40646 GCA_964511375.1 uncultured Gammaproteobacteria bacterium | reverse complement strand
AGATCGCCTAAACTTCATGTCGAGACCAACAGTCGTTATTGGCGCACCGTTGGAAATTACCGAGGTTGAAAAAAAAGCGATTGTGGATGCGGTCACCAATGCAGGAGCGCGTGAGGTCTGGGTAGTAGAAGAACCTATGGCGGCAGCCATCGGTTCACGCATGCCAGTGCGCGAGCCGGTTGGTAACTTTATTGTGGAAATGGGCGGGGGAACGTGTGAAATTGCCATTATCTCTTTAAGTGGCATTGTTACTTGGAAATCTATTAAAATTGCTGGTGACGAATTAAACCGAAATATTGTGCAATACGCTCGCGACGAATTTAATCTGTTACTTGGTGAAAAGCAAGCTGAAGAAATAAAAATCAAAATTGGTTCTGCTGTAACTTTAGCTGAACCAATGGAATTCCCAATGCGCGGCCGCGATCTTTTAACTGGTCTACCAAAAGAAATAATGATTAACGATACACATGTTCGCGAAGCCATGATTAAATCCCTACGCACGATTGTTGATAACATTAAAGCGACATTAGAAATCGCCCCGCCTGAGCTAGTAGCCGACATTCACGAACGTGGTATTTTAATTTCCGGAGGCGGATCGCTCTTACGAGGAATTGACGAGCTCATTGCCCGAGCAACCGAGGTGCCGGTTCGTGTTGCGGATGATCCTTTAACTTCGGTGGTACGTGGTACTGGGCTTCTCCTTGATGACCTTGAACTTTTAAAAGAAATTTCCGTAAACCCAATGACGCAAACTGTTAAATAACTATGGAGAGAAAAACAAAAATGCGGCTGATGCACGCAAAGGACATTTCGGAACTTAGTAAAATTTACGTGCGAGTCTATACCGATTTTGACGTAGGAGAGTGCTGGGATATAGAATCAGCAAAGAAATTAATGAAATATTGGTATCAGCGCCAACCTGACCTGTGTTTAGTGGCAGAGTTAGACAATAAACTGGTTGGGTGTTTTATGGCTGGGATTAAGCCCTGGTGGGACGGAAACCATCTAGTTGATGGAGAGCTATTTGTTGATCCAACTTATCAAAAACATGGCATTGGCACACAATTGTCTGTTGCCATATACAAAGCTGCTTTGAAAAAATATAACGTAATATCTTTTGATGCCACAACCTTCAAACGCACAAAATTTCCATTGTCCTGGTACAAATCTCAAGGTTATGAAGTAAATAAAGAGTGGGTACTTATTTCCGGTGAGGTTAAAAAGGCTTTAAAAACTTTAAGCAGATAAATTATTCTGTTGAAAAAAATCCACACATATTGTCCATTTTATGCGGAGTAACCGTAAAACATATATATATCTAACAGCAATTCTCTTATTGCTGGTTTTTTTTCATTACCTTGGTTGGTTGAACTTTGTTGAAAATTCTGTTCGAAAAATTTTCAACCCTATTTTTACCGAAACACACAAAGTAAGCGTAAAAGTCGGGGACAATGTCCGCTATTTCCGTAACCGCGACGAATTTGTTAGTGCCTATGAATCCTGTTTAAATGAAAAGGAGAATGCCGAAGTTTTGTCTTCTAAACTAAAACTTTTAGAAGCAGAAAATTCTGAGTTAAAAACTCAAATTAATTTTATTAAAAGAAACCCAGCTGAACATTTGACTGTTGAGGTGGTCGGACGAGATCTAAACAGTGCTGAACAAATTGTTACTTTAAACGCTGGGAAAAATTACAAACTTGCCGTAGGCCAACCAGTCATTGTCGGGGAGGGGATACTGGTTGGTGTAATATCTAAAGTCGAAGATAATTTAGCCTGGGTGAAGGTTATAAACGACCACGGCAGTAAAATTGCTGCCGCGATTTTAAATAACGATCAGAGTTTGGGTGTGGTAGAGGGTGGTTACGGAATTAGTTTGAGGATGAAATTTATTCCTCGTAATGAGGTTATTAACGTTAACGAAAATGTAGTCACCTCAGGTCTAGATGGATTACCACGTGGCCTACTTATTGGTAAAATTGCTGTGGTGGAAAACGAAGCTTACCAACCTTTCCAGCAAGCCATTCTCACCCCAGCCCATGATTTAACTAAGCTTACTACCGTAACGGTTCTAATTAAATAGCATGAAAAAAATCTGGAAAACATTATTTGCAATAGCAATTTCCGCATTCATATTTTTTTTACAAGTTTTAGGTAAAGAATTTTTACCCTATCCATTTAATCAGATCAACGTTATCTTTGCTGCCATGGTCTGGCTATTAATTTTGACCGCTAAAGTTGAAACACTGTGGTACGGAGCACCTTTAGCGTTATTAATCGAAGTTTTTGGTAGTAGTGAATTTGGCTTGAATAGTGTCTTGTTACTTTTTACTTTTATTCTTATCTTCTGGCTTTTAACGAATTTCTTTACCAATCGTTCTTTTTTCATAGTGCTCCTCTTAGGCGTAATCGGCATGACTTTTTACCGCACGCTTTTTATCGTGTTTAACTTGGTCTTTACAGATACCTTTAATGACGTTGGCTGGTCCGGGATCGAAATTTTGACTACCTACGGTCTAGAGACTGCTATAACGGCAATTACCCTCACGTTGTTTTATCTGCTGACCTCGCTATTTCTTCGCAAACTTAACCCTTCTTACATCAGTATATCTAAGATATGACAGACCTAAGACCCTTTAACATTAAAGGGGAGGGGGATCGTACCGGACGGATGAAACACAAGTACCGTTTGTCTTGGGTTGAAGATTCTTTTCACGGCGCGGTGCACGAGACAATGGTTGGTGTGAATGATGAAGCGCGCAATTATGTTGGTCGTGGTATTCCATTCTGGCGTATTGTTACGGCACTTATTATTTTCGGCTTGGGGCTAGGAATTGTTCTGACCCGCGTTTTTGTTCTTCAGGTAATACGCGGCCAAGAATACCGTAATCTGGCCGAAGGCAACCGTATTCGGCTAAAACCTATTCCCGCTGAGCGGGGGATTATTTATGATCGCTTTGGTAAAGAGTTAGTACAAAACGTGCCGAGCTTTTCCTTAGCGATTGTTCCTCAAGACTTACCAAAAGATAAGGATGAACGTGAAGAGGTGGTTAAAACACTGTCTTCACGCGCCGACATTCCTGAGGCGGAAATTAAAGACTTGCTTGAAAAATACAGAAACTATAGTTATGAATCCCTGGTCGTTAAAGAGAACCTACCCTACGACACTGCTCTTAAGCTTTATGTTGAAAACTCAGATCTACCTGGTGTTTTGGTAGAAAGTGGTACGAAAAGAAAATATCTTAACACGACTACGAGCAGTACCTTGAGTTTGTCTCATGTTCTTGGGTATCTAAGCAAACTAAATGAAAAAGAGCTTGGTGAATTAAAAGATGATGGGTATTTACCATCTGACAACATCGGTAAATCTGGCTTAGAAAAAAATTATGAATCAGTTCTTCGGGGTACTTATGGTAAAAAGAAAATTGAAGTTGATGCCCTGGGACACGAACGAAATATTCTAGCCGAAGAGGCCCCTCATCCTGGTAGTAATCTGCATTTATCCCTTGATCTTGAAGCACAGAGTAAGCTAGAGGAAATTGCCAAGACGCATTTAACCCGACTAAAGAAAGATAAAGTCGGCGCCATTGCTCTTAACCCAAAAAACGGCGAGATCCTCGCCATGGTAAATCTTCCTAGTTTTGACAGCAACGACTTCTCAGGCGGAATCACAGCCGAGAATTACAAGAAATATACTGAAGACAAAAACCTGCCATTATTTAATCGTGTTATTGCCGGCACCTATCCTCCAGGGTCAACGATCAAATTGATTGTAAGCGCCGCTGCATTGCAAGAGGGTATTGTAAATTACAACACCGTGTTTAGTAGTGTCGGCGGATTACGGGTAGGAAACTGGTTTTTTAAGGACTGGAAAGCTGGCGGACATGGCATAACTAACGTGACCAAAGCCATTGCTTGGTCAGTGAACACTTTTTACTATTATGTCGGTGGGGGATATAACGACTTTGTTGGTTTAGGAATTGATCGGCTAACTAAATACTTCCGGATGTTTAACTTATCTGAAGTTACTAGTATCGACATTCCCGGTGAGCGCACTGGCTTTATACCAAGTGAAACCTGGAAAAAAGAAAAAAAGAACGAGCGTTGGTACATTGGTGATACATACAACATTTCGATTGGCCAAGGCGATCTTCTAGTAACTCCAATTCAAGTAGCGCTGTGGACAAGTATTGTCGGAAACGGAGGAACTGTGGTTAAACCACATTTTGGCGTTAAACTTACTGATCCCATTACCAAAACCGAGACACTCTTGAACCAAACATATAAACGAAAAGTCAACGTTGATCCTGGGCATCTCCAAACTGTTCGCCAAGGGATGCGGGAATGCGTAACAGCCGGTAGTTGTAAGCTATTACAAAGCTTACCTTTTCAGGCTGGAGGCAAAACTGGTACCGCTCAATGGAGTAGTAACAAAGATAATCACGCCTGGTTTACATCAATTGCTCCCTACGACAGCCCAGAAATTGTGGTTACCGTAATGGTTGAAGAAGGTGAAGAAGGTGCTTCAGCAGCCATGCCAATCGCTCGCGACTTCTTAGCTTGGTGGGGGAAAAAGTATTTGACACACTAGACTCATGTGTTATACTTTTAATCATCACTAAATATATTTATTTTTATTATCACTATGGACGAACCTAGAAATTACATGAGCGCCGAAAGTCTGGCTGCTTTGAAAGAAGAATACCAAACATTGAAAGATAAAACTATTCCAGAGATCGCAAAACGCATTGATGAGGCCAAACAGCAAGGGGATTTATCTGAAAATGCTGAATACCACCAAGCCAGAGAAGACATGTCCTGGACTCAGGGTCGTCTTTATGAATTGGAAGAACTTATTAATAATGCAGTTATTATTACTGCGCAAAAAGGTGGAACAATTGCTTTGGGTAGTAAAGTTACCGTAAAAGTAGGAGATAAAACCAAGGAATACACTATTGTTGGTCCACAAGAGATTGATCTTTCTAAGGGTTACATCTCCAATGAATCACCAATTGGCGAAGCTCTTTTGGGACACAAAAAGGGCGATAAAGTAGAGGTGTCTACGCCAGCCGGAGTGCAGATTTATGAGATTCTAAAAGTAGAATGAACCCCATATATTAACCCTCGGCACTGTCCGAGGGTTTTTTGACTAGACTAGCGAAATAAGCTATACTTTATAGGTAATATTAAGCATTTTTTATGACCCAAGACATTAGTGAGGAAGCCATACGACTACAACATCTGGAGAACATCCGAGCAGCTGGTATTGAACCATATCCTGCTCACACCAAACGTACTCATACACTTGCTGAAGCCAGAGAAGCTAGTATGGATAGCGAAGTGATAGTAGCAGGTAGAATTGTCTCCAAACGTGAAATGGGGAAAATTGCCTTTTGCCATTTAAAAGACATGACTGGACGCCTTCAAGCAGTATTTTCGGCTAATAACCTCGATCCCGAAAAATACAAATTTTTTATCAAACAATTTGACCTTGGTGATTTTGTATCAGTCAAAGGTAAAATTTTTACCACTAAAGCCGGCGAAATATCTGTCATGGTTGACGAGTACGAAATTTTAACTAAGACCTTATTACCTTTACCAGAGAAATTTCATGGCCTATCAGACATTGAAATCCGCTATCGCCAAAGATATCTGGATCTTTTAGCTAATGATGAGTCGGTAAAAATTGCCAAAACAAGAAGCGTTTTAGTCAAAGAAATTAGAAATTTCTTTGACAATCACGGATTTAATGAAGTTGAAACTCCGGTTCTGCAGACTTTGTACGGTGGTGCTATGGCGCGACCGTTTGAAACTCACCACAATGCCTTAAACATCCCACTATACTTGCGTATTGCTCCGGAGTTATATTTAAAACGTTTAGTCGTCGGTGGATTAGAAAAAGTTTATGAGGTGGCAAAATGTTTCCGTAATGAAGGAATTGATCAAAACCATAATCCTGAATTCACCCAGATCGAATTCTACTGGGCTTATGCCAACTACCAGGATCTCATGGACCTCATGGAAGAACTTATCCCGCTCTTAATTACCAAAGCTGGTCTGCCTCTAAAATTTGAAACTGAGGGACAAACTGTTGACTTCACTCCACCATACCCACGTGTTACCATGCGTGAGCTTATTAAAGAATATGCAAAAATTGACATTGAAGATTTTCCTAACCAGCCAACATTATTTAAAAAAGCAGTTGAGCTAAAAGTTGAAGGTATCGACAAAAACACTGGCCGCGGCAAGTTAATCGACGAGATCTACAAGTCTTATGCTCGTCCAAAAATTGTTAACCCAATTTTCATGATCGATCACCCGGTTGAGCTTTCTCCTTTAGCAAAACGCAAGCCTGAAGATTCCCGTTATGTCGAACGTCTGCAATTGCTCTGTGTGGGAGGCAATGAATTATGCAATGGTTTTTCGGAATTAAATGATCCCACCGATCAAGAAGAACGCTTCCGAGAACAGGAAAGGTTGCAGGCCGCTGGTGACGACGAAAGCATGCCATTTGATGAAGATTTTATTACTGCCTTAAAGCACGGCATGCCACCAACGGCTGGCTTAGGCATGGGTATTGATCGCTTGGTTAAATTACTCATGAATGCCGAAAATCTAAAGGAAGTTATTTTGTTCCCAACTTTAAAGCCGCCCGCTAAAGATGACAGGGTTAGCATAGAAAATAATTAATTCTCGCTCCTTATTTAACTTATGAAAAAAACGCGTGTAATTGTTTTCGGCACCTTTGACTTATTACACCCTGGGCATTTGCACCTCCTTAAAGAAGCTAAAGAGTATGGTGATTATCTCGTGGTTGTTGTCGCTCGAAACAATACAGTTGAGACCGTTAAAGGGAAGAATCCACTGAACGATGAGGAAACCAGAGTAAACAACATTATTAAACTTAACATCGCCGACAAGGTTCGATTAGGCAACCTAGACGATCAATACAAAGTTATCGCCGAGGAAAATCCGGACGTTATTGCCCTTGGTTATGATCAAAAAGTTTTTGTAGATAGACTAACTGAAATTATTCCAGACCACACAAAAATTGTACGTTTAGCACCGTACCAACCAAATAAATATAAAAGCTCAAAACTTCGAGAAAAGCGAGACTGATTTTATGAAGAAGAAAACTATCTTAATTGCCAGTACTAACCAAGCTAAAGTAGCAGAAATACGTGCTAATTTTAACGATTTACCATATCGCTTAATAAGCCTAAATAACCTAAAAAAGAATATTCCTGAGCCAGATGAACCTTTTGACACAACTTACTTTAATGCGTTAAAAAAAGCTGAATACTACGCCTTAAAAACTGGCCACATAACTATTGCCGAAGATACGGCCTTGTTTGTAGATAGTCTTAATGGTCTAC
This sequence comes from uncultured Gammaproteobacteria bacterium, assembly GCA_964511375.1. GTDB lineage: Bacteria > Patescibacteriota > Patescibacteriia > Magasanikbacterales > GWA2-37-8 > DATDYA01. Next base: position 33,273 of record CAZEEW010000011.1, on the reverse strand, counting down.
CCGGTATTAAAGCAAAAAGATACGGAAAAACGGCTGCTATGCGTAACCAGAAGTTAGTTGATGCGCTAAAAGGGAAAAAGAAGGCAGCTCGGAGAGCGCATTTCCAAACTTCAATTTGTATTTTTGACCCACGGGACAAATCTGCCAATATTTTCGATGGTGAAGCCCAGGGTATCATCGCAGAAAAAATTCATCCCAAACACCGCGAGGGAATGGGTTATGACGCTGTATTTTATTATCCACCTCTCAAGAAATACTTTGCCGACCTAACCATTGAAGAAAAAAACAACATTAGCCATCGTGGGCAAGCTCTGCGAGAGCTAAAGTATTACTTAAATAAATTAAACCAAGCACCACAGTATTTAGTCCCAGTATCTGTCATAATTAAAGATAAAAAGGTCTTACTTTTAAAACGTCGCGATCCACGTCAGGATTTTAATGACCTTTGGGAATTTCCTGGCGGGGGAGTAGAATACGGCGAAACCATGGAAGAATGTTTGAAAAGAGAAACATACGAGGAGACTGGCTACCGGGTCGAAGTTGTGCGACAATTGCCGAAATTTTTTACCGCCGTAAGAAATAAAAAAGATGGAAATTACCAAGTATTTACGATATTATTTATTTGCAAAATTAAATCTGGAAATTTAAAAATTAATCCGTCCGAACACTCCAGCTTCGGCTGGTATACCTACAAAGAAATGATGAGACAAAACCTCATTCCCTTAAATCGTAAAACAATTTTGAACCAAGAAAATAAAGAAATTCTATTAAAATATATTGATTAAAAATATGCTGGACCTAAAATTTATTAGGGAGAACAAAGAATTAGTTGAAAAAAACTGTCAAAATCGACGAGTAAAAGTCGATCTTGATCGCTTATTAAAGCTAGACGAAAATCGTCGAGATCTAATTCAGAAAACTGAAGAAAACCGTGCTTTAAAAAACCAAAAATCTAAAGGTAGACCGAGCGAAGCGGAAATCGCCGAACTAAAGACAGTTGGCGAGAAAGTCAAAGAGTTAGAAGCAAAGCTAAACACTGTAGAAGATGAGTTAAAAACACTCGCTCTCCAAGTACCGAACTTAACTCATCCTGACGCACCATTGGGCGGAGAAGAGAACTATAAAGTGGTTCATACCAACCGGGCGGCCACAGTTTTTGCTTTTACACCAAAAGATCATGAGACTTTACTTACCGAGCGTAACCTAATTGACTTTGAACGGGCGGCAAAAGTAGCTGGTGCTAAATTTTATTTTGTCAAAAACGATCTCGTACGACTGAATATGGCCATGCTAAATTACGGCATAGACATAGCAACCAAGTATGGTTATGAACTAATGGAAACACCAGATTTGGCTAAAGACGAAATTTTAAGTGGTACTGGGTACAATCCTCGAGGACCAGAGACACAGATTTATTCTGTTGAAGGTACGGATTTGAGTTTAATTGGTACAGCCGAAATTACCCTCGGAGGCTACCATGCTAATGAGATAATGGACTTAAGTAATGGACCTAAGAAATACGTTGCCTTGTCGCATTGCTACCGTACGGAGGCGGGGTCTTATGGCCGAACCAGTAAGGGACTTTACCGAGTCCATCAATTCACTAAATTAGAGATGTTCGTATACTGCAAACCTGAGGACAGTGAAAAATACCACGAAGAAATACTGAGTATTGAGAAAGAAATCGTAGACGGTCTCGAAATACCGTATCGTGTTATAGATATTCCAAGCGGCGACCTTGGTGGGCCGGCTTACCGCAAGTTTGATCTAGAAGCCTGGATGATTATGAATGGCGACGAAAATAAACAAGGGGATTATGGTGAAATTACGAGCTGCAGTAATTGTACTGACTATCAGGCACGTCGTTTGAATATTCGCTATCGTAAAGAAGATGGGGGAACGGACTTTGTACATACACTTAACGGTACAGCGGTCGTTCTTAGCCGTTTTCCGATTGCCTTAGTGGAGAATCACCAGCAAGCCGACGGTACAATCCTGGTACCAAAAGTCTTACGTCCTTACTTTAATAAAGAAAAAATTTAATTTTAACTTTGTTAACATATGGAAGCTATATATATCATATTAATCATTATTCTCGGTATAGTAGTTGCCAGCATTCGACAGGTAGAACAATACCAACGCGGAGTTAAATTTATGCTTGGCAAATACTTCAAGACTCTTGAACCAGGCTGGCGTCTAGTCTTTCCAATCATCCAAAGCATGAAAAAAGTAGACATTCGTACCAAGGCAGTAGATGTACCACTTCAAGAAGCTATTACCAGAGATAACGTTTCAGCAAAAATAAATGCCGTAATTTATTATCGTGTTACGGATGCCGCTAGAGCCGTACTGGAAGTTGAAAACTTCTTTTATGCTGTTAGTCAGTTGGCTCAGACAACCATGCGTAACGTGGTGGGTGAATTGGAATTAGATGAATTACTAGCGAATCGTGAAGCAGCGGCCAAACGAATCCGTGAATTAGTAGACGCCGCAACTGATCCCTGGGGCATTAAGGTGGAAAGTGTCGAACTGAAGGATATTCTTTTACCTGATGAAATGCAGCGTGTAATCGCTAAACAAGCCGAAGCCGAACGAGAACGCCGCGCAGTGGTTATTAAAGCTAGCGGTGAGGTAGTTGCTGCTGAAAACCTTGCCAAGGCCGCCGGCATGCTTTCTGCTCAACCAGGAGCATTGCACCTACGTACTTTAAGTACGATTAATGATATTAGCTCCGATCAGTCAAACACAGTTGTCTTCGCCATTCCTTTAGAAATTTTACGCGCTTTTGAAAGTAAAAGCCGTGCTGAGTAATATGCAGACCTGGATTGAGATAGACAGAAAAGCGATCGAACATAACATCAAGGGATTTAAAAGACTCATTGGAAAAGAAAAAATGTTGATGCCGGTGGTTAAAGCTAACGCTTATGGACACGGCATGGTTGAAGTTGCTAAAATCTGTGATAAATCTAAGGATGTTGACCGGATCTGTGTCGTAAGCGGGGAGGAGGCAGCGGCCTTACGAAGAGCTAGTATTAAAAAACCCATTCAAATTCTTAGTTTCTACGATCTCGATGAATCGATTAAAAAGATTATCGGAAAAAATATTATTTTTCCCGTATATAATCTCGAACAAATACATTATTTACACAAAATAGGGGAAAGACTAAACATAAAAATAAAAATTAACTTGAAAGTGGATACTGGCGCTTCCCGTACCGGCATTCTTTTTCCCGAACTTGATCATTACTTAGACATAATTGTAAGGTCTCACGCCTTAGAACTAGAGGGTTTAATGAGCCATTTTGCTTCAAGCGAAGAAGATAGTAAGTACACCAAAGAACAAATAGATAAATTTAAGCAAGTTTTAACAGTAATAGGGAAGCGCGGAATAAAACTTAAAGTCATGCACATGGCTTGTTCTGCTGCCTCAGCCTTACATAAAGATGCTCTTTTTAACGGTACAAGGCTCGGCCTAAGCTTATACGGTCTGTACCCAGCGGAAAAAGTGAGGCGCGTTATCAAATTAAAACCAGCCTTGTCGTGGCATACGAAAGTCATACAAGTTAAAAAACTAAAGCCTGGTACCAAAATTGGCTACGGCGGAACCTATACTACTAAAACTCGCGAGACAATCGCTGTTTTACCGATTGGTTATTGGGATGGTTTTGATCGGGGTTTAAGTAATAAGGGTGAAGTTTTAGTAGAAGGTATACGTTGTCCAGTCCGCGGTCGAATTTGCATGAATTTAACCATGGTAGACGTGAGTCGTGTTCATAATATAAAAGTAGGAACTAAAGTAACTATAATCGGAAAATGTAAACAGAAGGTTATATCGGCCGACAACGTTGCTAAGAAACTAAATACTATTAACTACGAGGTGGTAGCTAGAATCAACCCCTTAATCCCTCGTATTTACGTATAACATGCGCTACATCGGAGGCGGTACTAATTCATTTAGGGAAAATCGCCCAAAGCAAAAACTTTGGCATCGTTTTATTAATAAATTTAACAAAAAAAACCGCCGACAGCGAATTAACAGTCCAGTTTGTGGATTACATAATCCGTACCAACGCGGTAACAAGGGAGTAAGTATTTGGCGTCGAAATCTTGTAATAGCACTGCTGGGGTTAGCAATACTAGCTTGGTTATTTATTATAATCTTCTTGCCATATTTTCGTATAAATAAAATTCTTTACAGTGGGCTGGAAATAATAAAAAAAGAAGAAATAGACAATGACGTAAGAACAAACCTTGTAAAAGCTGGTACCTGGTGGCCCAAAAATAATTTCTTTATTTTGAGTGAGGGTAAAATCACAAAGTATTTAAATGAGCATTATTTGCTTAATAGTGTTACTGTTACGAAGATTTTCCCAAATACTTTAGAAATAGATCTTGAAGAAAAAATCTCGAGCGTCATATATGACAACGGCCAAGCCTATTATCTATTAGATCAGGAGGGGCGGGTGATTAAGGAATTGACGGGAGTCTCAGAGAGTGAATACCGATCAATCACTACACCAATTACAACAACCACCCTGGCATCTGCAAGCTCGACCATAGCAACTTCAACAGAAAAGATTCACGAACCCAACTACCGAAAAGTGAAAAAAGAACACGGTGCGTATCCGTTGATCTTTGATACTCGAAATGTTACAACAACTTTAAATTTAATCGTCCTACCGGAAAAAATTGTACAATCAATTATATTTTGGTCGGAGGCTGCCGAAAAGCAGGGGATACCGCGTGCTAAGTACTTCGAGCTTGAAGGTATTTACACCGGCATAAAGGTACATAATGAATCTGTTTGGGACGTAATTTTCCAGCCACACAACGACTGGCAGAACCAGGTGAATATAATTAAGAATATATTAAAGACCGCCAAGCCCAAGGACTATATTGATGTGCGATACGAGGGGAGAGTGTATTGGAAGTAGGCTTGCGCTTTATTTATATATAGAGTAATATTAATATACAACGTCGTATAACATAGATTAAGCGTCTTACAATATACCTATAATATGCAAAACTCCAGCCAACCAATTATCAAACACATCCCCAACTTTCTAGATTACTGTGAGGTAGAAAAAGGTTTGTCACCAGTATCAACACGCAACTATGATAATTTCCTTAAAATGTTTAAAGGGTGGCTTCAGGATAACAAATTAGAGGCCTTGAGGCCCCACGACCTTACAGCAGAACATATTTGGAATTACCGGCTGTATTTATCTCGTAAAAAGGATTCTAAAGGTCGGTATATTAAAAAGACCACCCAGAACTACTATCTGATCGCTGTAAGAAATCTTCTTAAATATTTTACAGATCGGGATATCAAATCACTTCCATCCGAAAAAATTAAACTACCAAAATTAACTGACAAAGATAAAGCAATTAAATTTCTTAAATTTGAGCAAGTCAGTCGGCTGTTCGAAATGCCAGATATTTCTAAACCAGATGGCTTAAGAGACCGGGCTATTATTGAGGCCCTCTTCTCTACCGGTATGCGGGTATCAGAACTAACGTCGCTTAACATGAGACTGTTCGAAGTTAACAATTTAATTAAAGGAAAATATTCTGATTTAGAATTAACTATTAGTGGTAAAGGTGGCTCAACTCGCACCGTATACTTTTCGAATCGTGCACTAAAATGGTTGTCTGAGTACCTAAAGACCAGAAAAGACCTTTACCCTCCCCTCTTTATTAACTACAAAAAAACTAAAGGAGACACTGAACATCGTTTAACTCCGCGTTCCGTAGAAAGATTAGTAAAAAAATATACAGCCATGGCAGGTTTGCCCGTGGATGCTACGCCCCACACACTCCGACACAGTTTTGCAACAGATTTGCTATCTCAAGGCGCGGATATGCGCTCAGTTCAAGAGCTTTTAGGGCACAAGAACATAGTGACTACCCAGATTTATACGCATGTGACTAATCAGCATCTTAAGGAGATACACCGCAAATTTCATAGCGGTGAGAAATAATGAACGTATGCCTTTAGAAGCAACACACATTAAATTTGCCTTAGATTTGAAGGATAGATATAAGATTAAAAGTTTAGCTAAGTACATTTCTGGGACAATCTATCCGGACAGTCGGTACATTACAAAAATTGACCGCAACTTAACGCACTGTAACAAGACACAAATGTCTATGTATAGAAAACATAATGTCGACTTTGTTAAGGGGTGGTCACTCCATTTAGCTTGCGATAAGTTGTGTAATGATCTAACAAGTAAATACTTGCCTAATCTCTTTATAGATATTGACACCAGCCCAGAAAGTAAGGAAACTTGGATAATTCGTAGCGCAATAAAAGGCATAATAGATCTAGAAATAGCTAGGGGGTTTGATGCTAAACCATATTTATCATTACTCGAAGATCCAATAACCCCAAACGGTGAGGATGCTGAACAGATTCTTCAGTTTAATAAGATAATTCAAGACCTGTACGAAGAACATGAACTTACAGTAAATAAAATAGCTGAGATGTGGTTAAAGCTTGGCTGTGACAAAGAAATCATTGAAAAAGTAGGCATTAAAACTTTTGAATTTATGAATAATAAGAGCATATTGAAAAAAATATGCTCAATTTATCCTGAAATGATTAAACTGCAAAAGGAATCTCAGGATGACTCAATAATATAATCCAACATCTGACCAAAACCATACTCAGCTGCTCTCGCTGCCTCAGGCAGGAGGCTGGTCGGTGTCATACCCGGAATTGTATTGGTTTCCAAAATATAGAAACCAGAGGACTCAAAAGGAGATATTCTGGCCATGGACTTTAAATAAAAGTCCATTTTTCTTTTCTTTTTAACATCCTTTTCAATGTTTGGAGTAAGAATTATATCTGTTCGCGACATAGCTCTACAACCTAAAGCCTTATGACATTTTAAGGCAGCTTCCTGTATCTTATTATTAACTGCTTTACTGAAAGGGGCGGGACAAATATGATCTGACCCACCGTTAGCATATTTTGAAGCGTAATCGTAAAAAGCATTCTTCTTAGGCAAAATGAGCGTTGGGGGCACGGCCACGCTCTCCCCTTTTATGTCTAATACTCCACAGGTAAGCTCATGACCGTCTATAAACTCCTGTACCATAACCCAAGGGAATTCCTTGAGAGTCTTATTCATTATTTTTGTAAGGTCTTTCTCTGTTTTAACAATCGATACACCTACCGCCGACCCTTGATCAATCGGTTTTACAACCAATGGAAGACCAATTTTCTTTAGGATTTGTTTTACAGCAAGTTCATGATGTTTTCTCCATCCAACTCGTTTAACGTGATCAAATAACGGTACAGGCAATCCATTAGCTAAAAATATCTGTGAAGCGTACAACTTATTCATCGCCAAGGCACTAGCCATAACTCCCGAGCCAGTATATTTTACTCCAATACTTTCAAAAAGCCCCTGAACCCCTCCGTCTTCGCCTGGGCTACCATGTAAAGCGATAAAAACAACGTCTATATTCTTTTTAAACCAATCAAGGCCACAAATATTGTTACTTTCTCCTTTACATAAAACAAAAATCCTGTCTTTAGTCATTTCAACAGGATAAATTTCATACTTGTTTTTGTCTAAATTGTCAACAACCGCCTGACCTGTAACAATTGAAACTTCGCGTTCACTGGAAGGGCCACCAAACAAAACAGCAATCCTTAATTTTGACATAGTTACTTGACTAAATAATTCAAAGGATTAACCGGGATACCGTTTAAACGCACCTCAAAATGTAGGTGGGGACCAGTTGTAAATGGACCAGCTCCCACAGTACCTGGGGTTGCCCCAGAATAACCGACTATATCTCCCCTATTTACATAAGCATCGTCACTGACAGCGATACTACTTAAATGCCCGTAAACGGTCGAAATATTGCCAGAATGGACCAAAAGGACGTAACTGTAGCAAGATGAAGTTGTACACCTCCTAGCGCGCCCTACATAACCAGAAGCCGCCGCCTTAACCGGCGTGCCTTGTGAGGCACGGATATCTATGGCGCTATGCTCAAAGACTTGTTTATAAGGGTAATCCTTATCCCTAAAATAGGCGGTAATATAACGACTACCGGTCGGCCAGCTTAATTCGGCACTACCGTCTTCTGTTAATTTATCCTGTGCTTCTAGCTTGCGCCGTACCTGGTCTTCATAACTTCGAACCTCGTTTTCAATCTGCTGTGCTTGTTTTTGCAAACTAGCGAGCATTGACTTGTATTTTAATTCGGAAGAATGCGTCTCAACCAACAAAGTCTCTTTGTAATTCGACTGCTCGTTTAAATCACGGTGCCGATTAGCTAATTTATTATTTAAATCCTCGTATTCCTGTTTTTTTTCAACAACCTTAGTTCTTTTTCCCTCTAAATCTTCCTTAGCTAGACGAAGAGTCTTAACCGAGCGACCAAGGTCAGTATATACGTTTTCTAAGTACTTTACCTGGTTATAGAAATCAGCAAAACTATCGTTAGTCAACATGATTTCAACATAATTCTTCTGGTCTTCCACATGAACATTCTTGATTATTTTTGCAATAATTCCTTTTTGTTTATCAATAGTTTTTTCCTTATCTTCAATGCTCAGCTCTAATGCTTCCATTTCTAACTTCGCCTGTTTAATTTTTTCATCAGTTAATTTAATGTCTATTTCAATCTGCGCCGCACGATTGGCAATTATTGCTAGCTGATTTTTAAGTGAAATAGTTTCGAGTCGCTTAGTGTCTATCGTCTTCTGGTATGAAGCCATGGTTTCCTCGAGCTCTTTAATGCGATCTTTTCTTGCTTTAATTTCTGCATTAAGTTTGTCGATCTCTTCCTTATTGCTAGACAAATTAGCATTTTCTGTAAAAGCAAAATTTGGGCTGAACACTAGCCCAATAATAAATAGAAAAATAAAAAACCTTTTTAGTAACTGCAGCATATATGCATTATACCACAGTCAACTAAAAAGGTTTATGTACTGTTGTGGAAAACTATGACAACTTACCAACTGCTACATCTAGCCGATCTAAAGTTTTATCTTTTCCTAAAACCTCGGCAATTTCATATGGCCCTGGAGAATTCTGCTGTCCAGAAAGTGCTGTTCGCATTGGCCACAAGACATTGCCCGTGCCATATCCTTTGTCCTGAATCCACTCCCCTATTTGCCTTTCAAGTTCAGTCTTATTCCAACCTTGAACACTAATTGTGTTCATGAATTCCTTTAGTTCTAGCAAAATTTTCTTTCCTTCTTCTGCATCACTCTTTTTCCAAACAACTAATTTAGGATCATAATCTGGGAGTTGAATCATAAATCTAATCGCTTCAGGCAATTCAGCCAAAGTCACAATTCTTTCCTTTTCAAGTGATACTGCTTTAGCGAGAAATGCTTTATCCCCTAAATCTATACCTGCTTCCTGCAACCATTCGCTAGCTCGGTCGACTAATTCCTCGTTTGTTAATTTCTTAATATATTCGCGGTTATACCAATCTAGCTTTTCTAAATTGAAAACACCGCCAGCTTTATTCACTTTCTCCAGACTGAATGCCCTTACTAGCCCATCTAAAGTAAAAATCTCATCATCTGTACCAGGATTCCAGCCCAAAAAGGCAACAAAGTTCAAAATCGCTTCAGGCAAATACCCTTTCTTCCGGTAGTCTTCTACCGCGACATCTCCCTGTCGTTTAGACAATTTACTGCGATCAGGATTCAAAAGCAAAGGTAAATGAGCCATTTGCGGTACTTCCCAACCAAAATATTTATACAATTGGATATGCTTAGGGACACTGGACAGCCATTCCTCACCACGGATAATTAGGTTAACTTGCATTTCATGGTCATCTACAACGACAGCCATATGGTAAGTTGGAAAGCCGTCAGACTTCAACAAGACCTGGTCATCTACTAATTCGTTTTTAAAACGGACTTCTCCACGAACTATATCATTAAAGACCGTTTCCCCTTCTTTCGGCATTTTAAGACGAACGATGGCTTTTTCACCACCATTCACTCGTCTTTTAGCTTCTTCTAAAGAAACACTCCGGCAATAACCGTCGTATCCGGTCGGTAACTTGTTCTTCTGTTGTTCCTCCCGTAGTTTTTCTAACCGCTCTGGCGTACAAAAACAGTAATAGGCCTGGTTAACTTCTAAAAGTTGGTCAACATACTTTTGGTATATCGCTAGCCGCTCGGATTGGATATATGGTCCGTTCTCCCCTACTTGCATAATCTCGTTTTGCTCCACATCTAATTTTACCCCCTCATCTGGAATTAGATTCACCCAGTATAATGATTGCAAAATATTTGCCACTCCATCTGCCACATAACGTTCACGATCAGTATCTTCAATGCGCAATATAAACCGACCGCCACTTTTTTTCGCCATGAGATAGGCATACAGAGCAGTCTTGATACTGCCAATATGTAAGTATCCAGTTGGACTTGGTGCAAAACGGGTAATATACATACTTAGGAGTTCTTAAAAAAACTTCGTAGATAGTAGAAAAAAAATACAAGCGTGGCGTTCATTATTCGCTTTATTCTTTTGGGCTCTCGAAATACACGGTACAGCCATTCTAGCCCAATTTTACGCATAAAGCAAGGGGCACGCGAAACCTTTTTAGCAATGTAATCAAAAGCACCACCCACACCCATCGCTATCTTAATACTTGGTAGTTGAGGCAGGAACTCCTTAATCCACATTTCCTGTTTCCCCATACCAAAGGCAACAAATAAAACGTCTGGACAAGTAAGTTTAATTTCCTCTAAAATCTTTTCATTTTCTTTTGTCTCGATAAATAAATTATAAAATTTAGTATAATCCTTATTATTGAACGAGGATTCTCTAATACTTGGTCCCACATTAGTCCCAACAACTTCTAAAGTGGGGAAATTTTCTCGTAAATTTAAAACCGCCTCTTTAACCACCGCCTCGTTCCCCGACCCTAGCAAATAAACCTTCTTACGCAATACCTCTGCTCGAGAACAAATGTCCATCATAAAATCGACACCAGTAATCCGGTTAAACTTGCCTAACCAAGACAAACCAGCGCCATCACATAAATTTAGATCACCCGAATTTAAGACTTCACGAAACAAATAGTCATACTGAGCCTTAACAACCATTTCCGGATTAGGCGTGAAAATTTTCATGCCGTGCTCTCCTAACAAAAAATGATCAACTTTTTGTTGTGCTTCTTTTAAGGTAAAATTGTCCACTTTGACTCCTAAAAAAGCCATATATGTAGAGTGTTCATTATGCATAATTGCAACTGTATATATTATACCAGAATGGACAATTAGCGCAACTTAGCCAAAATCAATACACTTTTTCCTTGACAACCTTCTTTAACCTATGTTTCGATAAAACTATACCAACTTAGTATACTAACTCATCTAACCGTACCGCACTATGAAAAAAGTCGTCATCATTGTCCCAACTTACAACGAAAAAGAAAATATTCTAAACCTACTGCGGGCGCTGGAGTACGTAGAGCAACAAGCTTATCAGTTTCACTACAAAATCCATGTTCTAGTGGTAGATGACAACTCACCTGATGGCACTGGACAAATCGTTGAAAATTACCAAAAGAACAAGGAAAATATCCGTTTAATACAAGGAAATAAAGAAGGACTCGGTCGAGCCTATTTACGTGGCTTTAAGCACGCCAAACAAAAAATGCGTGCAGACGTGATTGTCCAAATGGATGCCGACTTTTCTCACCGACCTCAAGATGTGCTCCGGCTTCTAAAAAGTCTATCGACAGGGGCAGAATATACTATTGGCTCACGCTACACCGCTGGTGGAACGACCCCACCAGATTGGTCTATGTGGCGACGCTTAAATAGCCACATCGCCAACCTCCTCGCTCGTTATCTTGCTGGCTTGTATAAAATAAAAGATTGTACGAGTGGTTTTAAAGCGATTGACATCAACGTGCTTAAGCACATTGACTGGAATAAATTAGAGGTCAATGGCTATGTTTTTCAAATACGATTGCTTTATGAGGCAGTAAAGCACGGAACAAAAGTGGTCGAGATACCAATAAATTTTACTGACCGCACTTTGGGCCAATCTAAATTAGGCTTAAAAGACATTTTAGAATTTATCTTACAATCCTTTGCTATACGCTGGAATAAGTCAAAGCATGTACTTAAATTTCTGATTGGGGCTAGTCTCGGAGTCTGGGCGATTATTTATTTTAATGCCCATCCTTTTGTTTGGGAACCAAACAATATTCTTCTCGGCGTCTTCACAACCTTCTCTATTGTGATGACTGTGCAGAGCATTGGTACTATCTTAGGCATGCTTTATATCTGGGATAAACCGGAGAGGCTTCGCTGCAGTACTTCGCCAAAGCATTTTGCTACCCCCACCTTATCTTTCACGGCTATGATACCAGCTTTGCATGAAGAGAAAGTTATCGGCGAAACGATTGAAGCAGTGTCTAAAATCGATTATCCCGAAGAATTAAAAGAAGTACTGGTTATCTGCCGTTCTGATGATCAGGCAACGATTGATGCGGTTAACGCCAAAATACGCGAGCTAAACAAAAGTAATATTAAACTGGTAATACCAAACTTCCGCCCGCGCAACAAGCCAGATAAATTAAATTTTGCTTTAAACCATGTTACTAAAGATATAGTTGGTATTTTTGACGCTGAGGATACACCGCATGGAGATATTTACCAGGTCATAAATACGGTAATGATCAAAAAGAAAGCCGACGTTGTTCAATCAGGCGTGCAATTAATTAACTACCGCTCTCGCTGGTTTTCCGCCTTAAATGTTTTGGAATATTTCTTCTGGTTTAAATCTGTTTTGCATGTTTTTGCAAAAATGAAAGTGGTATTTCTGGGTGGCAATACTGTATTCTTTAAAACTCTCTGGCTTAAGAAAGTGCAGGGCTGGAATGCGGATTGCCTAACTGAAGACGCGGATATTGGGGTCCGCCTAAGCATGGCTGGAGCAAAAATTACAGTTGTCTATGACGAATTACATGCTACTCGCGAAGAAACCCCTCCAACCTGGTCTAGTTTCGTTCGCCAACGCACTCGTTGGAACCAAGGTTTTATCCAAATTTTTCGTGAATATGGTTGGACAAAATTACCCAAACTAAGTCAAAGACTGCTTTCGGGCTATATCCTAATTTGGCCAGAAGTTCAAGCCTTGCTCTTCTTTTACATCATCCTGTCCTTTGTCATGATCGTGACTGTCAAAATGCCAATTTTAATTACTCTAATCTCCTACCTTCCACTATATATCTTGGTAGTACAAATCATTGTCCTATCTGTTGGAATTTATGAATTCACAAAAAAATACAATCTTAGCTATTCAGTTTGGACGCCGTTCAAAATACTTGTTACGTTCATACCCTACCAATTAACTTTGGGTTTTAGTGCTGTCCGAGCCGTCTACCGTGAAATAATGAATAAAAATGGTTGGGAGAAAACAGAACATATTAATGCCCATCGCGAGGTGCAAACTGTTATTCCTGCTCGCGATACCCAAGCCAGCTAACTTAAGCTTCTCCATATGAGTATAATTGAAAGAATCAAAAAAATTAAATTTGACCGGGTTTTACTCCTCATTCTTTTGCTTGCCGCCATTGCCCATGGGGTAAACATGTTTAAGTATCCTTCTTATCGGGAAGACGAAGGAACCTACCTATCGCAAGCCTGGGCAGTCAGGAACTTAGGCGAACTTGCCCCTTATACGTACTGGTATGATCACGCCCCTGCCGGTTGGCTTCTGATCGCCCTTTGGAACAGCATCACCGGTGGAGAATTTGTGGCGGGAGTTTCAATTAACTCTGGACGCATCCTCATGTTAGTTCTTCATATCACTATTACTTACCTTGTCTTCAAGATAATCTTTAACTTGACGCGTCGACGTGACGCTTCGATTATCGGGGCTCTGTTATTTGCAGTTCTGCCGATTGGCATTGTTTTCGAACGTCGTGTTTACCTAGACAATATCATGACCTTTTGGCTCATGTTATCCATTTACTTCATTACTCTAAAATCACGACTTCGTAATTACATTTTAAGTGCTCTATTCTTTGCAGTTGCCGTTCTTTCTAAAGAGTCAGCGATTGCCTTCTTCCCTGTAATTATCATCGCTACCCTTTTAAACGCCCATCCTACGCATCGACGTTTTGCCCTCGTCAGTCTTCTTACTTTCTCATTGCTAACCATTTCCATCTATCCCTTATTCGCTCTTCTTAAAGGTGAATTTTTCCCAAGCGGCACGCTTCTCGGTGGCACCGGCCAACACGTCAGCCTTTGGGAAGCAGTTCAGTTTCAGACAAGCCGCAACACAGATAACCAGATGCTATTATCCCCTGACAGTACCTTTATGTATGCCTGGCAAAATAGCTGGATGAAATATGGCCTCATCTTCACTATACTCGGTACCCTAATATCTATTGTTAATATTGCGCTTTACCGAATCCGTTCGCATCTAATTTTTGGTTTACTGGCCGCTGCCTACATCTTATTCACCATACAGGGACAAATTCTCGACTGGTACATCATCCCTCTCATACCGATCTACTCAATCAATATCGCTCTCATGTATGCTTTAATCCAAAACAGTTTATATCGCTTACCGAGACGCCAATTGGTTGTCCAGTACTTAGCTTTTGGACTAACAATTTTAGTAATAATTTTCGATACCATTAAAAATTTCCATATTTACACACTGGACCAAACTGAAAACCAACGTATGGCAATTGACTGGGTTAAAGACAACATACCGAGCGAAGACATTACCATGATCGACAACTATGCTTTCGTAGATTTAAACCCAAATTTCACAAGTGTCAAAAATACCAACATCCATTACTACTGGAAAGCGGACACTGACCCGCAGGTTCGCTCTGACCTGCTTAAGGAAGACTGGAACAACATTGACTATCTTTTATTTACTCCCGCTTTACAGATTACTGCATACAACGATGATCTCCCAATGATCCAAAACGCCTACGAAAATTCACATATTATCAAGCGCTTCCACCGAAACATCGTTGGGGATGAAGGATATCCAATTGAAATCCGTGAAGTTAACAACCGCCACGGTGTTGTCCGCCAAGGCTGGGAAGCGTATAAAAAAGAATTTATTACTCCAGAAGGTCGAGTGATTGATCCCCAAAGAAACAACATGTCAACTTCCGAGGCTCAAGCCTACGCTATGCTTCGCGCCGTCTGGATTTGGGAAGGTGACAAAGAAATTTTTGATCGTGTCCAAATCTGGACCGAATACAATATGAAGCAAGAAAACTCTAACCTCTACGCCTGGCTCTATGAGCCCAACAGTAGTGGTCAAGGCGGAAAAATTGTCGATAGCGCTAATGCCAGCGACGCCGATGAGGACATCGCTCTTGCCTTGCTCTTTGCCTATAAACGCTGGGGTGATGAAGCCTATCTAACTAAAGCCAGGGCCATTCTTAATGATATTTGGGAACAAGAAGTGGTAAAAATAAAAGATACCTACTATTTCACTTCCGGCGTAAAATCTATCTTAGGTCAAGTTATAAACCCATCCTACTTTTCCCCCGCCAGTTATCGCATCTTTGCCGAAGTGGACAAAGAACACGATTGGAACAAGTTAGCCGAAGACAGCTACTTAATTCTTAAACGACTTCAAAAAGATCCCAGCTTTTCTAACTCTAACAATCTTCCACCCAACTGGTTTATCGTGGATAATAACGGCCGCTTCCAGACCGCCAACCTACAATTAACTAATGCCGATGAGTACGGATATGATGCTTTCCGCGTGATGTGGCGAATTGCTTTAGACAAAATCTGGTATAATTCTTCTAGTGCCAAAGACTACTTAGAAACTGTTAGCCCATTCTTTGAGTCTGAGTGGAGAAAGAAACAAGTAATCTCAGCTATCTATGATCTTAAGAGCGGTAACTACGCGCCTTTCGGTGATTTAAGCACAAACGCAGGCGCTCTTTCGGTCTTCTATGTTACCGACCAGGAACTAGCCATTGATTTCTACTCTGATAACTTCTGGCATAAATACAAAAATGGTTTCTGGGGAGAAAAAGAAAACTACTATAACCAAAATTGGGCCTGGTTTGCAACCGCCTTGTACAGCAACAATCTACCTAACCTTTGGCAAGGTATTCCACCAGCCGTAGCACGTTCTAATTAGCGCGCGCCTTTAAAAGATGTAAGTTATCGTAAACGGCGAGTGGATCAAAAAACATGTAGTCATAATTTAACTTTGGCACTGCCTCCTTATTCCACACCACTATACCTTTTGGATCTTCTTCAACCTCTTCCCATCGAACTGCCCGCTTAATCTCGCCGTTTACACCCAGCCAATCTTTTGGATTATATTCTGGCCAGGGAGCATTAAATAATATTACTTTGTCAAAACCAAAGTAATATTTTGTAATTACATATTGAAAGGTGTCTAAAACATAAAATGTATTGTCGCGGTACTCGGTTTCCTGTCGTTTTAATACGTTATATCCTGTCTCAGGTTTTGGGTAATCGATTAAAAAAACTAGACTAAGATAAGCGATTAATACACCAATCGCCCATCTGGTTTTCATGTTTGATACCCACAAACCAAATAATATTAGAAACAAGTATCCCGCTCCAATTAAATAACGAGAAATTAAATAGTATAGATCCAGATAAGATAGTAAATACGTAATCAGGAGATAACCTAGTGAACCAATTACAAAGTACCAGGCTAACGGATTATCTTTAATAATAAAACTAATTAGAATAACCCCCGCAAAAGCGATCACCAGAATCACCAATAACTCTTCTCTAATTCCTCTGACCCCATTTGGTTCTGGAACACCAGCCATACCAGCTGGAGAACCAATTAGAAATATTTCCAAGTTGTAAACCATATCCTCTACTTCCGGCTTACTGATCCAATCAATCTTATCGTCTTGGGTCTGCCATTGTTCCAAAAAATTAGGCCACCAAAAAGCAAAAATTAGGACTATTGTAAAAACACTAAGCCATATTTTTTTATTAACTACCAAATTCCCGACTTCCTTAAAAAATCTGCCTAGCGTGAATTTAGATTTTAACATTAAATCATATATCAGCCATATTAGTAATACGGCTCCAAAGATAAAAGCAAAATAATGTGTCAACAAGGCGGCAGCATAAAAAACACCAAACAAAACATAATCTCGTATTTTTTCCTCTTTTCTGGCCTTAAAGAAAAAGTATGTAGTGCCGAGTAACAATGTCCCGAGCATGGCATACATACGTGTTTCTTGTGAATATTGAAGAGCAAAAGGATTAATGGCGATAAGAAAACTACCGAACCAGGCCGCGCGTACACCAGCCACCTGTCGTAAAATTAAATATGCAAAATATATTGCCAGCATCCCCCACAAAACAGAAAAGAGGCGGAGGCCGTATACACTATAATTAAACAAGAAACCCCAGGCTTTCAAACCTAGATAATACAGCGGCGGATGAGTGTCGGCCACCAGTATTTCCATCATCCTCCCCCACCCTTCCTTAACTGCAATACCAGAAAAAGCCTCATCATACCAAAAATCCCGCACCCCCAAATGGTAGAGACGTAAAACCAGCCCCAATAGTATGTTTAAAAAAATCCCGTATCGCCAATAGATTGGTTTCATATTTACCATAGTAGCAGAAAAATTAATAATATGGCAATAAAAAAGCCCTCCTAAAAGAAGGCTTTTTTGATTTTGTTCTACTCAATAAACCCACCAGCCTGTAGTTTCCACAGTTCACGATAAATTCCACCCGGTCTCTGCAAAAGCTCACGGTGACTACCATCTTCAGCGACTTTGCCTTTGGCAATAACTACAATTCGATCCATCTTCATAATTGTCGACAAGCGATGGGCAATCACAATGACGGTCTTGTCTTGCATTAAATTATTTAAGGCATCTTGAATTAAGGCCTCTGACCGAGAGTCTAGACTGGACGTCGCTTCATCCAAAACTAAGATTGGAGCATTACGTAAAATGGCTCTGGCGATTGCCACGCGTTGTCTCTCACCACCCGACAACTTAACACCGCGTTCACCCACATAGGTATTATATCCTTCATCAAAACCCATAATAAATTCATGACAATGCGCCATTTTGGAAGCGCGAATCACATCTTTATCACTAGCATCAGGTCGACCATAGCGGATATTTTCCATCAGCGTCCGGTGAAAAAGCATCGGCTCTTGTGGTACTAAACTAATATTTTTCCACAAGCTATCCAAAGTAACATTAGATATTTTTTGCCCATCGATTAAAACCTTTCCATCCACTACATCGTGCTGGCGAAGCAACAATTTAACCACCGTACTCTTACCTGCTCCAGACGGACCGACCAAGGCAATTTTTTCTTGGGGCATGATCTTTAAAGTTAGGTTGTTCAAGACAATCCTTGTTTCGTTGTAGTTAAACTTTACCTTTAAAAATTCAATCCCTCCCTCTTTGACTTGCAAATCCTTTGCACCAGACGCGTCCTTAATCTCGTGGGGCAGACTTAATATTTCTGTCATTTCTTCGGCATTACCAAGATCCTCATACGTACGTTGCATTAAACGACCAAAGTCCCAAATCTGGAAAATTATGATTAATACATAAGACTGCAACAATACAAAGTCACCAACTGTAAAAATACCCGCTGCCCATAAACGAATCGCGGCATAAAACAAACCAATTTCTAAAGTCAAAGTCAAAAATCCCTGGATCGCCTCGGCCGCACCGCCCAAGTACCAAGTAAAGAGCTGGGTTTTACGTACATACTCATTGGCCTCTCCCATTTTTAACTTTTCCCGCTCGTAACCATTAAACAGCTTAACATTACCCTGGTTAGTAATCGTGTCAGCTAATACAGCAGTTGCGGCGGTATCAGCTTCGCTACGTTCTAGATCATATTTATATTTAAACTTCACAAAAGCCGTACTGGCAATAATGTACAAAATGATCCAGACAATCGTCGCGACACCAACCCATACTTGCTGGTAAGCTAAAACCGCCACGATCAGAACCGTGTTAATAATTAAACGGATAAAATTAAAAAATATTCGATCGGTGATATTTTCAAAAGAAGCGACAAACCGATTTACTTTTTTTACTAATGAACCGACAAAACTATTTTGGAAAAAACCAAAAGAATGTTTATGAATGTATGCAAAGCAAAAATTAGCCAGATCTCGATTAACATAAGCCTGGAAATATGGCACGGTGATCAAAGCAATTCTCCAAAATACCCAACTTGCTAATTCAAGCAAAGCAATAATTAGCAGTATCCCCATCAAGGCAGAAGCAACGGCGCTCCGCTCATCCTCAATTAGCAAGGCATCAAAAAACTTCTTAAAATACAAAGGTATGACAACGTTAATGACTGCTGCCACCCCAATCATAAGCACAGACATTGCCATGCTTAGTTTATATCTTTTTGCCACCTGCCAGTAGTATTGAATTGTCAGTTTTGTATTATTTTTCATACCATTTACTTCTCTGGACTATATATAGGAGACGGCAAAAACCACTTTTTGTTACATTATACGCTTATTTTAGCACATTTTTGCTAAATAAAAAAGCCGCTCGATTATACACCGTAACGGCTCGAAAATTCACTAAAGGCCGGCATTAATTTCCGTTTCAACTTCAGTTTCTACCTCTCCTTGGCGGTCAGCACGGACTTCTTTGCGCACTTCGCGAATTACTGGTACAACTGTCTTTCTAACTTCGTCCCGACTTTCGACAGCTTCTTTTCTGGTTTCGCGCCTTTCTTCATTTAATTGCTTCAGATTTTCACGGGCAGCCTCATCCCCGCTACGCGCCTTTTCGCGCAAATTTTGTGCTTCACTACGCACTTCACTTCTAAGCTCCAAACGATCCTCTAAAATTTCTTTTCGTTCTTCCACCCTTTCCTTAGCCTCTTGTCTTAATTGTTCTTGAGCAATTTTATCTCCTTCTGCAGCTTTTTTTAACAATTCAATTTTTGTTTCTCGCCAGGCCTTAGCTTCTTCAATGCGCTCCTCTATCTCGATTTTCAAAGACTCCAGTCTAATTTTTAAATCTTCAGTCACCGTGCTAGACGCAATGGTATTTAATAGCCGAGAACTATTTTCTAAGCCTTGCAATCTTAAATCTTCTAATAGTTTAACTTTCTCCGGATCCAGCTTTGTTTCTAATTTTTCTAAAACCTCCGCGCGAAGTAATAAATGCTCAGCGGCTTTTTCTTTTAATTTTAGAACTCGCTCGTCCTTTTTCTCTTCCCACTTTTGTTGTTTTTCCGTAAACTTGCTAATTAACTCATTGGAGCGCTCGACCATTTTTTCAGCTATTTCCTTTGCTTTTGGATCACTGCTCGCAGCCATTTGTTCCGCCACCTTCAAACGAGCTTCAGCAAAAGCAATTTGTTTTTCCGCTTTCTTAACTGGATCGAGAGTTACTAGTAGACTAATCCTCTCTTTCAGACTACTCCACCACGATCCCCAGGCGCCAAGAACTTTCACAGTAGACGTAGCTGAAGTAGTACTGGATACCGTAGTAGTTGTAAGAGCAGTGCTAGTAATGACCTCAACAGTGGTCTGATTATTTAAAGACGTAGTACTTACCACTTCTTCTGCCGAGACATTGCTTGCTCCAGCTAAAAGCAAAGCTAAACCGATTACCGATGAAACAATAACTAACCTACCTTTTTTCATATATCTAAAAATTAATAATAAATTTTTCTCTTAAACAATTATACCCCAGTCGGATAAAAAAGTTACAGACTAAAAAGCACCCCGTTCCGAGGTGCTTCCGGTTTACATTTTTGTTGGAGGGTTAGTTGACGGCGTGCCAGAATTAACCAAATTATTTTGTTTCCCACGATGAACAGCAAAGATATAAATAATTTCCAAAATACCAACGGTATTTAAAATGAGTAGAAGGATATACCAAACCTTATCTCCATTACGCGCGGCATACCAGAGCGCCACCGCCTTCCAAATGGCCGACCACAAAACTAAGGCTACTATTAAACCCATAAACCCCGCGATAAAACCTGGCAATTGGTTTTCCATATGAATACAAATTAAATATTACTTAAATTAGCCTCTTTTATTATACAACTTTACTCACAATTTTTCCAGGCTCTCCTTTCCGTTTGTAATATTCGACCAATAATTGGGTTACATAGAAATTGTCTCTTTCTTGTATAGTAGTTAGAACTAGGTAAAAATGAATCGCATAGACAATACGGCCTCCAAACTAATTAGGCAAATTATTAAAAAGAGACCTACATATGCAGGTCTCTTTGTTAATTATTTTACTGCTTCCACAGTCGCCATGCCCTCTGTTGCAAAATCTCGATCCAAGAGTCCTACCGATTTATAATATACCTTACTCACCCCATTAGCACGCACCCGGATGCTACCACCAACATCTACCTTGGCCGTAGAGGCACCTTGCAAATTCAAGTTCGCTGTTCTGGCTGGCGCACGGAGCGCGTCTAATTGTGAAGTTCCGTTTAATTCCGCCCCCAAACGATCAATTTGACCACTCACTTCAACTACTGACAAACCATTTAAGCGAGCAATGAATTGCTGCGCTGTTGTTCCTTCAATAGTAACTTTAGCTAAACCATTTGCGTCCACAGTAAATCGGTCAATAGCAACGTCGGTTGCTTTTGTTTGTGTCAAGCCGTTTACAAATAATTTTTCTAAATTTGGCATCGTAATATTCACTGTTGCTGTCATATATTGACAGGAACCAAAGCACCAAAAATTATTTGATCTAATAGACAAAGTACCATTATTATTCGTTATTAATAAGCGGTCCAAGTCGCTATCTGCTCCCCTTACCTCAACAGCAAAATTATCTCCTTTATTAATGTTGACCGAGTAACTGCCACTAACTTCCACATTCTTGAAATCTTTGTAATCATAAACACGGTAATTCTCCTGCACCAAACTAATATTCTGTCTCTTTAAATTATATTCTCTCGCTGCTTGTTCTATTTTCGCGCCATAATTAATACCAAGACCAATCATAGCGGCGATTGCAATAATCCACAGAGCGACTAAACCTAGTGACGAACCAAGACGAAAAGTATTTTTCTTTCTGAGAATTGAAAGCCCGGCTAGGATAAGAAATATAAGCGGTATTACAGCCACAAAGAAAACACTCAAAAGCGCAAGCAGGTATACTGGCCAAGAAATTATGTTTGCAATTGAAAACGGCAAAATGCCGGCCTCATAACCAGAGAACAACATTACAACGCCACCAATAGTCAAACCTAGCAAAGCACCCACAGCACCAACTACCAACCCAATTCCAATAACAATTAAAACCAGGCGAAGTGAAATCACGAACAATCGGCGGACTATATTTACCGTTCTCTGGAAAATACCATCATTACGCATCTCGTTAGCTTTTTCAGATACATATGACTTAATCTTTGCCAAATTAACTGCTTCACCTTGCATCTCCAATTTTTGAGCTGGTGTTTTAGCCGCTGGCATAACTATCAGGAGGACGACATATAATAGAAGACCAATGCCGTTTAAAAATAACAAGGCCACAAAAATTAAACGCACGAGAACCGGATCAATTTTAAAATACGATGCTAACCCACTACAAACACCGCCGATCATTTGATTATCTGTATCACGGTACAGTTTCTTGCGGGTCTTATCTTCACCCCTTACTTCTTCTTTTCCTTTTTCTTCTTTGTCTTCATTGCCCGAAATATCTTCTGGATTGCCCATAACATTTTTCAATTCAGTTACATCGACCAAGGTTAATACTGTGCGATTGTTTGCTTTTAATTTTTCCGTAAATTTATCCGCGATACTAGATTCGATGTCATTTAACACTTCAAAACCTTCTTCGTCAGTGCCTAATCCCTTCTTAATTGCGTCTAAATAATCCTTCAAAGCAAAGAAGGCATCGTCCTCGATATTAAATACCCTCGCATTAATAGTGAAGCTAACGACTTTGTGCATATTTTTTGTGCAAAGAGTTAATGGCTTTAGATAATTTTTCCCAGCTCTCAGAAAGTACAGATAAAGTTTCCCGGCCTTTGGCCGTCAAAGTATAATACTTACGTGGAGGCCCCTCAGTTGACTCTTGCCAAGAGTAACTTAAAAGACCTGCATTTTTCAACCGACTTAATAACGGATACAAGGTCCCCTCTACAACTAAAAGATCGTCATTTTTTAACTCTAAGAGAATGTCGCTGGCATAAACCGGACCATTGGAAATGATTAGCAAGGTTGCAAACTCTAATAATCCTTTACGCATTTGCACTTGAGCATTTTCGGTTGTGGGTATATCCATACATCTTTCAATTGCAAAGGAAGTATATCACCCACTACTATGTTACGCAAGGTAGCTGGCTGTGGATAAAATAAAATACCCCTTTAACGGGGGTATTCTACTAATTAAAATTTATTTCTTAGCTAATTTTGGAGCTACTACCAGCATATAAACTGCTGACAAGCCAACCAATGCGTAAACCACACGTGATACAGCGCTCATATCACCAAAAATGGCCGCGACCAAGTCAAAAGAGAAGAAGCCGACCAATCCCCAATTAAGTGCCCCAACCAATACCAAAACTAGGGCAACCCAGTCAAAAGCATTAAGTTTATTCATAATATTAAATTTAATATTTAAGACTACGATCCGAACTCGACCTTTTGAGGTTCGGTTATGTTCACAATAAACCTTTATCGTTTAATTATACTATATCATAGTACTTCAGTCCACTAATATTCTTAGTTACCCACAACTCCAATTTGTCTAGACCCGTTGACTATATTAGGAAATGCCCCTTACGATAAATGTAAGGAAGATTCCTTAAAGCTTTTAATTTAATCATTTTAACCATATGAACAAACGAATTCTTAAATACTTTGGAGTATTCGCTATTGTCGCAATTGCCCTAACCGGTCTGGGATACAACCGTCTTCCCCATGTTGGCCTTAGCGCGGCTATCGCACACGAAGGTGGGAGTAAAATCGTGATTGAGCCTAATTTATCCATCAGTCTATCTATGCCTAATATGGACATGAATAACGGTGATACAATGGACCGTTGGATGGATGCAATGCAAAACTTAGACGACAACGCCTGGTTAGTTATGCATGAACATATGGCAGATGGCACAGAGGGACAGATACTTGGGTACGTAGGTCTTCACAACAATGGAGAGCCAACTGTCTTTAAACTGGAAAAGAACAGTTTAATGGATAACCACGTTGATTTAATGTTACACTATGATCGTGGCCAGGCTCGTGTATTCGAGCCAGCTACAACTGACACTGCCGTCATGCTTGATGGCCTGCCAATGATGGTAGAAGTTGAAGTTAATGCATATCCAGAGTTCTTCTTGGACGATAGTCGCACTCCAATGAATATGAACAACATGCCCTCAACCAACGACAGACAAATGTTACCGCATGATAATTTAGATGTAGACAACCGTATGATGGTATACTAGTCTTACTCGGCATCTGCTCGCGCCACAATATCCACATTTAATTCAAATTCATCTTTAATCACGCGATCGCCTAAACCGAGGTAGAATTTGATTGAACCATATCTAACATCCCATTTAGTACGATCTAAAACTAACGCGGCCTTTCCGTGGTATTCAGAAACATGTTTAGCCTTTAAGGCATAACCCTCAAATTCTAATGGATGGGTTATGCCTTTTAATTTGAGGTCACCAATAAATTTGTAGCGATGTTGCTCCTGCAGCTTATCTACAGTAAAAATAAACAACTCGGCCAAAGGATGCTCTTTGGTCGC
Source organism: uncultured Gammaproteobacteria bacterium (assembly GCA_964511375.1). Classification (GTDB taxonomy): domain Bacteria; phylum Patescibacteriota; class Patescibacteriia; order Magasanikbacterales; family GWA2-37-8; genus DATDYA01. The sequence continues at coordinate 8,529 of CAZEEW010000011.1, read as the reverse complement.
AAAAAAATCTCTCGAATGCAGATGGTTTTCCAGGCGTTTCTTCCGACCGTCATCGCGTATATCTGTATTTTTAATCGAAGTCATGTCCACTACCACTTGTCCCCCACTAATCTCATTATTATCTTCTAAAATTTGTCCACTGCGTATTTCTACTGTACCTGAGTGTGATCCCCCCATTAGCCAACTACCTGTCCAACGCACCTCACTTAATTCAGGTATAATATGATATATTTTAGGCATAAAAATACATACTTCATAAGTATGTATTTATTGTAACTTTTAATTTTTCTCTTCGTCAACCTCTTAGCGCATAATCGTAGCTGGATTTTCTTTTTGCTTTTCCAAATCATTCAATACTTCTTCAACCACTGGCACAACGATATGCGTTTGGGTGAATTTACTATCTGTTGCCTGATTAACAACCGGGAAGGCGAGAGCAGGGACCAAAAGATCCTGCGCTTCATTGCCTGTATAACTGTATTGCCTAATATAGACAACTTCTGGTGTACTAATTTCAATGGTTTCCTTTTTACCACTTCCCGAAAATCCAAAATAACTCGCACCACCATTTTCGGCAGAACGCAATATTCGCGCACTGTCTTTAGTTAAAGCATAACCAGAAGAGTCATATACTGGTAACACCAACTCATTCACGCCGACCACCTTCCTTTCTAAAACATCAACACTGACCTGCAAGCCGTATCGCGCACCGTAAGCATAGAACACATCTTTATCCTGAACACGTAAAGGATAAGTAACAACTAATTGACTGGGTAAATACTGGGGTTCAACTCCCCCTTCAGCAGGACTAATACGTTTCCAATCGTTATTCACAATTCCTTCTCCAAAAGCACCCCGATCAATTCCCTTTTCTTGTAGGAATTCATTCGCGATCCGGACGACTTCACTATCTGCTGGAAAATCTTCGAGTTTTGGTTGGGGTCGAGGTTCGCAACCACGTTCAGAACATTTTTCCGTGAACAAACTCCAGCGTGAGTTTGGCGACAAAGTTACTGTACCCTCCCATAAACTTATATATATATTATAACCGTTTTCCTTATCTTCCTTTAAAAAGATATTGTCAACCGTTAGATTGTTGAGGCTACCCAGGTTTAATAAGCCAAACTGACGGTTATTAAAGGCGTTAGCCAACTCACGCCCATAAGTACCTTTCTGTCGCTTTAGAACCGTCATATCTTGCCAAATAGAGCTATCTAGCTCATTGCCAGTATACTTAAAGGCATAACTAATCAAATCCTGAGGATACGGCAGAATACTACGAGCACTGTCGCCTTCTTTAAAGGATTGCACGTTATTTCCACCCCCGCCTAAGCCATAGGCTGGCGCCTGGTTTGTTAATGAACCAAAAGCGCGATCGCCCACAGCAGCGATACGTGGCGACAGGCTCAAGGACAAATTACCAATATTACGTGGCCCAACCTCACTCCACACTACCCAGGCAAAAAGAAAAACCGATATCCCTGCCAAGGCAAAAGTCCAATTTCTTTGTTCCGCCCAAGACAAATACCATGGTTTGCTTGTCTTACTTTCCATTTTCTGAATAAGTTCACGACGCAAATTAGCTACGAACAAGGGATCGAGGCTGGTATTCGGACGACGAACAAGTAATTCTCGAACAATTATCTCCACTCGCTTCTCATCTTTTTTTAATTCAGGATCTAATAGATATAGATCTGTTAAAATTTTTTGAATTTGGTCTTGCATATTGATGAAATTATGAGTTACAGAATATCTAACGGAATGTAAACAAATTAGTAACTGCTACTGAAGAATGAGCAGCACCAACAATGCTTCTAAGGGTAACAATTCTTTTAACTTGCTAACCGCGCGCGAATAAAGCATTTTACAACTAGCTTCACTTTTTCCTAAGACCGCCGCAATCTCTGCATAGCTCATTTCCTGCCAAACGCGCATCACTAAAACATCTTTCTGCTCAGGCGAAAGTTCCTTCAGGTAATTTTTCAGTACTTCTAAACGGAGTTTGCTATCGGTTTCCTCGTTTAAATCTTTGCCATCATCCAGATCAAAAAAATCATCGACATTGTAATGGAAATGTTGCGAACGGTAATGATCTATGACGGTGTTACGAGCAATCTGGTAAACCCAGGCTGAAAATGTACCAAGAGTTATGTTAAACCCTTTCAGTTTTTCAAAAGCTTTAGTGAAAGTTAGGCTTGTTAAATCTTCGGCTGTCTCTTTGTGACTAGTTTTGTAAAAAATAAAATCATAGATCTTTTTAATATACAGATCATATAAACGGCCGAAGGCCTGAGCGTCTCCTTTTTGAGCGGCGATAACCAAATCCAATTCTACTTGGTCGATCATATGATTATAAAACGGATACATTATCAAAAAGTAACTACGTTATACTAATTGTAAAATAAAGACCAGTTTTAATCAATAAAAATCCCCCGCCCAGATTTTGGGCGCGGGGAAATTGTCGCTGGTCGAAATCCGCTAATCATTGTCATACCGGCCCACCACGTAAACCGGTCCGGCCTTCTCGCTTGACCAAACCAACCAAAAACAGCAATATTACCGCGCCAATTACCGCCGCTACAATAGTACCCAATAGAGTATCTGGGAATACACCGACCAAACTTAAGAGGTAACCACCGATCAAAGCCCCAATTATACCAACTACAATGTCGCCAACTATACCCAAGCCTCGTCCTTGCATTAACAGACTAGCGAGCCAACCGGCGATTAAACCAACGATTAACATTGTTAATAAATCCATATATGTTTTCACCTCCTCTCTTTGTAAGTTAAGTGGCTATTGTTATTTAGAGTCCCAAGGTCTAGCCTGCCCCTTGAGATTTTGTTAGATCATCGCGCATTCGATTTAAGACGTCGCGGGCGATATCTCGACCGCCTAGTCCGAAGGCAACACCACCTGCAATTGCAATCATGGCAATGATACCGATTAGTAAAGTATTAATTAGCATTGGTGCAATGCCAAGTTGTACTAAGGCAATCATCGCTGAAAAAATAATCATTGCCCATTTAGCGACTGTACTAACAGCTTCACTTGTCCCAGATTGTATAAGCATGAGCGAACGACCAATAACCTGTTCCAGAAAATTTCCTACCGAAATACCAATTAGTAATATAATTACCGCCACGATAATGTTCGGTGTATACAAGACTACTCGATTCAAAAATTCCGTTACTTGACTAAGACCCAAACTATTAGAGACGGCGATTAAGACTACCAAAATTGCAAACCACTTTACCAACCAGGCCAAAAGAGAACTAAATGACAAGCGCTTATCTACTCGCTGCAAGAAATTTCCCAAGCCAATTCGTTCAATAAAAGCATCGAGTTTTATCGCTGCTAATATTCTTTTCACAATTCGCGCCAAGGCAACCGCCAAGAGAACACCAATGATTAATATTAACAGTGCTGCCAAAATGCGTGGCAAGTATTGGATCACCCCGGCCCAAGTATTCTGAAAGGAGTCGCTGATCGGTTGGGTAATAGTCTCATTCATAACACTATATAAATTAAAATTTAGGAGCACCACAGGCGGAATAATTCATGTCCGACGATGATTATTCCTACCTGCGGCGCCTGAAGTCGTTCATAGAGCTAGTAATCGTTTCCTCTTCGAGAACCGCCAGAAGCCTTACCGCCCTTTCTCCCAATTTCTTGAACTTCTTCTTTTGGCCGATTAGCAAAGTTAGCCGGACTCATCTTGCCACCACGACTACGATCGGCGTCACTTAATTGATGAGCATGGCCACTGGACTGCGCCGCTTTTCCACCTTTACTTGCAATTTTACGTTGCTTTTCCGGATCCATTGAGGCAAAGCCGCGGTTGGAAGTATTACCTCCGGCAGCTGCTTGGCCGCCTTTACTCGCGATACTTTTTTGTTTATTAGGATCCATTGAGGCAAAGCCCCGGTTAGATGTATTGTTATTTGCCATATGTGTAAGTAGCGTTATTTTTTGCGTGCTTAAAATTTTAAAAGTACTGGCAGGCAATATCGACCAGTGCCCGGTCAACTAGGCTACTGCCGCCACTACTTAAGCACACAGACAAATCCTAAGCTTAGTTAAAGAATTTCACTCTATGCTTAAATATATCATACTGGATAAGTATATTTTTAATGTCGCATCCTATTAATTCTTTGTCAAGCCCGAACACAGTTAACAAAACGTCACAAAAAACAAAAAAACTGGCTCTTTCAGCCAGAATTTTATTCTATCAATTACTTCTTTACAGCGTTTTCTCTTTTTTTATTTAACCTAGTTAAATAAAGCGACACCACAATTACAATAATCGAAACCGCCACAGCATAAACAAACTTCGCCAACAAAGAATTAGTGTCTCCAGGAAAGACTGCTTCGATCAATGCTCGAACGGCTTCGTTCCAAGCTAAACCAGCCACTAAACCGAGCGCGGCTAAGATATAACCGACCACTTTTTCCTTTACCTCCACACCAAGCGCCGCGCTCTCAGTTTTCCATTTATTAATGCCTTTACCTTCAACCGGTTCACCGTTAGACATAAGTTAAATAGTTTTAAGCTTGTACTGAATTAAATTCGTTTAAAATCGCTTCCGCATGGGTTTCCGGATCCACTTCGGGATAGCTTTTCTCAATGAGTCCATTTGGGCTAATAAGATAGCTAATCCGCTTAACTTTTTCGCCATCTAACGCCTCATAGAGACGGAAAATCTCTTTGTTCTCATCCGCAAGAATCGGAAAGTTCAGGTTATTCCGCCCCGCAAATATTTTATGGCTATCCACCGAATCTGGGCTAACCCCAATGACTTGGATACCGCGCTCGAAGTATTGAGAAAAATGATCACGAAAACTACAAGCTTCTTTGGTATAGCCAGGTGTGTTGTCCTCTGGATAAAAGTAAAGTAGCACCCAACGTCCAAGATAGTCGCTTAATTTTTGGGGATCACCGTTTTGATCAGGTAAAGTGAAGTTCGGCGCACTTAAACCAGTCTGTTTCATATGTTTCAAAGTTCAGGGATGAATAAAATCTAACGCTACTACAAATATATTTTAACAACTCATACTAAGGGAGTCAAACGTAATGTACGGCTTACGTTTAGGCCTCTAAATCGAAAATTGCTTTCGCAAAATACTCTGGACCTTTTGCCCCTAACTTACTCTCATATATTACTACTTGCTTTAATTCAAAAGGTCTACTACTAACGTTGAAATCCTTCACCTTTAACAGTTTTGTTCCTTCGCTTTTTAGACGAGCCAAAGTAATATGCGGGTGCCACTTCTTTTCATCAATAGTTACCCGTATCTCTAATAGACGTCGCTTAACATTAAGTTGTAAGGCTTGTGATTCCCCACTTGCATCATTTATCCCAAGAGCCAGGATTTGTGGCAAGTGGAAATTAGGAAAAGCGACAACTTGACCGAGCTCAACCGGTAACATCTTCTGGCCCTGTAAACATTTGCCAAGGCCTCGTTTTAAAACTTCAAGCTGATTGTCCTCAATCTCGCCTAAAAAAGCCAGGGTAATGTGCCAAGTCTCACGATGTGTCCACCGGATAGTTCTTCCTTTATTGAGAACACGGAGTTCATTTTGAACGTTCTCTACTTTATCTAATACATCTTGTGGCAAAGGAAAAGCAATAAAAATTCGAATAGATTTGTGATATAATAACTTTAATTAACGGATTATACCATACTCTTGACAAACATTGATTGTATGTTATGCTATTATCACTCTCTTACTTAGAGTGATAATCTCCTCTTACGAGGAGTTTTACCTAAATTAAGCCAAAATATGATACCACAAAACTTTACAAATAAATCCCAAGAAGCTTTACAGGATGCCGCGAAAATTGCCATGCAAAACGGCCACGGCCAAGTAGAACCACCCCACCTTTTCTTTGCTTTTTTAGAAGATGAGGACAGTTTGGTTCTATCCATTCTCCTCAAACTAAACGTAAATGTCATTTCTCTTAAAGCGGACGTGCAATCTTTAATTGATCGATTGCCTAAACAAGGTTCGGTTATTAATGCCAATCCCTTGACCGGTCAGATCATGCTGGGCCAAGCCATGCTATTTATCTTCCAAATGGCAGCCACTGAAGCAGAACACATGAACGATGAGTTCATTAGTGTTGAGCACCTCTTCCTCGCTTTTATGCAAAACAAGAATCCCGTGAGTGACATCTTAAATAAGTATGACATAGATTACGATACTGCTCTTGAAGCCTTGGCTGAAATCCGTGGTAACCAGCGAGTAGATTCTCCTGAGCCAGAAAGTAAATACAACTCCTTAGAAAAATACGGGAAGAACTTAACTGAATTAGCCAGAAAAGAAAAAATTGATCCTGTCATTGGCCGTGATGACGAAATTCGCCGCTTGATGCAGATCCTTTCCCGCCGTACGAAAAACAATCCCGTGCTTATCGGTGAACCAGGTACAGGTAAAACTGCCATTGCCGAAGGATTAGCCCAACGAATTGTAAATGGTGACGTACCAGATTCCTTACTAAATAAAGAAATTATTGCCTTAGATATTGGCGCACTGTTAGCAGGTACAAAATTCCGTGGCGAATTCGAAGAAAGGTTAAAAGCAGTTTTAAAAGAAATTAATGCTGGTCGTGGTAGATTCATTCTCTTCATAGATGAGCTCCATACAATCGTTGGTGCTGGTGCGTCCGAAGGTTCAGTCGATGCTTCAAACATGTTAAAGCCGATGCTGGCGCGTGGTGAATTACGGGCGATTGGCGCGACAACTTTAAAAGAATACCAAAAATACATTGAAAAAGATGCTGCCTTAGAGCGTCGTTTCCAGCCGGTCATGGTTAAAGAACCGAATACGGAAGATGCCATCGCCATCCTGCGTGGTATTAAAGAAAAATATGAGGTACATCACGGTGTTCGTATTACGGACGCAGCGATCATTGCCTCAGTAAAACTCTCTGACCGCTACTTAACCGATCGTTTCTTACCAGATAAAGCGATCGATCTCATGGACGAAGCTGCTTCTGCTTTAAGGCTTGAGATCAACTCCATGCCTGAGAAACTCGACAAGATGAAACGACAAATGATTAAATGGGAAATTGAAAAACGGGCTTTGAAAAAGGAAAAAGACGAAGAATCTAAAGAACGCTTGGAAAAGCTTGAAAAAGATTTAGCTAACACCAAGGAAGAAAGTGCTGAACTAGAAGCCCAGTGGACAAATGAAAAAGAAATTATTAGTCGTATCCACGATCACAAGCGTGAAATAGATAAATTAAAACAACAAGCGGAAATTGAAGAGCGCCGCGGCGACTTACAAAAAGTCGCTGAGATTCGTTATGGCAAGATCCCCTATCTTGAGGGTGAAATCCGCCAGGACGAAAAGAAATTGAGCGAAATGCAAAAATCTCACGGCATCTTAAAAGAAGAAGTGACTGAGGAAGACATTGCGAGTGTCGTATCTCGCTGGACAGGTATCCCGGTATCGCGCATGCTCCAAAGTGAAACCATGAAATTAGCCAAAATGGAAGAGGTTTTAATGCAACGCGTCGTTGGACAAGAAGAAGCCATAACCGCTGTATCTAACGCCATTCGTCGCTCACGAGCAGGTGTCTCTGAGCCCAATCGTCCGATCGGTTCTTTCATTTTCCTTGGACCAACCGGCGTTGGTAAAACCGAGTTAGCCAAAGCTCTAGCCGAATTCATGTTTGACACTGAAGAAGCTTTGGTTCGCGTGGATATGAGTGAATACATGGAAAAGCATAGCACGGCTAAAATTATTGGTTCTCCCCCTGGTTATGTTGGTTACGAAGAAGGTGGACAATTAACTGAAATTATTCGCCGCCGACCATATGCTGTCATTCTTTTCGATGAAATTGAAAAAGCTCACCCCGATGTCTTCAATATCTTACTCCAGATCTTAGACGACGGACGTCTAACGGACGCTAAAGGTAGAATTGTAAACTTTAAAAATAGCGTAATCATTATGACTAGTAACATTGGTAGTCAAATGATCCTAGATATTAACCGCCGTGGTGGGCTAGGTTTTGAAGCTGGTGGCCGTACGAAAACAAAAGCAACAAGCGAAAAAAACATTAAAGACAAAATTACTGAATTACTTAAACAAAACTTTAAGCCTGAATTCCTAAACCGTGTCGACGAAACCATTATCTTCCACGCCTTAGACGAAAAAGAAATTGAACGCATTGTTGACTTACAACTCAATAAAGTCATGGAGAGATTGGTGGAAAAGAAAATTAGCCTCCAAATTTCTGAGGAAGCCAAGACTTATCTTACCAAGCAAGGTTTTGATCCCAACTTCGGCGCAAGACCACTGAAGCGTGTGATACAAAATGAACTTCTGGATAATCTTGCCCTCCAAATCATTGAAGGCAAAATAACCGACGGACAGGAAGTAAAGGTAGATGTAGAAAAGAACAAAATTGTATTGTACGCCTACTCTGAAAAGACCGCTTAACCAAGCGGTCTTTTATTTTCAGGAGTATGAATAAGATGAGATACATCGTAGACACTTTTGAAGCAGTTGGGCCTGCCGT
>CAZEEW010000010.1:0-54155 GCA_964511375.1 uncultured Gammaproteobacteria bacterium | reverse complement strand
CTTATTAATTAGCTATAATTTAAGCATTAACTTTAAACCATAAAGGGGGTATGGATGGTAATTGATTACATTTTACCCCTCTGGGTTAGTAAAAGCAATATATTAAGCCACCTCTTTTGGAGGTGGCTTTGTTAAGCTGTGTGGGTTGGGAGTCAAAGCCCTAATTCTTGTTCAAATCGGTATGGTAGTACTCTTCATACATTTGCCAGAAAGCCAGGAAGAGAGAGGCAATGATTGGTCCGATTATAAAACCTGAGGCGCCAAATAAGGCGATACCCCCTAAAGTAGAAAACAAGATGAGAAGTGCATGCATTTGGATATCTTTACCAACGAGATATGGACGTAAGAAGTTGTCGATTGTCCCAATAAGCATGGAACCAACGAGTACAATGGTAATTGCTTGCCAGTAGTTACCTAAGATAAACATAATTAAAGCAGCGGGGAACCAGATGATGAAAGAACCGAGGCCGGGGATCATGGAAGCAATGACCATAATGATACCCCAGATAAGTGCACCAGGAATGCCGGTAAAGTAGAACAGTAAACCGCCTAAGGTCCCTTGGATTACACCAATGATCAGGCTTCCTTTGAGGGTCGCTCGAGTGGTTGAAACAAATTTGTCGTAAAGGATTTTTTCGTACTTATCGCCAAGCGGGCAAAGGTGCATTAATTTTTGCAGCATTTTTTTACCATCACGTATAAAGAAGAACAGGGTATAGAACATGATGATAAACATGACCACAAATGTAAACGAGTTCTGGGTTAAATTCTTTAAGGTAGTTAGGATGTAGTTGGTAACAGTTTGGCCAATTTCGGACAAACGATCAACGAGATACTGTTCGTTGACATTAAATCTTTGTGCCCAAGGGTTAGTAGTGATCCAGTTGGCAATATCCTGGATAGTTTTATTAATCTGACCACTATCTGGGTTAAAAGATAGATACATTTCTACGGCCTGGCGGATCATTAAAGTGCCGATGATTAATAAAGGGATAACTATAATCAGCAAAACCATAAGCATGGTTATGGCGGTGCTAAGGTTATCGTGTTTAATCCACTTGTTTATTTTCTTGTAAAACGGGTAGGTTAACCCGGCAATGACCGCAGCCCAAAAAATGGGGTAGGCGAATGCTTTCATTAGCATGAGAAACAGAATGGTCACTGCTAACAGAAGCCCTAAGAAAAGATAGTTACGAACTTTAGCAAAATCCATATGTATAATAAAAGTAATATACCAGTATTTTACCAAAGACTGCTTTTTTAAGCAATTTCTTTGGTGTTTGGTTTTAAAATATCTTTAATTGTTTGTTTAGATACTACTCGGAAAATTAGGATTAGGAGTGTGTAGATTATTGCTCCGAGTAGAATTAGAAGGGCGACGTGGTAAGTTCGTAGTAGATAAAGGGCACCGCTCATGATAAAGCTCGCCAAAAGAATTTTACCAAAGTTTAATAAACGAGGGCAAAAATTGGAAAAATGGATGGCTAAAATTGTGAGAGCTACGCCAGCAACCAGTTCGGAAAATATGGTGACGCCAATTGCCCCCCAGGCGCCAAAGCGAGGGATGAAAATGAAATAGGCAATAACACTAAATATGGCGACAAAGAAGTAGACCCAGAGCGCCTGACGTTGGCGATTAATAGCTAGAGCAATATGACCAAAGGTCATACCAAAGACTATTCCTAAGACAGCAATAGAAAGTCCGGAAAGATAGGGACCGGCGCTCGCAAAATCATTGCCACCCACAAAGGAGATAAGTGGAGTGGCGAGAGTGAAGGCGCCAAAAGTCATGGGTAGTAGGATTAAGCTTAAAAGATCTAAACTAGTCTGGGCACGAGCAGTAAATTCTTTTTTATCTCCTTTAGACCAGGCATAGGTTAAAAGCGGAAGCATTATCCCCATAGCTAAAGCCGCTAGTTGTGTAATAATCTCCAGTACTCGGTAAGCGGCAGAATATAGTCCGACGGTAGCTTGATCGACGTAAAGTGGCAAAATTACCCGATCACCTTGTAAATACAAAGAATTGAATATTACGGCGAGGGCAGTTGGCCAAATCGTTTGGAAAAGTTTTTTGGAAACAGCTTTATCTAGACTTAATTTAATACCACCACTTTTTAACCAGAGAAAAGTCGTAAAGACCAAAGATGCCAAGGTAATAGCCCCGATTAAATAGTAAAAGCTTAATCCTAGGTAGGCGGCCAAACCGGTTCCGACTACCAAGACAATCCTTCCTAATACCTCGCCCATCATATGGAGATATGATTGGAGTCGAGATTGGTAAAGCGCGATAAACACCTGATTCAAACCAATCAAAAAGAAAGATACAGACATTATTACAACTGCCATTTTGGCTTCAAAGGGGTAAGGAAAAAGAAAAATTAAGAGCGCGGCTAAGCCGTTGAAAAAGAAAGAAGTAATGAGCCGCCAGGTAAAGGAGGTGTAAAGGATTTTTTCTTTGTTCGCTCCGTCCTCGCTTAAAAGGTGGGTGGTGATAAGAGTGAAACCGAAGTCAGAAAACAAGCCAACAAATTGTAGAAAACCAGCCGCCGTAGCATACCAACCAAATTTTTCCGGCCCTAAGGCCCGAGTCATTATGAAAACAGCAACTAAACCCAATATCGTGCTCAGGGTTTTACCAATTAGTTGGGCTGAAGTGTTGGCAGCAATTTTGCGAGCTAAAGACATATTTTTAGCATAAGTATAGCCTAATTAAGCGGAAATAGCAATTTTTCGCTAAGCTCTGATGTAACATTGGGGAGGGGGATGAAGTATGGTATAATAACAGTCCGAATCTTATTTGCTCTTAAAAATATTATGAAATTTATTAAATATTTTTTCTTTTTACTTCTAGCCTTAGTGTTTTGGCCAAGTCTTTCCTTAAAAGCCGCGAGCTTTACTCCGCCGATTAAAGATAAAAATTATGCCGGTAAATATTATAGTCAAAGTATTCCTGACCCAATTAAGATTGAAGCTGGTGCAACGAAAGAAGTAGTGGTGAAGATGAAGAACACTGGAAGAACCACTTGGGCAACAACGGGGAATTTTGTTTCCGTGTACACAGTAGATCCAAACTATCGAAAAAGTATTTTCGCTGATTCCAATTGGTTAAATGCGGGTCAAGCAGCTAAACTTGTAAAAACTACTAAACCCGGTGAAATTGGTGAATTTCGTATTAAACTGAAAGCACCAGAAAAGGTAGGAACATACACCGAGAAATTTTATTTAGCGGCGGAGAATAAGACCTGGATTCAGGGCACGTATTTCTATCTTAAAATTCAAGTAACAACCAAAACGACTGGACAGTCTACACCAGCAACTAATAGCCCTGGCGATGATAATTCAAACAGTGGAGGCAACTCCGCAATAATTGAAGAGGATGACGCTGGCGAGCAGCAGAAAGAATATCAAGCGGATCTCTTTGTGGTCTCAGCCAAAAGTATAGAAGCCGCTGGAGGGAGTCAAGTAAATTTTGTTGCTTTGTATCGCAACTCTGGTACTAGGAGCTGGGATTCATATAGCCTGGCAGAAAGTGGTAGTCGTGCGGTCGAGGTGGAAGGAGGGGTGGTTGGCCAGGTAAATATCTCTGACAACTCCTGGGTAAATGGTAAAGAAGTTAAACGAGCGAACCAAATTATTAAGCCAGTTGAAGGTTTGCAATTAGGCTTTGTGTTTCGAATGCCAGCGAAAAAAGGAAAATATATTGCTCGATTTCAATTAACAGTTAATAATCACACCTCAAATAATAGTAGTTTAGAAATTCCTTTGACTGTTACTGAAGATGCCCTGGTTGGGTATGCCGCCCCATCTTTTCAAAGTAACCGGGTTTTAGTAAATGAACCCAATATTCGTGTGGGGTTATATAAAGCAGAAAAAGAGGTGTTGTTTAAATCACCTTTTGTATACAGTGTATTTTTCGGGGATGAACAAAAAGGAACGCTCGGAGCCGAAGAGTTAGCTCGTTTAACATACAAAAGTGGTGTATATAATTTAACTAGTGATACTTTGAACTTAGATGGCGATAAACCGATTCGTTTGGTGCCATTAGATACCACAAGTTACTTTACATTAACTAATTATGATCGGAAGGTAAGTTGGAAAGGGAACAAAAATTTTAATATGTATCGGGGGACAGCGGAGTTAAAATATTCTCCTAAAAGTAATGCTCCCTTTGTGGTTAATGAGTTGCCTCTGGATTTATACATCGCTGGTATTGCGGAAACCTCTAACGGTGCGGCCATGGAATATATTAAGGCTTTGTTAGTCGCTGCCCGGTCTTATGCATATTATCACCTCAATAATGGCGTGCCAGCTGATCAAAGAACCTATGATGTTGTAGCTACGACTGCTGATCAGTTATATCTCGGATATAACTCCGAAGTTTTAATGCCGCGCGTAGTACAGGCCCAACAAGCGACGTATGGTGAAATGGTGACATATAACGGTAATCCAGTTATTACGCCATACTTTGGTCATTCTGATGGACGAACGAGAACTTGGAAAGAGGTATGGGGCGGGACAGACAAACCATGGCTCCAACCAGTAGAAGCTATCTATGATCAAGGAGAGAGTATGTTTGGACACGGTGTTGGAATGAGTGCTGGTGATGCTTCGCAAAGAGCACAGAAAGATGGGTGGACTTATGATCAGCTTTTGAAACATTACTATACTGGTGTCCAAGTAGAGAGAATATATTAGTCGATCTAGAACTGAAAAACTCCTAAATATACAGGAGTTTTTTAGTTAGTCGAGGGTTGACTTTAGGGGTAATTTATGGTAGGTTGTAAGGTCCCTTTGACAACTAATACCGCTCTACCCTGAGCGGAAAAACATGGAAAGGTTCGGTACATGAACAAGCAGACCTCCGCGGCTATGAAGGCCGCCAGTATCCTGGGTGCGGCTTCCGGTCTTCTTCCTTCCCTACTCATGGATCAGCAACTGACCCCGCTGCTCTGGCAGCTCGTTCTCCGCCCCCACCGAGAAAGATTGACTGGTGGAGGAATAACGACCTATCCCTATGTGGCCAACAAGGCCAAGGGGACGTTCGTCTTTCTCCTCGTGCCCATCGAGGAGGCCAAAAAGTACCTCGGAGCCAGGGAGGACATCTTCCTGGTGCGGGTACGAAAAGAAGGGAGAGAGCGGGGAGTGGTCCAGTTGTGGTTCATGGACTACCGCTGGACCAATGTGTGCCCCTTCCCCGGGGCGTACCAGGAGTTGGTGGTGACCGCCCTGGTCTCCACCAAGAAGTCCAAGGTGGTGGATTGGGAAGGTCTCGCGACCATCGCTCGGCTCCTGATCGATCCGGAGGTGTCGCCGCTCGCCCTCGAGCTCGGACTCGATAGCCGCGACCGTCACGGCCAGAGAACGGCTGTGGCGCAGGCGGCGATTCTGTACGGGGATGATGTCCACGGTTACCCCAAGCGGCCGATGGATATCTGGTTCGAAACGAAGGAGGAGGTGCAAACTTTTACCTTCGCAGATCATGGTCGTCTGGTGTTGCGGGCAGAATTGGAAGTGGCCGGCCTCCGTGATAAGGTGGCTACGATCGGGCGCTTTGCCTCTGCCCTGGGGGTAGAAGTCTACAAGCTTCTGTTTCCGGTTTACGTCACCGCACACGTCCCCGATCGGCGACGAACCGTGGGGCTTATGAGTGTCTCGCCCTTCTGGCCGGCGCTGCGGGAGTTCACACCGGGCGATTTCCTCGACATCGGTGAAGCCTGCCGCGCCCTGACTGGCATGGAGTACGAGGTGGTCGGAATTCTCTCGGCCAACGTGGCGCTATGCATGTGGCGCCAGGACCTCGGTCTTCGGTTCCCGTGATGTTCAAGGGGACCTGCAAGGAAGCATCGTACGGCGCAAGCTGTCGGCTTCCTTGCGGTGTCCTGAAATAATAAACCCTCGAGTTTTCTCGAGGGATTTTTTTATTTTTGACCAGCGTGGTATTTTTTATCTTCCGAAGCTAAAGCAAGAATTTCTTCTCGCAGTTTATGTGGCCGAGGGATGTTGTAAAAAATAAACTTTGGTATTGAGCCAGCGGTTTGCAATGAGAGGGTACCGTAATTAAAAAGAGTTGGGAAAAATCCTCGAATATCTGAAGATACATCTTGTATTTGGTAGAGGTCTACTTCGGCTACGGTCCGAGCAAATAAACCGGTTTGTTCAATATCTACCAAGCGGTCGTTGGTAATAATCCACATGTCGAGGTAGAAATCTACAAAATATGAATAGAAGAACAAGCCAAGAGATAGATAGTAAACGCTCCCTAATAATATTAAAAGTGGATAGCTAATCGGTCCTTCTAACAAAGTAGGAAACATGTTCACAATCATTATGTATAACCCGAGGGGTACAAGTATTAAAACTGCGAACAGTAAAATAGTGGGTAAGAAGGTGATTGGATGGCGGCGCAAAGCGTGAATAATTTTTTCGTAGGATTTAATATGTATTAAAGAAGAAATGGACATAGATTAATAGCTATACGGGCTAAATGGCCCACTAACCCAGTTATTGTCCCAGATTGTAAATCGTTCAGTCCATACTACGTCCTGTAACAAATACCAGGTAGCGTAGAGGATGAGCACAGTAAATATACCAACAACGAGTGTTATTAAAAAGCTGGTGAAGGTAAGATTGCCAGTGGAGTACACGTGCCACAGATTAATACAGGAGAAAACCGTAAAGACCGCAAGGAAGATAAAATAAAGGAAAAGTAAAACGTAAAGTGGAACGGTAATCATAGTTTTAAATTAAGGTTTGGTTTTGTGGGGGAAGTTCAAAGCCAAGATGTTCATAGGCTTTAGGGGTGGCTTTGCGTCCACGAGGTGTTCTTTCTAAAAAGCCAATTTGCAAGAGAAAAGGTTCGTAAATAGTTTCGATCGTATCCATTTCTTCAGCAATGGCAGCGGCCAAGGTGTTTAAACCAGCTGGCCCGCCGGCAAATTTTTCAATTAAAGTCGAAAGCAGACGACGGTCAATGTCGTCTAGACCATATTCATCGATAGCAAGCAGTGCTAGTGCTTCGCTCGCGGTTTTTTTATCAATTGTTCCGGTAGATTTTACTTCTGCATAATCACGGACACGTTTTAAGAGACGGTTAGCAATACGGGGAGTGCGTCTGGAGCGGGTGGAAATAAGGCTAGTAGCTTCCGAGTTGATGTCAGTAGATAAAAGTTTAGAATTTCGATTAATAATTTTTTGAATATCTTCGTCTTCGTAGAAGTTTAAATGGAATATATGTCCAAAGCGATCACGAAGCGGTCCAGGCAACAGACTTAGTTTGGTAGTGGCACCAATTAAGGTAAAACGAGCCAGTGGCATTCGGATGCTTCTCGCTGCTGGGCCTTGGCCGATAATAATGTCTAAAGCAAAATCTTCGAGAGCCGGATAAAGCACCTCGGCGATAGTTTTGTTTAAGCGATGGATTTCGTCGATAAACAAGACATCACCATCCTCCAAGTTAGAAAGAATAGCGGCGAGATCACCAACTTTTTCTAACGTTGGTCCTGACGTAACTTTAATATTACTACCCATTTCTCGAGCAATAATATGGGCAAGGGTAGTTTTACCAAGGCCGGGATTTCCGTAAAGCATGATGTGCTCGAGCACGTCGCTACGTTTTTTAGCTGCTTCAATAGCAATTCCTAAGTTTTGTTTTATTTGGTTTTGTCCAACAAATTCAGCCAAGTTCGAGGGGCGAAGGCTTTGTTCCAGGGTGGTCTCCTCAGAATCCGGAGAATCATCAAAAATACGGTTGTCATTTTCAGAAATATCTGGCATAATGCCTTCATTGTATTACAAATAGTGTTTATAGTAAAGCGGTTATATGTTCGAAAAAGAACAGGAAAACCAATTGCGACGTCGAAATTATGCCGAAGGGAGAGAAATGAACCAAGAGTCAAAAGAAAAACAAGCTGAAGCACAGGAAAAGAAGTTGGCAGCTCGAGAACGGGCTGAACAAATGTTCCGAGAAGTAAAAAACACGAAGCAACAAATGCAGAAAATTGTGGCTAACATGCAACAGGTCGTAAAAGCTGTTCAAGCCATTAGAAACCAACTCCAGCTGGCAAACGGCGAGATTCCTTCGATAGAAAGGGATGAAACAGTACTTTCTAATTTAAAGAATAAATTGTTTGACTTAAAAAGTCAGTTGGCAGATTTACGTCAAGCACTGGTTTTAGAGGAAGAAAAAAGTCTTAGAGAAAATTTTCCGGATTGGGATGACGAACGATTAGAGGAGGAGGCAAGAAAGAGAGTAGAGGACGTTATAGCGACATTAGGTTTAGACGAAACTAGTTAACTTTAAGTGACAAGGGGGCATGGTCATGTGGATAACTTACCGGGAGGTGGTTATTTTTTTGCGCCGTTATGAGCTATTTGCCAAAATTTGGAGAGGGTTTGACCTTGTGCTATAATTACAAAGCTGGAAACAAAATACTATATTTAGTAGGGGAATAAAAATTCAGATACTAATTATAGTAACCAAAGAGGAGAGAGAATTGCTACTTTAATATATAAATAATAATTTATTGAAATCTTATGCAGACGCAAACGGCTACACGTACTTACGAGGTTGACTCAAACTTTTTGTATTCAGAAAATGGTCTTAAGTTTGAGCGCCGCTATACTAAAGAGGGAATCAGTCCGTTTGACATGTTTGATTACGAACTTCGTTCCTCAGTAATTCGCGAAACAAGCGGTAGGGTAATTTTTGAAATGCATGACGTAGAGGTACCGAAACAGTGGTCACAGGTAGCCACAGACATTTTGGCCCAAAAGTACTTTCGTAAAGCCGGCGTTCCGCAATATAACGAGGACGGTACGCCAAAGTTAAATGCTGATGGTTCTCCGGTTTTAGGTTCAGAAAAAAGTATGAAACAGGTGGCCCATCGGTTGGCGGGTACATGGCGTTATTGGGGGGAAAAGTATGGATATTTTGCTAGTGCGAAAGATGCCAAGATTTTTTACGAGGAACTGGTCTACATGCTTATTAACCAAATGGTGGCACCCAATTCACCGCAGTGGTTTAATACGGGCTTGTATTGGGCTTATGGTATTAATGGTCCAGCACAAGGCCATCATTATGTTGACCCGGATACGGGAGTACTGACTCGCTCGGTAGATTCTTATACTCATCCGCAACCGCATGCGTGTTTTATCCAGTCCGTTAAAGACGATTTGGTAAATGAGGGTGGTATTATGGACCTCTGGGTTCGAGAGGCCAGGCTTTTCAAATACGGGAGCGGAACCGGTACCAATTTTTCAAATTTACGCGGTAAGGGAGAAAAATTATCTGGTGGCGGCCAGTCATCTGGTCTCATGAGTTGGCTTAAAATTGGCGATCGAGCCGCCGGCGCTATTAAATCTGGTGGTACAACTCGTCGTGCGGCCAAGATGGTTATTTTAAATATTGATCATCCAGATATTGAAGAGTTTATTGATTGGAAAGTGGGAGAAGAAAAGAAGGTCGCCGCATTACTTGCTGCTGGTTACGAATCAGCTTATGAGGGCGAGGCTTACCAAACAGTTTCCGGACAGAATTCTAATAACTCAGTTCGTATTTCTCAGGACTATCTAGTTTCCATGGAAAATGACAATGGTTGGTCTTTAGTGTCTCGTACTAATGGAGAAGAAATTAAAAAAGTTAAAGCCCGCTATCTGTGGGATAAGATCACGGCGGCGGCTTGGGCTTGCGCTGATCCTGGTATCCAATACGATACGACAATCAATGATTGGCATACTTGTCCAGCTTCCGGAACAATTAATGGTTCCAATCCTTGTAGTGAGTACATGTTTTTGGATGACACGGCTTGTAATTTAGCATCAATTAACTTGGCTCACTACTACGATTCTGAAACCGCTACTTTTGATATCGATGGATATAAACATACCACCAGAGTTTGGACAGTTGTTTTAGAAATAAGCGTACTTATGGCGCAATATCCCAGTGCCGAGATTGCTCAGAATAGTTATGACTTTCGTACCCTTGGTCTCGGGTACGCCAACATTGGTAGTGTGCTTATGACAGCTGGTATCCCTTATGATTCTCCTGAAGCTTTGGCATTTGCCGGTAGCATTACAGCCCTTATGACTGCTGAGTCATATGAAACTTCGGCTGAAATGGCCAAAGCGCTTGGTCCCTTTCCGAAATACAATCTGAATAGAGAAGGTATGTTAAGGGTAATACGTAATCATCGTCGAGCCGCTTTTGGTGCACCGGACGAAGATTATGAAGATCTGGCTGTAAAGCCCATGCCAATTAGTCCTGAATATGCTCCGGCTTATCTTTTGGCAGCCGCTCGTGAGGCTTGGAATGAAGCTTTGGAGATGGGCGAAAGGTATGGTTATCGTAATGCCCAGACAACATTACTTGCGCCGACTGGAACCATTGGTTTACTTATGGACTGTGCCACAACTGGTGTTGAGCCAGATTTTGCTCTGGTTAAATTTAAAAAGTTAGCCGGTGGCGGTTATTTCAAAATTGTTAATGAAGCAGTACCGACTGCTTTAAAGACATTGGGATATAACAGTCGCGAAATCGAAGATGTAGTGAAATATTTAAAAGGCCACGCCACTTTAAAAGGTTCTCCGGCAATTCACCACGATGCTTTAAAAGCGAAAGGTTTCACCGAGGAAGATATTGCAAAGATTGAGAAAGTTTTGGTGTCAGTATTTGAATTACAGTTTGCCTTTAATGTCTGGACGTTGGGGGAGGATGCCTTAAAACGACTTGGCTTTACAAGCGAACAGTATAATGATCCAAACTTTAATTTATTAACCTCCCTTGGCTTTACTAATGAAGAAATTAATTTAGCTAATGAATATGTTTGTGGTGCCATGACGATTGAAGGAGCCCCACATCTTCGAAAAGAACATTACGCTGTATTTGATACAGCTAACAAAAATGGTAAAAAAGGACAAAGATATATTCATTATCTTGGCCACATTCGCATGATGGCGGCAGTACAGCCATTTCTCTCTGGGGCAATTTCCAAAACCATAAACATGGCTAATGAAGCCACTGTAGAAGATGTTAAGATTGCCTATGTTGCTTCTTGGAAATTGGGTTTGAAAGCCATCGCTATTTACCGTGATGGCTGCAAATTATCCCAGCCTTTGTCTTCAAAGAGTAAAGATAGCGGAGAAAAGAAAGAGTCAGTAGAAGAAAAACCAGCCATTGTTCCAGAAACAAAAGAGACGGTTGGACAAAATTATGTCCTGTTCGGAGGTGAGAACGGCAGTATCCAGCAAACAGTTGCTCCTGAAAAAGCCCAAGTTAAATATGCTCATGACGGTACAAATCAAGGAACAAAAATTTATATCCATGGTGAACAACGGAAAATGCCATATAAAAGAAGTGGGTTGACCATTAAGGCAAAGGTAGGCGGGCAAAAAATATTCTTGCGTACCGGTGAGTACCCAGATGGAAGATTGGGTGAGGTGTTTATAGATATGTATAAAGAGGGGGCGGCTTTCCGGAGTCTTTTAAACCTTTTTGCCATTTCAATCTCTACTGGTTTGCAATACGGCGTCCCGCTTGAAGAATATGTAGATAAGTTTACGTTTACCCGTTTTGAGCCGAGCGGTATGACCGATCACCCAAATATTCGTTCCTGCACATCGTTAGTAGATTTTGTATTCCGGGTACTAGGTATGGAATATCTTGGTCGTACAGATTTTGTCCAAGTTAAACCAACGGGTATTCAGAAGAATCGCGCGGAGCACATGGTGGCCCTGGCGGATGTCGAACAAAAGGTGATGCCGCTTGGTGATACCTTGTCCACAGTTGTAGGTGAACAGAATGAAAAAAATTCAGATGAACAACCAATATTACCAGATTTGACAGAAACAAATAGCGAAGCGGTAGACAAGCAATTGTCAGGAATGATGGGGGATGCGCCGCCGTGTTCTACTTGTGGGCACACCACGATTCGAAATGGTACGTGTTACAAATGTCTTAATTGCGGTAGCACCACTGGCTGTAGTTAAAGGAAAGATATTAATTGGATGCTTGACGCCTGGTAGACCCAGGCGTTTTTGTTTACAACTTGTTGACAACTTTATAATATTGTGTTACAATATAAGTTGTAAACTAGTTGTATACTATTATGAACATAAATAAGCTAATCTTAGATAAAATTAAGCTTAATCATCAGGTAACTTCTCAAGAAATTACTAAAGAAACGGGTTTTACGAGAACATACGTTAATCGTTTTTTTCAGGATTTAAGAAATAGGGGTGAGATTGTTCTTGTTGGTAAGGCGAATAATGCCTGCTACGTACTCGCGAATAAAAAAAACCTAGAGACAATTAAAAATACTGCAACAATTTTTAGAAAGATCTTTAAAAATTTTAGTTTAAGCGAAGAAGACGTTTTAAGAGCGGTTAAACAAAGCTCTGGGGTTTTTTCAAACCTAAAGGACAATGTTCGTAATATTGCTGAGTATGCTTTTTTGGAAATGATCAACAATGCCATCGATCACTCCGGTGGAGAGAATATTGTGGTTGAAGTGAAAAAAGAAAAAGAGGCAGTTATCTTTTCGATTAAAGATGACGGGGTGGGTATATTTGAACATTTGAGAAAGAAGTTTGGCCTGCCAGATACGTTGTCAGCGGTGCAGCAGCTCCTCAAAGGTAAACAAACTACTAATCCAGAGAATCACTCTGGTCAGGGTATTTTCTTTACCTCTAAAATGGCCGATGCCTTTACGATTAAAAGTAGCAGTAAGGTAATATTATTTAACAACCTTATTCCTGACCTGTTTTTAACTGATCAAAAAACAAGTAAGGGCACAACCATAATTTTTGCCATTTCAACGAATAGTAACAGAATAGCTGAAGAAGTCTTCCGCGCCTTTACAAATGAAGAATATGAATTTTCTAAGACTGAGATTAAGGTAAAATTATATAAAATAAGCCGTAACCTATTGTCGCGCTCAGAAGCAAGAAGAATCCTCTTTGGCCTTGAGAGCTTTACTGAAATAATTTTAGATTTTCAGGAAGTGGAAACTATCGGTCAGTCTTTTGCGGATGAGGTGTTTAGGATTTGGAAGAACAAGAACCCTGACAAGAAGATAACTTATGAGAATGCGAATGAAAATGTAGAATTTATGATTAAGCGCTCGCTTGTTTAGGCTTGTAATATATTTCTAATTAATATAATCTTGAAATATATGTCTCCAATCTATACCAAAACTGGTGATGAGGGTAAAACCTCCCTTCTGAGCGGCGAGAGGGTTACTAAGGATTGTATAAGCTTACAGACCGTTGGCGATGTGGATGAGCTTAACGCAACTTTAGGCGTGGCGGCCGCTGAGCTAAGGCGTTTAGAAGAAGATAAAGACTTTTTAAGAAGTTTAAGATTGTGTGTTCAAGAGATACAAAGAGATCTTTTTAAGGTAGGTGCTGAACTAACATCCTTACAGAGTCCGTTACTGGACAGTGGCAAAATTAAGGTGGTTGGTATATTGCAGGTCGAAACTTTAGAAAAACGAATTGACGCAATGTGGTCGGAAATGCCTCCTTTAAAAAATTTTATCTTACCAGGCGGTAGTTTGGCCGGTGCATGCTTTCATCAAGCACGGACGATTTGCCGTAGGGCAGAAAGAGAACTTGTGGCTTTGGGGAAAGAAAAAGATGTGCGTGCAGAGTTATATAAATATTTAAATCGCCTAAGTGACTGGTTGTTTGCGGTAGCTCGCTGGGTGAATTTCAAACTGGGCGAGGAAGAAATAATCGTTGAAAATTAATAGAATAAAATAACACAGCCAAAAAGGCTGTATTATTTTGTGCAATACTTCGGTCTAGAACCAAATTAATACAGTCAACCAAGGGCTTATTTGAAGGTCATTTAGAATTTCGCCTGAAGCACCTCGGTCTGGGTCATAATACCATATTTGGAGAAATGGGACAAGACACGTGGGACAGTTTTTTAATATATTTGAAGTGTCTCACGGTCGCGCTAGATTCATCTAAAATAAGATAAAAATCTATCACTTTAATTGGACGTGTGGTAGCACAGGCTGTCCCATAAAATGATCTATTTTTCTGCCTCTCCCGCTAGGTGTATCTTCATCCAAAGAAAAGGCACATATCGGACGTAAGCTTCTTCCAATATAATACAAAGTTCTATATAAATAACCAAGAAAAGAGCCGGTGTAACGGTACCGTCTAATGCAATTCCTAATTTCTTCTTCCATCCTATCATCATAACCAAGCCAACGATTGATTGTCGGGGATTTTTCCATCCATTCTTCAATAATATACTTCGTCCAAAATACAACCTGTTTTTCTGCTTGTACATTTCCTTTTTGAGCTAATCTTACCATGTAAATACTAATAATATCTCGGCAGCGTTTATCATGGTCATCCAAAGGATTAATGAAAGTATAAAGTTTGTCGTGGTGTTTTTTAATCAACTTATTGTATTCTCTCTTACCGCTGTACCTCTTAATTTTTATTTTCTTATTTATTCTATCCCAACGTTTTTGCAAATTTCTGTCTAATGAGCTAACAACCAAATCCCAATCTATGTCGCCAATTACCGTTTTGATATTCTTTATAATATACTTATACGTTTCTGGAAGATTTTTTTTGACCCATTGATCATTGAATCTCGTCGGCTGTTTTTTATTGATTGCTGAATTTAAAAATTTAACAGCTGACGCAAAATTCATATGACCACATTGAAAAAAGTTAGTTAAAGGTGTAAAATATGAACATATGATTCCATTATGGCCAATCTTAAAAGGTTTACTTCCAATATTCGGAGTTCTTCTTGTGGTTGTCTTAATTAAAATTATCGGAGAACTAATCTATTACAGGTACTTTTACAATGAGGATTTAATTGGTGAGAAAAGAAGACGTCCGACTCGTGAAGCAGTGAAACTTGCTGATGAGCTAAATAGACTCGGTTATAAAACAGAGCTAGAAAAATGGGACGGGCACAAACATATTGATATCGCCATTACTCAAGCCAAATTCAATATAGAAATTGATGGATCTTACCATAACTACCGAGCAGACATTGCGTTAAGAGATTTAGAAAGAACTTATTATTCACTTGAAAAAGGATTTGTGACAATAAGGATACCAAATTCTTTGGTAAGATACCGACTACCACAAACAGTAATTTACCTAGATAAAATTCTAAAAACAAGAATAATGCACACTACTTAAAACCGCCTTACTTGGCGGTTTTGCTTATACCTACAAACAAATGCGGATAACACCTTCTCTGCAACCAACGAGCCACATTCACCAACAGAATCAAAACTGGCACTTCAATGAGTGGCCCAACTACACCAGCAAACGCTTGGCCAGAACTAAGACCAAACACACCAATAGATACAGCAATAGCCAGTTCAAAGTTGTTTCCCGTGGCTGTAAAAGCAATAGCGGTGTTATGGGCACAATTAGCGTCAAATAGTTTACCAATAAAAAATGTAGTAAAAAACATTACCACAAAATAAATGGCCAGTGGAATAGCAATTCGCAGGACATCAAAAGGAATACTAACAATTAAATTACCTTTTAAACTAAACATCACTATTATGGTAAAAAGTAAAGACACCAAAGTCAACGGACTAATCCGTGGTATAAACTTCTTTTCGTACCATTCATGGCCTTTGCTTTTACGCAAAAAGTGCTGGATTAAAAAGCCAGCCCCAAAAGGTATACCCAGATACACTAATACACTTTTGGCAATCTCTGCCATGCTAACTTTTACTATGGTTCCTGCTATACCAAAGTATGGTGGCAGAACAGTTAAAAAGATATAAGCAAAAAAACTGTAGGTCAAAATTTGAAAGATACTATTTAAAGCAACCAATCCCGCGGCGTACTCGGTGTCGCCATCGGCCAAGTCATTCCACACTAAAACCATAGCAATACACCTGGCAATTCCAATCATAATCAATCCTACCATGTAGGCTGGGTAGTCATGTAAGAAAGTAATAGCCAAGAAGAACATTAAGAATGGTCCTACCAGCCAATTCATAATTAACGACAAACTAATCACTTTTTTGTTTTTGAAAACTAAGCCTAATTTGTCATAGCGTACTTTAGCCAATGGTGGAAACATCATGAGTATAAGACCAATGGCAATGGGAACGCTCGTAGTACCGACAGAAAATGAATTAATAAATTTCTCAGTACCAGGAATAAAGTAGCCAATTCCAACACCAATGGCCATGGCTAGGAATATCCATAGTGTTAGAAAACGGTCTAGAAGATTTAGTTTTTTATTCATAGCTATGTAATATTAAAATTTTATATTTTTCTTGCCTCTATTTTCAAGCTTTCTAATGGTATACCCTGATACTGTCTTTTGCTGATGTCTTTATCTTCGGATAAAATGTTAACTTCAAACCCAGCTTTTTTTATAATATCTATGTAATCATCCCTGAGCAATGCCCCTCCCACACACCCAGCTAAGAGTTCTTCATTATTCCTTAACTCTTCCGAAAGATTTTCAAGTAGCACAATGTCAGAGAGGTACATTCTTCCTCCTTTTTTCAAAACTCTATATATTTCCTTAAACGCCTTTTCTTTATTTGGTACAAGGTTTATTACGCAATTACTTATTGCCACATCTACGGAATTGTCCTCAATGGGTAAATTTTCTATTTCACCCAACTTAAATTCCACATTTTTATAGCCATATTTTTCAGCATTAACTCTTGCTTTATCTATCATTTCTTCCGTCATATCCACGCCAATTACTTTGCCAGTATCGCCAACTTTCTTTCTTGCCAAAAAACAGTCAAACCCTGCTCCTGAACCTAAATCCAAAACGGTCTCTCCTTCTTTTATTTTGCCTAGAGCAATCGGATTGCCACAGCCCAGTCCCAAGTTGGCTTCAGAAGCAGAACTAATTTCTTCTTCTGAATAACCGATGCTTTTGGCAATTTGCTCATTATCAGATTTAATTCCGCAACCACAATTATAACAGCCCCCCTGCTTAACAATTTTACTATAAGCACTTTTTACTACCTGCTTGATTTTGCCGTCTTTCATAAATTATTTTATTATTTGATTAAATAATATTTTGTAATTTTTTATTACCTTTTTATTGATAGAATAATAAATAAAATTCCCCTTTCTTTTTTCAATCAAAAGTTCGAGTTTCTTCATTTGTTTTAGGTGGTGAGAAGCCAACTTGTCAGATATTTCTACTGCAGGAACTATTTCACACACACATTTTGCACCGCTCCGTAGAACACAGAGTATTTTAAGTCTGTTTGGATCGGCGATAACACGGAGAAAATCATAAACTTTACTGATGTTTTCTACTTCCCTTGAATTTTTAGCACAACACTTAAATTGCATAATAAAAAAACTACTCTAATTTATATTAGAATAGTATATCACTTGGTAATTCCTTGTCAACACCTATTTTATTTACAAATTTTCAAATGCCGAAATTGGCTCTGCGCGCGAAATTGCGGATAACTTTCTATCACTCCTTTTCAGCAATAGCCAATCCTTTATACATAAAAACAAGCGACCCTCTCTTTTGCTCGAATTTTTCTAATCTCTGAATTTTAAGGCCCGATTCCTTAATTAATACATCTATCTGTCTATTTAGATGACATCCTGCGGTAACATGCTTCCAGACGGGAGTAAACAAATTCTGTACTTTGGAAATAAAAGCTTTTGGGGAATGTCCGTGTTCAATAAATGTAAATACTCCGCCTGGTTTCAAAATTCTCCTTATCTCGCTTAATGCAATCTCAGGATGTGGAATACTGCATATACTCCAAGTGGATACTACTGAATCGACAGAATTATTTTCAAGAGGAATTTTTTCTGCAGATGCCTTTAAATGTTCTATTGGAAAATTAGCTTTTTTTAGTCTATTCTCAGCTAAAGAATAAAATTCTTGGTAAGGCTCAAGGGCATAGAGCTTAACAATACCGGTATAATAAGGAATGCTTAATCCAGAGCCAAACCCAACCTCCAATACCACCCCTTTGGCTTCATGGATCACTTGCGGGCGGTGTTTATCCATGTCCTTCAAGTTCATTATATAATCCAAAAGTTTGGGTAGAATATATTTACTGTAAAAACTCATATAATAAATTACTCAGTTTTACTTTACGGTAAATAACTCGCTTACCATTTCTCCTTTATAGAGAAGAGGCATGTCATTATTAGGAAAATCAAATTGATCTTTTTCCCCGTTGTCCTCGTGTATCATAGCAAACAATTTCGGAGTACTTTTTTGAATATCTATCTTTACAGAGACATTTTTATTCGATCCTTTGTTAATTTTGATATAACCAACTACCGGGCCGGGGGCTCCATTCGTTTCCGTTTGAATTACTAACCAGCTTGGTGCTATTGCATCAACCTCCGCAACCATAACTTGTCCGTTTTGTATTGACTGATCACTGACTACGACTTTTGGAACAATATTATCTTTAATAACTAAAGAGACAATCACTCCCACTATTCCGATGCCCAACAACGCAATTAATATTTTTTTAACCATATTTTTAAGATTATTTTTTTAATTCAAATCCCTGGCCGACATAATGCAGAGAATCTAAGAACGTCTTTGTCTCAGGTAAAATATTAGCGACAATCACATTATTACCAAAGAAGTTGTCAATCACATCTCCTGTCTTGGAAATCAATTTGTTATCAATCATCATTTTAGCTTCTTCGCTACCAATATAGATTGGCAAATAGTTTTTTCCACCCAATGTTACCAGATCAAAACCCTGAATATTATTTTTTAATTTTTCAGGAGTGGTTGAAACAGTTGTGAAGTAGAAACTCTTTATGATTTCTTTTTCTGCCACGAAACTAATATTGGAGGTAGAAACAATTCTGGATAAGGTAATGTTATTAACAAAGTGATACTTGTCCATTAAAGTGCCAGTTTGTTCCAGTATTCCTACAACCTTTACGCTTGGCAAGCCAAAAAAATTCGTTAGAATATCTCCGGCACCCTTTATCAGGTTTTCTTTTTTCATCATCATTGCTTCATCATATCCGACAACCAATTCATTTTCTCCAAGGTTTAAGGAACCTTCCTCGGCTTTCAACATTCCTGGCAAGCTTTCTGCACCTAAAAATAACTTTGGATTATCTTCAGCAAAATTAATTTTAGTTTGTCCGTTGGCAATGAAATTATTTAACGTTGTGGATATTTGCACCGATGCGGTTGTTGTCATGCCGGGACTTTCCATTCCAGAACTAATCTTGGCAAATTGAATAAATCCGAATGTAAATACTATTACCATAACAGCTGGCGCAATTAAGGAAATATAATTGCGTTTATTTGGTTTGAAGTATTTGAGTAATAATGAATTGCCAACTACTGAAATTGAGCTAAGAGCCATGGCGAGGCCTGCTAATTCCGGCTTAAGAACTAAACCAAACGCAATAAAGACACGAGCGGCAATTGGAATGCCGATAATATTATAAAACAAAGCAAAGAACATGTTTTGTTTTATTTTGCTCATGGTTTCTCTGGATAATTGGAAGGCAGTTACAACATCGTTCAGATCATTTTTCATGATCACGATACCTCCTGTTTCCATAGCTACATCTGTACCGGAACCCATGGCAATACCAAGATCGGCTTGAGCCAATGCTGGGGCATCATTAATACCGTCACCGACCATGGCTACTTTTTTACCGCTTGTTTGCAATTTCTTTACTTCATTAGCCTTATCTTCTGGTAATACCTCGGCTAAGACATTAGTAATGCCAACTTGTTGGGCGATAGCTTTTGCGGTTCGTTCGTTATCTCCAGTAATCATCCAGACTTCAATTCCTAACTTTGTCAGCTTGGTTACTGCTTCGGTGGATGTTGGTTTAACAGTGTCAGCCACAGCAATAGCACCCAAGACCTCATTCTTATTAGCAAGAATCATTACCGTCTTACCTTGCTCCTCAAGTCTTATCAATTTGCGGTTAATCTTGATGATGGAATGTCCGAGTACGTCGGTCATTAAACGGCGATTGCCAAAATAATATTCCACATCGTCGACCATGCCTTTGACACCGTGTCCAGGGATTGCTTCAAAATTTTTAACTTCCGCCAAATTGAATGATTCTTCGTTGGCATAAGTGTAGATTGCTTCAGCAAGTGGATGTTCAGACAGTTTTTCCAAGCTAGCAGAAATTTCCAAGATCTCATCATCCTCAATACTTTCAAAAGAAATAATATCAGTTACCTCCGGTTTTCCTTTTGTTAGAGTGCCGGTTTTATCAAACACTACTGCCTTTATCTTGCAAGCCGCTTCCAAGGGCTCTCCACCTTTGATAAGAATGCCGTGCTCAGCTCCTTTTCCTGTTCCAACCATGAGGGATGTCGGCGTAGCAAGGCCAAGAGCACAAGGACAAGCTATTACTATAACGGCCGTAAATGCCATTAAGGCAAATGATAGTGAAGCTCCCAGCAGGAAATACCACACAAGGAATGTTACTATTGCTAAACCGATAACCACTGGAACAAAAACGGCAGAAATTCTATCGGCAAAACCTTGAATAGGAGCTTTTGAGCCTTGGGCGTCTTCAATTAATCTAATAATTTGAGAGAGGGCGGTCTCTGAGCCAACTCTGGTAGCAGTAAACTCAAAACTTCCCGTTTTATTTACTGTACTACCGATGACAGTATCTCCTATTTTTTTCTCTGCAGGGATGCTTTCTCCTGTAATCATAGATTCATCTACGGCCGATGAGCCCTTTGTTATTTGACCATCAACTGGAATTTTTTCACCAGGTCGAACTAGCACGGTATCACCATGAACAACGTCTTCAATTTGTATATCCTGAGTTACTCCATTACGAATTACCCTGGCTGTTTTTGCTTGCAATCCCATAAGCTTTTTTATAGCATCGCCGGTTTTTCCTTTGGTGCGGATTTCTAGCCATTTGCCCAAGATCACAAAAGTAATCAGAAAAGCGGCGGTCTCAAAATATAGTTCTGGGATTTTGCCACTTAATCCAATAACTGAACCGGTTTTGACGACATAAAGAATAAAGTTCACCAAACTATACAAGAAGGCGGTTGAGGTTCCTATGGCGATCAAACTATCCATGTTAAAAGTCTTCATTTTAAGCGATGACCACATGCCCTTGTAGAACCCAGCACCTATAATAAATTGGATTGGTATGGTGAATATTAAAGAAATGATGCCGACATATGGCAAGATTGCTGTTTTGCCGGGGATAGCAAAGAAATCCAACAACATAAAGTAAAGCATTGGCAAACTAAAAGTAAAGCTCCACCAAAACTTTTTAAAGTATGAACCTATTTCTTTTTCTCGCTTTCTGCGATCATAATCAGAATCTTTGGCGTCTACCAATTCTGCCTTGTATCCAGCTTTCTTAATAGCTTCTATTAGCACCTTTGAATTTGTGAGTGATTCATCAAATACAACAGAAGCCTTTTCAGCGGCGAAATTAACATTAGATTGCTTCACTCCCGAAACTTTTTTGAGTGATCGTTCAATTATAT
This sequence comes from uncultured Gammaproteobacteria bacterium, assembly GCA_964511375.1. Taxonomy (GTDB): domain Bacteria; phylum Patescibacteriota; class Patescibacteriia; order Magasanikbacterales; family GWA2-37-8; genus DATDYA01. Next base: position 32,686 of record CAZEEW010000010.1, on the reverse strand, counting down.
TTGCACAAGAGGAGCAGTGCATTCCGAAAAGTGAAAGGTTTATCCTCTGATTAGGATTATGTCCGACTACGACATTTTGTGACTGTCTATCGTAATTCGTCCCACTCGTAATTTGTTGGATGGCCTCATCTTTTCTGTTTTTATTGCCCAAGACGGATTCAAATAAACTTGAGAGGCTGGCTGTATTACCAAGCTTCTCGACGAATTTTTGAATTTCTGGTTTATTTTCTGGAATGATGAATTCGGCAGTTCTGTTATTTTTGATTTTGCCTTCAAAAATTTGTTTACCAGAAGAATCCTCGAGGACTTTTCCGTCTGCCTCTATTTGCGATTCCAATTTAATTTTGAATGGATTGTTATTATCTACTGATTGAGATTTAATATTGATAATTTCTGACCCTTCAACTTCTTTTTCTAATGGAACCATGCTTGTTATTATAGAATCGTATCCGGCTTTTTTTACTGCGTTTATTACATCTTCCGTGCTGTTTGCAGATTCATCTAGATGCAAAGTGGCGATGCCAGTTTTGGCGTTCACTTGCGTCTCGGATACACCAGGTAAATCTCCAAATTCCTCCATTATTATTTTTTCGCAAGACTCACAGTGCATCCCGCTTATTTTTAGTGTTATTACTTTTTTCATATGGTTTGTGTAATTACGTTATAATTTGTGCCAATCAGACTTTGCTTTATAACATCAAGGTCAATATCGGCAATACTAATGACTTTTGCGTCTCCGGTTTTAAGATTGATTATTACATCCTGAACGCCGGGTATTTTTTTAATCCGTCCGGTTGCGAGTTTGACGCACGCCTCACAAGTCAGACCTTCTAAGTTAAAGTTAATTGTGTTCATAATTTTAGAATTAATTTATTCAACGACTATTGTTCCATAGCGAATCATTTGCATACTACAAGTAATGTCATATGTGCCCGGGCTTGTTGGCGTAAATTCCATTGTTATCGTTTGACCGGCTCGCAACGGAACGGCATTGTCATACAACCCAGGGACCATAATGGCATAGCCACATCCACGACCATCATCTTTAACATCAATAGTGAACTTTACATTTTGTCCAACTTTGACTTTAAAAGCATTGGGTTGTAGATAACTGCCGGCAGTATATACGCTTTTTATAACTTGTGTATTGCCTTCGACTTGAGCAATGGTATTTGAGGTATCTTGTTTAATTTTAGTTCCACCACCACAGCCTCCGCACCCACCACCAGAACCACTACATGAACCGCCACTTGATCTTGCAGGGGCGGACGATACATTATTAACGATAGTTTCATCATAAACATTAAAAGCTCCTGTATACATCCCCATTGAACAGGAAAATGCCAATTTGCCTGCTTCATTCGGAGTAAATTCTATTATGTTCTCACCAGCCACCAGGCTCTTTTGAATTCCAAGTTTTGGTATGACAATTGAACTGGCGCACGAATAGGGGGCTTGAGCGTCAATGACCCATTTTACTGGCACGCCCTTTTTGATCGAGAATTTATTTGGTGAATATCCTCTGTTATTTTCAACCATCCGAACTATCTGTATCCCATTTTCCAGTGTCACATTAGGATCCTTGGCCACAACTTCCTGCACCGATTCTGAACCAAGGCCACCAAAGTTTAGACTAGCTAGCACATATCCGTTGTTTAAATTGAATAAACCGAATAATATTACAGCTAAACCAGCGACCTTAAAGAATCTTTCCTTAAAATTACCACTTACTATGGACGTGACTCCGCCTACACTTAAAAGACCCGGAGCGGTACCAAGGGCAAACAAACCCATTGTTAATGCACCCAAACCAAAACTTCCCGTGCTGACAGCATAAAGTTGCATAGCTTGAGTAAAACCACAGGGAAGAAAAAAGGTAAGAGCCCCCAAAATCATAGAATTTTTGTGGCTATATTCTTTATCTTTGTGGTTTAGCCCGAATGCACGGCTAACACTCTTTGGAAGTGACAACTTGAAACGGTTTAGGCGAGGAAAAATATTTATTAACTGCAAACCCATAAGAAGCATTACTGCTCCGACCAAAAGAGTAATAACACCATTTGTCATCGCCGATAATTTAAATACTGTGCCAAGTGAACCAAGCAACCCTCCGAGCAGGGCGTATGACAAAATTCGTCCAATCACAAAGAAAATGTGCGGACGGAATTTTTCCGCTGAAGTAGCGGTAGGATGATTCTCTGCAAACTTTGTAGAAAGTCCAAGCGATAGTCCGCCAACTAGAGCCATACAAGTTGAAAATCCCGCAACCAGTCCAATCACGACAATTAGCCCCCAGCTTGGACTACTGAGATTCGGGCTAAAGTTTGACAATCCTAGACTTTTGAAAACAAGGTAGACAACCATTAGGATCAAAAAGGCAATTCCAAGGTTTATGTACTCATGCCTGTCCTTCGTTAGTAATGGAAGTTTATCTGGCGCTCCAACCTCGTATCCAGCCCCTGCAACTGCCCTTTTAATAGAGTGCATATCAGGGGCGTTTGCTTCGTGGTGGTGAATAACTGCTTCACCTAGACTATAGTTTACGTACACTTCAATAACATGCTCTATCTCTTTGAGTTTTTCTTCGATTAGAAGTTCGCAAGATCGGCAGTGCATGCCTTTGATTGGTACTTTGATAATTTTTTTAGACATAAAATTAAATTATTATTTTTATAAGTACGACAAAAATGCGACTGAATTTTGTCGTTTTAATAATAATTTAATTTCTATAAACGAAGAACTGTAGTTTTGATTAAGTCAGGGTTGGGAGGGGAAGTGTCTGGGCTGTAAGTATAAGCTATTTGAGGAGAAAATATTTCAAACTGATTTTGAGGGAAAAAAGCAACCGGAATCGATACGCCTGATTCGCTAGATTGAATGATACTAACAACTCCCCTATGACTACCATCAACACAGCAAACCATAGGAGAACTCTGGTTGTGGTTAGCCGGTGTCGTTGCGGTTTGATCAAGGCTATTTTTGGCTGGCTGTTCTTCTCCGCACGAACTAGGGTTGCTTGAAGTGGTGTCAATGACACTATCAAAAGTAGCCGCTTGAGCTACATTAACTCCTATAAAATTACTTGAAGAAAGTTGAAGCATGCAAAAACCACTAAACATAAAAATTACACTTGTCATTAAAAGGGCTGGTATGGTTTTTGTAAAACGATTCTTCATAAAAATTTATTCACTTTTTGGTATTAACCTAATTTTCTAAATACACGACCCAACTCCTCTGCTGTTTTTTCATCAGCGCCGGATTTAAGAGCATTGATAACACAACTGTTGAGATGATTGATTAACAAAATTTCCTCAGCTTTTTTGAGGGCATTTTTCACAGCAGAAGTCTGCTGCAAAATATCGATGCAATATGTCCCATCTTCAACCATTTTTATGATTCTAGATACATGGCCCTCAATTATTTTAAGTCGTCTGACAACATTTTGTTTGGGTAGCATTTTATTCTTTGATTCGTGTTTCATACATAGTATATTTATTTATCCTTTTACCCTCCCTAGGAGGGTATATTCATAATACACCCTATGGGGGAGGGTGTCAACAATATGCTGCTGTGGATAACTTTATTGTTTGTATCTAAATAATCAAATTCGAAATTTATACAGTTGCAGACCATTCAAAACGACAATTAGAGTGACCCCAACATCCGCAAAAATTGCTAAAGACAGACTGCTTAACCCCGTGGCTGCTAAACCCAAAAACAGAAATTTAGTACCAAGCGCAAAATAGGTATTAAATTTGATCTTGCCTACAGTTTTTCGACTCAATTCAATTAAGTAAGGTATAAGTTTAAGGTCATCATTCATTAAAGCTATATCTGCACTTTCTATAGCGACATCAGAACCAAGCGACCCCATCGCTATGCCGACACTGGCTCCTGCCAACGACGGTGCATCATTAACACCATCTCCAACCATCGCCACTCTAATATTTCGCTTGGATTTTTCGGCAATGATGTTAACTTTATCTTCCGGCATTTTTTCTGAATATATTTCAATTATACCCAATGCATGAGAAACGTATTTGGCTGATCCATCGTTGTCGCCAGTCACCATATAACAATTTATATTCAACTTTTTTAGCTTGGTGATTGTTGGCTTAGAGTCACTTTTTATTTCATCCGACAAAGCAATTAATCCCTTGATAGTTTTTTCTCCACCTAAGAATATGACTGTCTTACCTTCTTTTTCCAATCTATTTTTTTCACTTTTCATTTGTTGGCTGATTTTAGTATTATCAAATTGACTTTCAATCAACCCCATTTTTCCCAGGCAATGCTTTGTGTCGGTACAAACCGTGCAATCTCCTGAAACACCCTCTCCTTGCATTGATTTAAAATTATTAAACTGATGAATTGCCACTTCTTGAGTTTTTGCTCTTTCAACAACACTTTGGGATAATGGATGTTCAGAAAATTTTCCCAATCCAGCAGAACAACTCAACACTTCTTCTGCGGTAAAACCGTTGAAAGGAATAATGTCGGTCACTTCTGGTTTTCCAATAGTCAATGTTTTCGTTTTATCAAATCCAATCTCTTTTATTTGTGATAAATTTTCAATAATTTTACCGCCTTTAATCAACGCTCCTTTTTGACTAGCATTGCCGAGCGCTGAAAATACTGAGATTGGCGTTGATATTACCAAAGCACACGGACAAGCAATAAGCAGAATTGTCAGTGATTGCACCAGCCAAAATTGTATTGAACCGTCAAAAACAAAAACAGGAATAATAAATAAAACAATAGCAAAAACGGTTACCGTAGGAGTATAATAGCGAGCAAATTTTTCAATGAACTTTTGTGAATCCGCCTTTTTCTTAACTGCCTCGCCGGTCATCTGAATAATTTTATTTAAGGTTGAATCTTTTGCCTCCTTTGACACGCTAACCTCTAAATAGCCATTGTTATTGACTGAGCCAGCAAAAATTTTGTCACCAACCATTTTACTTTTAGGCAACGGCTCACCCGTAATCATTGATTCATCAACCAAGCTATCCCCTGAGATCACTTCACCGTCAAGCCCAATTTTGTCGCCCGGTCTAATGATAATAATATCCCCGGTTTTAATTTCTTCGATCGCCACTTTAGATCCAGTTTTTAGTTCGGCGATCTTTGGTGAATTATTAATGAGATTCTCCAAGGCCAAACGACTGCGTCTTACGCCGTATTCCTCCAAAGCTTCGCCCAAACCAAATAAAATAACAATAATTGAGGCCTCTTCAAATTTTTGCAAAAATATAGCTCCAACAATGGCGATGGTCATCAGTAGATTAATGTCTGAAAAATTAAATTTCAAAAGACTTCTAAAACCACTGGCAAAAGTTTTTCTACCAAAGATTAGAATAACACCAATTAAAATTGGCAACTTGATCCACATGATCAAGTTGATTGAAAAAAGTGAGAATATTTCTAATGGCACGACAAAAAATAAAGTGGCAAGTAACCATTTAACTTTATTATGGTCTGTTTTTTCTTGGCCTTCTTTTTTACAGTCACTATTACAGTTATTACAATTATCCATATATTAGAATATTATGAATTTATTAATCATACTCCTGTAGACCCTATAAGGCTTAGGTCCGACTGCCGCCTTGCCATTAATAAATACCGTCGGTGTTCCATAAATATGTGTTTTGTTTAACTCAAAAAGCTGTTTACTCACAATATTCTTTGTTTCCTGATTATTAACACAAGTATTTATTTTATCCTTGTCAAAACCAAAGTTCTCAAATATAGTTTCCACATATGATGGTTGATAAATTTCTACCTTATCTACGGTAAACATATAATCATTAAACGCCCAAAATCTATCACCATACTCCTTATAGACACAGTAGCCAACTTCAGATAAATAGTTGGTATTTTCTTTAGCCGGATAATGGGCAAAAATGTAGTTGGTCTTTTTTTTTCTAACCAATTTTTGGATATCAGAATAGGCTTTTCGTGTGAAATCGCACTCATAACATCCCATTAGCACCACCGTATCTTTTGAGCCAACATCTTTTGTAGGAAATGTAGATAAATCCACGCCTTGGAGAGAAACATTTTCTTCCTTTTTTTCTACTGCCCCACACTGGGTATTTATTTCAGTTACTTTATTATTTTCCCCCTTAGGATCAAAAGCGCAAAATCCCGATTGGTTAAGTCCATTACAGCTTCCATATAAATAAAAATTGTATCCGCCTCTTACCACATAAAAGGTGCTGGCAACCATTAAAATAAAGAAAATCCATGAAAATAGTTCAAAGTGTTTGTTGGTGAGTCGTGCCAATAAGGCCGATCTGTTCATGAGACTGACCAAAATCTTACTTTTAATTTTTTCTTTAAAACCGGTATTGCAGGGTCGGAAAGTAACACGACGGAACACACAATCAAGGGCTTCTTTGGCAAGTGCCCGATGAGTTGCGCTGAAAATTCCGAGTATGGAAAATACAATTAAAGCGATAATACAAATCATAAAGTGCTGGAATTATTTAGACAATTGTCATAATTTTATTTAAATTTTCAACAAATATTTTCGCTTCTTCTATAGTGTTATAGAAGCACAAAGACACTCTTGCAGAGTTTATTATTTGTTTGTCATTAAACCACGAATGAACACAGTGCTGACCGGAGCGTATCACTATCCCCGCCATTTCGTCGAGCATTAGAGCAATTTGGTGCATATTAACTCCGGGGATATAAAAATTAATAATTCCCGAACGCAAAGCCGGATCTACTAGACCAATAATTTTTATTTTATTGATTTTAGTAATTTCATTGGTTATATAAGTATTGAGTTCTAATTCCTGTTTTTTAATTGCCTCAAATCCAACGGCTCCAATATACTTTATCGCTTCACCCAATCCTATAATTCCAGCATAATCTTGGAGTCCAGCCTCAAACTTCTCTGGTGGTAGGAGCATTTTGTGGCTTTCATAAGTGGAATACTCAACCGTATCTCCTCCAACCAAAAATGGTTGTAGTTGTTCCAATAATTCGTATTTACCATAGAGAACGCCTGTTCCGGTCGGACCCAATATCTTATGGCCGGAAAAAGCTAAAAAATCCACACCCAAATCTCTAACATCAATCGGCAGATGTGGTGCGCTTTGGGCGCAATCAAGTATAACCAAGGCTCCATTATCATGGGCTATTTTAATAATTTCTTTCGCCGGAATAGTTGTACCATCCAAATTAGAGGTATGTATCATTGAAACAATCTTAACGCCCTTAACCTGTTCTTTATAGCTATCTAAATCAAAAGTGCCATCAGTTTTTGACCTGACGATCCTATGTACAACCCCTTTTCTTTGAGATAACACCTGCCAAGGCACTAAATTTGAATTATGTTCTTTATCGGTTGTTAATATCTGATCTCCTTTGTTAAGCTCAAGCGAGTTAGCCAAAAGATTAATAGCCTCGGTCGTATTTCTGACAAAAATAATATTCTTTTCACTTGGAGCGTTAATGAACCTTGCAATAATTTTTCGAGCCTCGTCCACTTTTTTTGTTGCTATTTCTCCAAGGCGATGCGAGCTTCTATTGGTACATGCTGGATAGTCAAAATAATATTCATTCATTGCCTCGATGACTTGCCGAGGTTTCAGACTCATGCAGGCATTGTCAAAATAGACAATGGGTTTGTCTTTTATTTTTTTATCCAACAAAGGAAAATCTTTTTTTATTTTTTCATAGTCTAACATAATGCTATATCAATCAGGGGCAGAGAAAGACTGCCCCCTGATTAGTTTTATATTTAGTGACAACCTGCGTTACTACTAGCACTTCCTGCTGAAGCCACACCTCCGCCGAAGCCAGGTGCAGGAGTTTCGTCAGGTAATACGGTTGAGCATTCTTCTGGTGCATTATTGAAAGCAGTACAAATGGATTTTAATATACTATTGCTATCTCTTCCACTCTGACTTTGGGCTCCATTGATAACTAACGTTGGTGATCCTTGCACTCCGTATTTATCATTATCTGCCTTAAATATTTCAAAGCCTGGATAGTTGCCTCTGTATCCAACTTTGTTCTTAAAGTTTTCTAACACTTTAAATTCCTTGTCGTTTCGTGTAAAACAACTAGCTAATTTAGTTGTATCTACGCTTGCCTGATTTAGACATGTCTCGCCACCATTTTCTCCATCTTTAGCAAAACACTCCAAATAACTCAAGAATTTTACTGGTTGCTCTTTTTGGATACAATATTGATTTAGCTGCTCCTTAAGTTCTTTCTCTCCGTGCATAGCATAATCAGTGAATTTGAGATTAAAATCAATTTTATCTCCCAACGTTTTTACGACTGGTAAAATGCCTTTTTCCATTTGCAACCCGTAAGGACAATGACTCATCACAAATAATTCCACTACTGGTTTATCAGATTTCTGTTCAACAGTAGATACAACAGGATTAGAATTTGCTGTTGTGTTTTCTTTATTTTCGGCCACATCATTTTTAATCATTTCAAATGATTGTGGAAAAAACTTTTTACCATCTTTAGTTACAAAAGATTCAATCTTTTGTCCGTTATAGGTCACTTCCAATTTATATAAATCTCCTTCTTTACCCAGCACTTTAACCGTTGCTGACCCTTGACCTTGCAAAAGCTCTGAATTCACAAATTCAGTTGATTTAGTTTCTATATCCTTAACTGAAAGCCATGATGAAGAAGCATAAGCATAGTATGCAAGACCGACTACCCCAGCTAAAATAAGTCCGACTGCAAGGCCAATTAATAATTGCTTGTGAAATATTTTTTTTAATAATGTCATAATTTTATTCATTAATGTTTAGGCAATAAAAAACTACCTGGTATACAAAAACTGGTAGTTCAATTTGAGGGCACTAGAAAATTTTTGGATTTAGGATTCCGTTTGAAAAAAGGTCAATCAGTTGATTGAATTGGTGGTATAATCTATTGTTCTTACATTTTTGATAAAAAAAGCTAAGGTCGTATGATTCTTTTTTCTTATTAAAAAATATGGCCAGGAATAATGAAAGTAGTAAGACAAAAAATATAGTAAACGACCTGCTAGTTCCAGTAGTCGCATTTAAAAATTGTGATTTTTCTTGCAGATGGCTTGCAAGATTTTCATTAAAACAACTACCGTCTTGACATACGGGGCTTTGAATATTGTAAACACATCCGTCAGGAAAACATGTCTGCCAGCTAAACAAAAAAATGCAATAACCAATTAATATGCTGAAAATTGTAATAAATCTTCGTAATTTCATTTAATTGAAATAATAAGTAGTGTTTTAATTATATAAGTTATCATAAAAATCAATAAAGTTGGCATCGTATAATACAAAACTATCTTCTTTGAAACATGAGTTGTTGACAGGTAATTTGAGTATAAATATTCAATTCTTAACCTCTATAGGATACCATAAAAAAATGACTTATGGAAGTCCGTCATCTTAAGTTACCTACACTTTACCAACTTGCCATTTATCGTGGATTTGTCATCAATAGTAGGTTGACTAAAAACGGCTATTTAGGTGTATAATATAAGCATATGGAAAAAGAATCACCTAACCAAACTGGGGTATTCTCCAGCTATTGTCAAAATTGTGGCAGATATATAAAGCCTATTTTTGTTCATGCTAAAATAGATAAGATTTTGCCTGCCTACTGTAAAGAATGTAGTAAAAAGCTTGGAAAAGAGAACATTCAATATTCTTTCTGGGTGACAACTTTTGGCAAATTACGAGTCCTTTATGAAGTAGTTTACAGAAAGATTAAAGGTGATGATTTCCCAATTGTTAGGTGTAAGATATGCCGTGCTCGACAACCACAAATAACCGCTGACGATATAGGCACAGATTTTAAATGTATCAATAGTAAATGTCCTTCTTACGGTATGAAATATGAACAAAAAAATGGCTTAGAAATATATGCTGTGAGCATGCCAGAAAATGAAGCAATGGACTATTTGAATACTGAATATAAGAAACATAAACTATCCACCAAAGCACCTATTGACACACAAAACCGAGAAGAAGTATAATACTAGTATCTTTACAATTGTAAACGGATAATTTTAAGCCGTCATTTGCAACCACACAATTCATTTTGTTTTGTGTGCCAGCAAGTGGCGGCTTTTTGTTTATCCAATTTTATTCACTAACTTTAAATGTATGCAAGAACTGCAAATACATTACGTTCCTGTCGAGGAATTAAAACAATACGAAAAAAATCCACGTCAGTGGTCTAAGGAGGCCGCCGAACAACTCAAACAAAGTATTGAGAAATTCGGCGTAGTAGATGCCTTGGTAGTTAATATGGCGAAAGGTCGAGAAGGAGTGATCCTTGGTGGAAATTTCAGGTATGAAATTTTCAAAAAAATGGGAATTGAAAAAGTTCCAACTGTTTGGGTGAATATCGAAGATCCCAAACGCGAGGCTGAGCTCTGCGTTCGCCTAAATAAAAATCAAGGCGAATTTGATTTCAAACTTTTAGCAGAGTTTGATGAGTCACTTCTCAAGGATATTGGTTTTTCAAGTGAAGAACTTGATGAAATCTTTGAGACGGAATCTGAACCTGAACAATTTGATCTGCAAAAAGAGTTGGACAAACTCAACATTAAACAGATTGAAATGAAGAAGCAAGATGTTTGGCAATTAGGAGATAGCAGAATGATGATTGGCGATTCAACCGTAGAAGCTGACATGCTCAAACTATTAGGTAATGAAAAAGCAGACATGTGCTTCACTGATCCACCATATATTTTGGATTATCTTCGTGGAAAGAAAAAGAATGGTAAACCAACTGAAGGTTTTGGATACAAACGAGATCGTAAATATTTGGAAACTGATGTGTTGCCAGATAATTTTACTGAACTTTGGATGTCCAACATTAACAAAATCCAAAAGCCAGACTTTTCAATTATTGTGTACGAAAATTGGAAGAACATTCGTACAATCTGGGGCGAAATGGAAAAGCACTGGAAAGTGAAGAATATGATCGTGTGGCACCTCCCCAACAGAACGCAGGGATTCGCTGGAAAATATAAATTCTTCTCGAAACATGACATCGCCATGGTTGGCGTGTCAGAAAGTCATACAGAGGAATTTAATATGAATCCAGAAGAAGAGCTCTTACAAAACGAATACGAAACCGCTTTGTATGCTATTTCTGGCAAACCACAGTGGGAGGGTTATGAAAAAGGCAAAAAGATTTGTCCGAGTGACTTTATTGAATTTAATGCTGACGATGCCAAACACTCTGGCCAGGGCATTATCTTTGGTACTAAACCACTGGAGATTCTCATTCCCTACATCAAAGTCCTTACCAAACGTAGTGACCTTATTGTCGAACCATTTGGTGGTAGTGGTAGCACATTGATCGCCGCTACCAAAATGAAACGTCGTTGTTACATTATGGAAAAATCACCCGTGTATGCCGAGGTTATTCGCAATCGGTGGGAACGTATTACTGGCCAAAAGGCGGTAAAAATTAACTAACCCTATTGTATGAAGAATAGCAAAATCAAAAAAGAACTCTTAAATGAGTTAAAGACTAACCCGATTATAAGCTCAGCTTGTAGTCGGGTTGGAGTTCCCAAATCTACCTTTTATAGGTGGTGCAAGAACAATGACTTCAAACAACAAGTAGACACAGCTTCGGCTGAAGGTCGAGCTACTTGGAACGATGTAGCCGAATCTCAGTTGATTAGTGCCATTAAGCAACGCAGTATGTCTGCTATTAAATACTGGCTAGATCATAATCATGAAAAGTACAGTAAACGAATGGTGGAAATTAGCGGCAACTTGTCAGTAAAAGAAGAATTGACTCCTGAGCAGGAAGCATTAATTAAAAAGGCTCTGGCTTTGGCTGGACTTAGCGACGAAGCATATGGAAACAAATAAGCTAGCCAACATACAAGCCCCAACCGCAGACAGTGTCGTAGCCAAAATGATTTACGACTCGGTACTGCGAAAAGAAATTGTCACCAAAAGTTTCTATTGGTTCTTCCATTATTATTTCTTTGCCCATGTTAAATACCAAACAGCTGAATTTCAAAAAGAAATATTTAACTTGGCACAGAATGGAAATAATGAAACTTTAGTTATTACGGCTTTTCGTGGCAGTGGTAAAACCACTATTATTACTCAAGCCTATGTTATCTGGGCGATTATTGGGATGCTGCAAAAGAAGTATGTAGTGATTCTCACCCAAACTATGGAACAAGCTCGGGCTTTGCTGGTAAATGTTAGATATGAGTTGGAGAATAATCCATTCCTGCGTTTGGATTTGGGACCATTCAAAGAAGAAACTGGCGAGTGGCGTTCATCCAGTCTGGTTCTTAACAAATATGGTGCCAAAATTACAGTTGCCTCAATTGAGCAAGGTATTCGTGGCACCAAATACGGAGCCAATCGTCCCGACTTAATCATTGCTGATGACTTGGAAGATATTAATTCTGTTCGCACCAAAGAATCACGGGATAAAATATATACGTGGCTCATGGGTGATGTCATGCACTTGGGCGACAGAAATACCAAAATAATAATTGTCGGTAATTTACTTCATCAAGATTCAGTAATGATGCGGTTGAAAACAGGAATTCTTGATGGCAAAATTAAAGGTATTTATCGTCAGTACCCAGCAATTTACCTAAGTAGAGATGGGGTTGAAAGTAGTATGTGGCCAGGCAAATATCCGACCATAAAAGATGTTAAATCAGAATTTGAAAAAACTGGTGACATGATTAGCTATGCCCGAGAAATGCTTTTGCAGATTATTGACGACTCAGAACCAGTGGTGGATAAAAGATGGCTGACTGGCTATTCGGTTTTGCCAAACAGCGATTCCGAGCCCAAACATCGTCTACTATTCACGGCGATTTCAATTGATCCTGCTATCGGACAAAGGGACAACAATTGCCGTACAGCAATTGTTAGCGCTAAGATTTATGAAATTGATAATAAGGAGTACAAGATTTACATCTTGCCCCACCCCATAAACAAACATCTTACATTTCCTCAAACCATCGATAAAATAAAAGAGTTGGTTGAACAAAGGGGCGATGAAAATGATGTAAAAATTTTTGTTGAAGAGGTAGCATATCAAGCATCACTCACTCAGCAACTTAAAGAAGAACTGAATGATGATTCACATGTTGAAGTTATTGGTGTAAATGTTGCTGGCAATGGCAATAAACGTGAGCGGTTAATTTCAACCACTAATCGTATTCAAAAAGGTTTGATTCTCTTTCCATTCATTGGTGCTGAAGAACTTAGGGAACAAATCACTGACTTCAACATTGTTACATTCGTTGATCTAGCAGACGCTTTCTCCTTGCTCGTTAATGCGATTATTGTTAAGGACCTCACAAAAAGTTATACCGAACCCTGTTGCATGATAATCCGTCATGCAAGATGGCACAAAGGTAGGTTTTCTGATAGTGGAAGCCGCTCTGGTGGTTGGGGCAAAACCTTTGAACTTCGACCAGGAAAAGGCATTTACGAGGTTTAAAGTTATCTACAGTTTGCCTACTCTCGGTCTGGACTCTCTGGAGGGGTTGCGTCATTAATGTGTTTGTAAGAAAAAACAAACCTATGATGATAAAAAGCAACCCCCAAGGAGCAACCCCAAAACCTAAGGTAAAATACTGTCTTTACGCGCGTAAATCGACCGAATCTGACGAACAGCAGGCTCTTTCCATTGAATCCCAAGTAAAAGAAATGACTGCCATGGCCGAGCGTGAGGGACTCAAAATTCAAGGAATTAAACGAGAAAGCCATTCTGCTAAGGATGTCGGCGAACGACCTGTATTTAATGAGCTTCTAGAAGAAATTAAGGCTGGTAAATATACGGGCATTATTTGTTGGCACCCTGACAGAATTAGTAGAAACGCAGGCGACCTAGGGAAAGTAGTGGACTTAATGGATCAGGGATTTTTAATTGAAATCAGAACCTACAGTCAGACATTCACGAATAACCCAAACGAAAAATTCTTGTTCATGATTTTAGGTAGTCAAGCTAAGCTGGAAAATGATACCAAGAGTATAAATATTAAACGAGGACTTCGAGCCAGGGTAGAAATGGGTTTGTGGCCAGTGGTTGCTCCAACTGGATACTTGAATGAAAAAAGAACTGACAAACCATGTAGTGTAATAGTAGATCCAGACCGAGCAACAGTAATGAGACAAATATTTGAAAAGGTTGGTTTGGATGGTTGGAGTGGACGACGAGTTTATGCCTGGCTCAAAAATGAAATAAACTTCAAAACAAAAAACAACAAATATTTATCTCTTGGCAATCTATATATACTTCTCAAAAACTCCTTTTACTACGGAGTTTTTGAATACCCAAGAGGTAGTGGTAATTGGTATACAGGTGTGCATGAACCGATTATTAGTAAAGAATTATTTGAAAGAGTACAAGAACAAATTAAATCACAAGAGATAGATAAATCGGTGGCAAAAGAATTTGCTTTCACCAGATTGATCAAGTGTGGACATTGCGGATCGGGTATAACCGCCGATGAAAAATTTAAACAGTTAAAAGACGGTGGCTATAATCGCCACGTTTATTATATCTGCACTAAAAGTAGAGATAAGAATTGCCAGTGTAAACCAATAAATGAAACCGATTTGACTGAACAACTTTTGAAAGTGGTTGATGAGGTAAGTTTAGACAAACTTGGAATGAAAGAAAAGCTAACGGAGGAAATAGATAAGTATAGTAAATTTAGATTGGCAGTGCTTGGAATGCAAGGAGAGGAGGTGGTTAAACAAAAAAGTATTGATATGAAAAACTATGCCAAATATTTGCTCAAAGACGGTTCGGTTTACGAAAAAAGAGAGTTGCTAAGCAACCTCCGTAGCCGATTAATATTAAAAGACAAAGAGCTTATATTACAAGGTTAAAAGTTTGGTTGTTCTTTACAATTTAGCTAAAATCTAGTATATTATCAATGCGAAACGACAATTAATTACCCGCGAAATATAAGCCAATTTTTTGGTTACCTATTTGTGTACAGGATCGGGCACTCCGACCAAACACAAGTAGGTATCTTCGCGGGTACCCTTGTCGTTTCGCGGTCGGGTGTCCGTTTTTGTTATATACAAAAATCCTCGGCCTAAGTAATTATTAATTTAATAAACAATATGACTATCTTGGTTCTGTTGTTAGTAATTATACCTATTTTGTGGATAGTAGGTATGATAAAGCCGACACTATATAAAATGTTGCTGAGAGGCAAGGCAACGAGGAAAATGATTTCAATTATATCTGTTTCATTATGGGTGGTAAATTTTATAGCAATTGCCGCAATCACTCCATCAGTAGAGAAAACAGTGGATGATAGCAAAAATGAGAATAAAGAAGTTGTGAGTGTTGAAAATACAGACAATAAAACAAACACTCAGGAAAAAAAAGTAGACGTTACTACAAGTGCTGTGAGTTATGAAATTGTAAAAACCGAAGACATGAGTCGTAAAGCTATGGGCGATAAAAATTTGTCTGATTACACTACTGCTGAACTAAAAAAGTTACCTACCAACAAAAGAATGTCTTACAAGGTGGTGGTGCCAACAACAATTAAGGTTGAGCAAGTAAAACCGACGGTAGATAAAATTATTTCTGATTTAACCAACAAGGACAAAGATATTGATGAAATAATTTTAGATCTTTATTCAGACAAAGAAATAACTAGTGGACCATATGATGTTGCCAATGCCATATGGGCACCTTATGGAGATTTGGGCAATGTGGATGCTAAAATTGCGAGAGATAATGATAGAAGTACCTACCAAACAACAATAAAAAACAAAGATAATCTTGAAAATTATCTCTCCCAGAAAAGTTTAACCGAAGATAGGTACGGATTATCTGAAGATAAAAGAAAAGAATTTTTTAAAGCCATGGTTGCTACACAAGACAGGGCTCATGCTGAAGCAGATAAGAAATATTCAATTGATAATGCCAGCACAAATCAGTATATGACAGTATACGAAAAAAATTCTAATGAGTACGATAGGTTGCAAGCAATTTATCACAAACAACTACTGACTGAATGGGGGCTAACTGAAGCTCAAGCCAAAAGCATATCTGATGAGGCATTTAAGGAAAATTGGCCATTGGATTAAAAAGTACTTTTAAAACAGTAAATATCCCACTTAGGGGACATTTACTGTTTTTTAGTTAGGGTATAAAATATCAGTGCAACCTTTTGCCTCGCCGAATCGTTATATTAGGTAGTATAAGGTAACTCATTATGGATATTGAAATTGAAAAGCAACAAATTATAAAGGCGCAACAAGATAAAAAAGAATTTGCCCCTATATATGCGGCGTACTATCCGCAAATTTTAGGTTTTACAATTAAACGTACAAATAATGTGCAGGTAGCTGAGGATATTACTTCAACGGTTTTTTTGAAAGCTATGGAAGCTATAAAAAAATTTGAATGTACTGAAAAAGGCATTTCTCCGTGGCTTTTTAGAATAGCGGTCAATCAAATTAATGATTTTTATAGAAAAAAACAATGCACTTCACTTGATCAATTGATGGAAGATGAAAATTTTGAACCGTCTAATTTAGGTGATTATGGCATGGAGGCTAAAAATCTGCAAGAAAAAATAGATAATGATGTTAGAGGTAATTTGGTAAGAAGTGAATTACGAAAATTATCCCTTAAATATCAGGATGTAATTTCATTAAGATACTTTGAAAATAAAACTATTGAGGAAATTTCTTTAATATTGGAGAAAAAAGAAGGTACTGTTAAATCTTTATTAAGCAGGGGGTTAAGTAAGTTAAAAAAAAACTTTAAACAAAAACTAGAAAAAAAGACGTTGCAACCTTTTATTAAAAATAGCGTTATATTATTAGAGCAAAGTTAATAAAACATATATATGGAAATCAGCGAGCTCGAACAAATTTTAAGGGATTCTAAACTCCCAGAAGTTGAAACTCCCTTACACAAACAAGCTTTAGAGTCATTTCTTTTTAGGGAAGACCCAGTAGAAATAATTAGTGACAGACAAGACAACAGGCCAATTGTTGAGTTTAATCTAGTTATGCCATGCCTAGCCTTCTCAGGTGATGATTATTTAAATAATAATTTTAATTCTACTTCTTATGTCTCTAGTTATTAATGTTACTACACCTGAAGGTATAGTATTAGCGGCGGATAGTCGCCAAAGTTATCGTAATCAACGGGGTGCGGCCAGGATTGGAAGCGATAATGCATCAAAGTTATTCCAAATTAATGATAGAATTGCTATCGCCGCTACAGGTTTAGCATTTCTACCAGAAAATGGGATGATGAAAAATGTAAGTAAATATATCGAACAATTCAAAAAAAATGAAGATACCGAAAAATTGTCTGTCAAAGAAGTGGCAGAGAAAATCCATAAATACTTCGGGAGTATTTATAAAGTTGAAGAACAGATAAAGGCAATTACAAACCAAATAGAAAAAGATATCACCTTAAAAGGTGGAAAAATCGTTAAGACCGAGGTTAAAAATAACGTAGTAATAGTTCAACTACAAGATAAGGACGGAAAGTCTGGTGTAGCTAACGCTGTCTTAGAGCCATTGAATTTTCTTCTGGCGGGTTTTAATAAAGGATATGAATCTCACGAGGTTTATACTTGTAGAATACCTGGCGAAATTGAATTAAAAAGAGATAGTAAAAAACCAGGAAAAGAGTATGGGGCCTCATGGGAAGGGCAAAATGATGTTGCATCTAGAATTGTATTAGGTTTTGATGGACGTATTGGAAATATTAAATTTGTACAAGAAGCAGCCCAAAAGTATGGACAAAACGGCCAAGATGAAATTAATAAACAGTTACGTAATTTAGAATACGCGATACAATGGGGTACAATGACCATGCAAGATGCAATAGATTTCTGTGTACTTATTATTAAAACAACATCTGCTATCCAAAGATTTTCTGATGGTATTATAGCAGAACCAGGTGCTATACCAGGTGTGGGAGGGGCAGTTGATGTTGCTGTAATTTTGCCTGATAAAGGTTTTACGTGGATAAAGAAAAAAGAATTGACTCCTGGTGATGACTGCGCATAAAAGAGATTAATTATCAAACATAAATCAAAAAACACCATTACTGGTGTTTTTTGATGTGTCTCGGTCACTCAAGACCATTCACTACAGGGGCAAGCCCCACGGTCTTCAGAAACCGCTCACTACATGGTGCCCAGGGCGGGACTCGAACCCGCACGCCTTGCGGCGAGAGATTTTAAGTCTCTTGTGGCTACCGGTTACACCACCTGGGCATTTATTTTTCTGCGATTACGTCCTCTATGTGTAGGTTGTAGACTGTGGCAATTCGGACAAAGTATTTGTAAGTTTTCTAATCTATTATCTGAATGATCGCCATTAATGTGATTAAGTTCTAGGGGTAGTCGTCCATCCGGAGATATTGCTGCCCAACCACACAGTTCGCATTTTGGTTTCTTTATATTTTCTTTAAACAATCTTAACCTCAGTTTGTGACTTTGATAATTTTTATCTTTTACGAGAATCTGGGTTAGTGATTGAGTAGACCTCCGGATTAGTCCCCGCATTCCTTTGTTCCAGGCTTTGCCCGTAAAATGATTGCAATCAATGTTATTTTCTTTCAAATATTTTTTTACTTGTTGGTAGTTTCCTCCAGCTTCAGCGAGACCCAATTTTTTCAAAATTTGTCTCAAACTTTTCGACGTCTTAGCAGCAGAAGTGAGTTGTGCAAGCGTCCATTTTTTCTTGGTATTCATATTAAATAAGATTATACCAAAAGTACGGACAAAGTGCAATACTGTTTTACTTACGTCTTCCGTCATCGACTTCTCCCTTGAGAATTAGTCTGTTGTCGAAAAGGTAACAAGATCATAGCACAGTCGAACCAAAGATTCAAGGGGGTATTTCACTATAATTAAATTGATTTTTTTGGTATAATGTCTTCATGAAGAAAACAGGGGGTAATATTTTTTGGATAAATAAAAAGGGTTTTTCTCTGGTCGAAATAATTGTTGCGGCCGGAGTGTTTTTGTTATTTGTTTTGGGGGTTTACGGAACATTAAATTTAGTTTTTAAAATCGTTTATCAATCACGTTTGAAAATATTAGAGACAGCCATTTTGACAGAACAGATTGAAATGGTTCGGAACATGCCTTATGAAAGTGTCGGTATCTTAAATGGTATTCCCGTAGGGAATATCCCACGTACTCAAAATGTGACTAGAAACAACCAAAATTTTGTTATCACAGCAACCGTGCGTAATTTTGATGATGATTATGATGGTACTATTGGCGGTAACCCCAATGATTTGTCGCCAGCTGATTATAAACTGGTGGAATTTTCAATAGTGTGTGAAGCCTGCCGTCAACAGGTGCCAGTTATCTTAAGCACACAAGTTGGACCGCGCAATTTGGAAGGAGCCACAAATAATGGTGCTTTGTTTATTCAGGTTTTTGACAAAAATGGTTTAGCTGTGCCAGGTGCAACTGTGCAAGTTGTAAACAATAATGTTAGTCCAGCAATAAATATTTTGGAAACTACAGATAACGAGGGTTGGCTACGTTTAGTGGATGTCCCGACCAGTACCCTGGGGTACCAAATCAATGTTAGCAAAACTGGTTATACGTCTGACCAAACTTTGGCGAGCAGTGTTGAGGTGCCTAATCCGTTAAAACCACCCTCCAACGTGGCTTCGCAAATGGTTACTGAAATATATTTCTCTATTGATCGTGCCAGTACTTTAAATGTTCATACAATTGGTCAGACTTGTTTACCGATCGGTGGAGTAGGATTAAATATGCATGGTACGGAAAAATTGGTTGGTACTGACCCGAATGTTTACAAGGTAAATGAAGATTTTACGACTTCTGGCGGTGGGGATTATAGTTTTTCTGCCTTGGATTGGGACCGATACTTAATTGCTCCTCTAGTTACTACTTACGATATAGCCGGATCCATACCAATGTTGCCGCTAAGTATCGAGCCAGGTCAAAACCAGGAGCTTAGTTTAATACTGCGAGCTCATTCATCTGATTCACTTTTAGTAAAAGTTAAAGACGCCGGAACAGGACTACCTCTTTCAAATGCCTATGTACGTTTGTGGTCAGCAGGTTACGATGAAACAGAAACAACGGATTTGGGCTATGTTCGGCAGACTGATTGGTCTGGGGGAGCGGGACAAGAAGTATTTATAGCGGAAGATAAGTATTTTGGGGATAACAATATCGAAAACAACAATCCGGCTGGGAGTCTTAAATTAAGAAGAAACGGGGGGAAATATGCTTTGAGTGGTGAGTTGGAGTCATCAACGATAGACTTGGGTGGTGGAGTGGATTTTCGCAATGTTGTTTTTGAGCCCTTAAGTCAGTCGCCAGAAACAGGAACAAGTTCGCTACGTTTTCAAATTGCTACAACAAACTCTAGTACACCTGAGATGTGGGAATATTTAGGTCCAGACGGTACAGGGACAACGTATTATGATTCAGTTCAAACAGTTGTTAACCAAATTCATAATGGACAGAAATACTTGCGTTACAAAGTATTTCTATCTACTTTAAACGATGACTACTCACCGTTGTTATCGGAATTGGCTTTTACTTACACAAATAGTTGCACGCCGCCGGGTCAGACATTTTTCCCAAGTTTAACAGCCGGTCAATACAATATTGAGGTAACCCGAAGTGGTTATACTATTTACACAGGCACAGTCGATGTCAGCGGGCGCAGTGATACGTCAATTAATTTGTCCCTAACTGAATGAGATTCAATAAAATTCAAAATCAAGGCTTTACAGTTCTCGAAGCAGTAGTGGCAATGGCTGGTATGCTGCTTTTAATTATTGCCGGGATCGATTTGTATTTATTTAGTTCGCGGTCAAAAGCAATAATTTGGGAACAACTTTCCACCCAAAATGAGGGTCGAAAAATTGTCCAAGATTTTAGTGAGGAAGTTCGTAAAATGAATTATTCTAGTCTGGGTGCATATCCATTAGAGCGTGCAGAAGGAAATCATATTACTTTTTTTTCGAATATAGACACTGATTCTTATCGGGAAAGAATTCGTTATTGGCTATCTGGGAGTATTTTAAAGAAAGGTGTTCTTAAGCCTTCTGGTAACCCCTTAAGTTACAATCCGTTAAATGAACAAGTAACCGATGTCGTGCACGATGTTGCTAATGTCACTGACCCAATCTTTTATTATTATAATGAAGATTTCACTTTTGCTACCGGCACTCCTTTAACAAGCCCGGTAGATGTTACAAAAGTGCGGGTGATTAAAGTGAACCTCTTGTTGGAAGAAGACCCGACCAATTCACCGCTTCCATTTTCAATTGAATCAAAAGTCCAAATTCGTAATTTAAAGACAAATTAATATGTGGAGGATTTTGATCGACAATTTAATTAGATTAAAAAACGATCAGCGAGGTAATACCTTAATGACAGT
Organism: uncultured Gammaproteobacteria bacterium; assembly: GCA_964511375.1. Lineage (GTDB taxonomy): Bacteria > Patescibacteriota > Patescibacteriia > Magasanikbacterales > GWA2-37-8 > DATDYA01. The sequence continues at coordinate 11,270 of CAZEEW010000010.1, read as the reverse complement.
ATTGGTTTTTGGCTCAATTGCTTTTACTTTGATAGTAACCGGGGTGTCGAGCTATGCAATCATGGAAAATCGTGCTTCTAATTTTAAGCACAATCGCGAAATGGCCTTTCAGATTGCTGAAGCGGGGATTAATTATTATCGTTGGCATTTAGCCCATAATAAAACCGACTACCAAGACGGAACAGGACAACCCGGTCCATATGTTCATGAGTACAAAGATAAAGACGGTGTGGTAATCGGTCGTTATTCCCTTGTAATTACGCCGCCGCCGGTTGGGTCGACTGTTGTGGCTATTGAGTCTACTGGTTGGTTGGACACTCAACCAGACAGTAAGAGGACGCTAAAAGTTAGAGTTGGTTTTCCGGCCTTAACCGATTATGCCTTTTTAACTAATACTGATGTCTGGATTGGTGATGCCGAAACAACGCACGGTAAGTTTCATGCTAATGGTGGTATTCGTTTTGACGGTGTAGGCGATGCGCCAGTTACCAGTGCGGTTGCTAGCTATACTTGCAAAAGCCATCATGGCTGCGGTAACCAAATCAAACCAGGTATATGGGGTGATGGCACTCCGACCAATTATTGGCAGTTTCCTGTCCCAGCTAAAGATTTTACTGCTGTGACTGCTAAGTTGGCAGAAATTAAAACAGGTGCTCAGAACGGTGGGTACTACCGTACTTCTTCGGGGGCTGAGGGGTGGAGACTAAATTTTCAAGCCAACGGAACCTTTAGGATTTACAGAGTGAATTCTACTAATTGTTACCAAGCAAAAGATATTGGTGATAATAATTTTCACTCATACTGTATCGACATTCGTACTCAAGGGAGCCCGGCTACGATTAATGTGCCAAGTAACGGGTATATCTATGTGGAAGATGATGTGTGGGTAGATGGTGTGGTAGATGGCCGAGTAACAATTGGCACTGCAGCAGGTAAGTCAATCATCATTAATGACGATGTTGTTTATGAAACCAAAGATGGCAGTGATGTTTTAGGATTAATTGCGGAAAAGGACATCTTGATTCCTAGAAATTCACCGGAGGATTTGGAAATAAACGCAGCGCTTTTAGCAAAAAGCGGTGCAGCTAAAAGGTATATGTATCCCGGTAACACAAGAGACCATCTAAGTATTTTTGGTTCGGTAATTTCTTATGGACTTTGGACTTGGAGTTGGTCATCTGGAGGAGGATCGATAACTTCGGGGTATGAAGTAACAGATGCTACGTATGATGTGAATTTGACTTATAACCCGCCGCCTGGTTTTCCAGTGGGTTCGGAATATAACTTGATTAGTTGGGAAGAAATGGAGTAATATATCCACTCCGAGTGGGGCTTGCGTTATTGGTCCAGATAAGTTTAGATAAAAGAGAGAAAATATAACATTTTGTTTTATGTCAAATTTAAAAGTAAGAAAAGGGGTTATAACCGTTGCAGGACTGGGTACGCGCTTTTTACCAGCAACACGAGCGATGCCTAAAGAGATGTTGCCGGTTTTGGATAAGCCGGTAGTCCAATATATTGTCGAGGAAATGGTAGAGAGCGGGATCGAAGAAATAATTTTTGTTACCAGCTCTCAAAAAAGAGCGATTGAAGATCATTTTGATCGAGATGTGGATTTTGAAGAGTATTTAAAAAGCAAAGGCAAATACGATTTGATTAAGCCGTTAGTTGATTTGTTAAAAAAAGTTAAATTTTTTTACACCCGACAATCTGAGCCGTTAGGAAATGGGCATGCTCTTCTTTGCGCTAAAGAGTTTCTAGGTGATGAGCCGTTTGCTTTTTCTGATGGAGACAGTATAATCGATTCTAAAGTACCAGTTGTGAAACAGTTAATTGACGCGTTTAATCAAAAACAAGCACCAATAATTGGTGTGCAAAAAATAGAAGACAAAGAGGCGATGACAAAATACGGTAATGTTTACGGAAAAGAAGGTAAAGAAAAGAATGTTTATCGTGTCGAGAGGTTTGTAGAAAAACCAAGTGTAGACAAGGTGTCGCCTAGCGGGTTAATAGTCGGTGGTATGCGATATATCTTAACTAAAGATATATGGTCAATGTTAGAAAAACAAGGCGCCGGAAAGGGTGGGGAAATTTGGCTGGCTGATGCTGCTAATGCCCTTGCTACAAAGAAACCATTTTTTGCCTATGTATACGAAGGGAAGTACTTTGACACGGGGAATAAGCTGGCCTTACTTGAGACCGCAATTCATTTTGCCAAGAAAGAAGGTCTCTTAAAATAAAAAACTATACTCAACCGAACTAAAGTGTGATATAATGGACTCAATCCAAAATCACACTTTTTTATTGGTTAATATTTATGAAAAAAAGTCTTTTAATACTCATTCTAGTTCTGAGTATTTTGACGTTTTCCGGTTTTGGTTGTAAGGGATTATCGAAAAAAGAGCAGCAAGCGATTCAGCCGGTAACTTTGGAGTATTGGACAGTTTTTGATGATGTGGACGCCTTAAATGCTGTAATTGCTAAATGGAAAATTGATCGTCCCCACATCACGGTTAATGTAAGGCAATTAAGAATCGAAGAGTTATACCCTCGTCTAGTTGAGGCTTTGGCCGAGGACAGAGGACCGGATATTATTTCCGTACGTAATCGTTCGATCAGAACTTTTCAAAGCAAACTAGCACCAATGCCAGCCGGGGCAAAAGATACTACAGTGCAGATAATAAAAGGACAGCTAAATACTGAAACTAGAATTACTCCGAAAGATTATGCGCTTCCGACAGTCTTGGATGTTGAAAGGAATTTTGTCCAAACTGTGAAAAACGATGTGGTAGTTGACGGTAAAATTTATGGCTTGCCGTTATCTATGGACACAATGGCAATTTATTACAATAAGGATATCTTAGATCGAGCTGGTGTCGCTGAGCCGCCTAAAAATTGGGAAGAATTCCAAGCGGCAGTAACGAAAATTAGCAAATATGACGCAGCTGGGGAAAAAGTGACCCAATCCGGTGTGGCAATGGGTACAGGAGTTAATGTGCCTGGTGTTGATGATATTTTATACATTCTTTACCGTCAGAGTAATGTAGATTTTGTGTCCCGCAATGGGCAGGCAGTTTTTAATTATGCATCACGGAATAGCGACATAAGTCCGGCGATGAATGTTGTTAGTTTTTACGCGGATTATGCCAATCCTGCTCGCGATACCTATTCCTGGAATAAAGACTTAGGCAATGCTTTTGACAATTTTGTTCAAGGCAAGGCCGGTTTCTTTTTTGGATACAGCTACCACTTTCCCTTGCTTAGGGCTAGGGCGCCACAGTTAAACTTTGAGGTGTTACCTATGCTGCAAGTAGATAATGAACGGCCGGTTAATGTTGCCAATTATTGGGTGCAATCAGTTGTCGCCAAGTCAAAAAACCAGAACGAAGCTTGGAATTTGATCCATGCTTTAACTTATACCAAACTAGCTAAGGATTATTTGGATATAAGCAAAAGACCTACGGCCTTAAGAGCAGTTATCAATGAACAAAAAGAAAAAGTTGAATTAGCACCTTTTGTGTCCCAGGTTTTGGTAGCAGAAAATTGGTATCGTGGTCGGAACTATGATGCTGCCTTGAAAGCCATACAAGATATGGTTGATGAGTGGAATGCTCTGCCGCAAGATAATGAAAAAATAATGCAGTTAAGACAGGGTGTGTTAAATCGTGGTGCCACGCGGGTTAACCAAACTTTGTAATGATTATGAAAAAAATATTATATATTTTTATTCCCTTAGCATTTATTGTTGGCTCAGTGCCTTTAACGGTAAAGGCAGCAGGGAAATGTTTTTGTTCCAGCAATCTTTCCGGTTTTAAGGTTGAAGAAGCCACAAAATATAATGCGGGCTGTTTTGCAGCAACGACAGACCAGGAGTGTAAGGATAACAAGAGTCAATTGGCTAGTTTTGTGGGTGTTGGGTGTGAAATGAAGGCAGATGACGCAGCCTGTACAGCCGATCTGGCTTCTTGGACAGTTAAAAAAACCCAGTTAGGTGTTGGAGCGGTTGAGAAAGAAGTGCAGAAAGGTCAGGGTTTTCAAGGAAATATCATGCCGGACTGTGTGTTAAATGACACCATCGAAGTTTCTCCAGAGTGCCGAGACGTGTCCATTTTTGTTGTGACTTTGATTAATTTAGCGCGCTATCTTTTTTCAATTATTGGTGGGCTCGCGCTCTTAATGTTTATTTATGGTGGTTTTCTCATGATACTGTCTCGAGGTAATTCAGATCAAGTTAAAAAAGGCACTGGGGCAATGGTGGCAGCAGTGGTGGGTCTTGTTATAGCCTTTAGCGGTTATGTGTTAATAAAGTTTTTGGGAGATGTTATGGGGGTAAGTACGTTTTAATATGAAATTTCTGCTTTTTTTTATAGCATTAGGTCTATTTGTTCCGTTCTCAATTGCAAGAGCGGGTGACTATTGTTGTCTATATCTTAGTGGAGATGGGGCGAGCGGTGAATGTTTCCATATATCAGACGATTCGGAGGCTGATTGCGATGAGGACGCGAATACTATTTATCCTTCAAATTTAGTGGGAGCATACGAAAGTCCCGATAATTCTTGTTTTAACGTTGGAGGGTACACAGGGTATGGCATCCCTAAAGGTCCATTGTGCCAGTACGCTATGGGGGTTACTGAAGAAAGTGGATTTAAAGATGACTTAAATACCGTCCGAGCAGCTTATGTTAAAAAACAGCTGGAAGAAGTGGCAAAAAATAAGTGCTGCGCCCCCGTTACTTCAATGATTAAAAAAGGGTGTTTTGCACCAAGGGTTACAGAGGGATTGGACGAGAGAATAAGCAGCGGGTTTTTTGATGTTTCGCGTTTGACGCCAAATTCCCGGATTGATGGGTCGATCAATTTTTGGGATTTCCTTGTTTGTGCACCAAGTGGAGCGGATACTGATTCTTGGAAAAAGATTGACACCTCCTGCTCTTCCTACGACGCCAAAAGCTATTGCGAAAGAATGGCTGCCTACTATTGTTTGTGTGACGGGAAAAAGACAGAATGCAAACCATCGTTTTTTGAATCTGAAGAAGATTGCAAAGAGAGATTAAAAGCCGAATGGTATGATTGGCAGTGTATAAAGGTGGAAGATTCAATTGAGAGCTGTCAGGATTTGACCGGGGCTGGCCCTACTGAAACGAAAGAACAGACTGTAAAAACCCTTAGTATCGGTGATCTAAAAGGACAAGCGAAAGAAAATCTAAATCCCGCTAATTTGACTTCCGCAACTCAACTGATCGGGCGGGCAATAAAGTTGCTTATTGGATTTATTGGTACAATTGCCCTGGCTTTATACATTTACTCCGGTCTTCTGTGGATGACTTCGGCCGGAAATTCTGGTCAAGTTGATAAGGCCAAAAATATTTTGATCTGGGCAACCTTGGGTGTAGTAGTAATGCTTGGGAGTTATGTGTTAGTGGATTTTCTATTCAAATCTGTTCGCTAGATATGATAAAAAAAATAAATACTTTTTTTCTACTTATGGCTTTGGTGGTAGGCTCAATGTTATTTATTACTCCAGTAGAAAGTGCTGGGAAGTACCATTGTGATTGCGCCAATGGTTGTGAAGTTTTTGATAAACCAGACAACGGTGCTCCGGTGCAGTGCCGCCAGGGTTGTGCCGGGCCAATAGATGGAGATTGTAAGGGCTTTAAACCAGACAGTCCTGCCCCAACCCAATCATCTTCAAAATGCGGGCCTTGCCCTACCGGGTATGTATGTTTATGTAATCCTCTAAGTGGAAATCCAACTACTGTTCCACAAGTATTGGGTCGAGTGATCCAGGGGGCAATGGGGGTAATTGGTTCACTAGCTTTATTAATGTTCGTCTACGGTGGTTTCCAGTGGTTAACTTCAGCGGGCAATTCGGATGGAGTAAAGAAGGGTACCCAAACTATGATGTGGGCAGTAATTGGCATAGTTTTGGTTTTTTCAAGTTACCTACTCTTAGACACATTTATTCAGTACTTAACTGGTCAAGCTAAGTAGAGTGTGGTATAATTTTCATATATGAATTTAGCTTTCATTAGAAAGGGGGTGAAGATATGCAGAAGTTAAAGAAATTCGTTGGAATAATGGCAATGGGTACGTTGCTTTTAGGCGGACTTTTGGCTTTGCCAGGTGATGCTTTGGCCAACACCGCTGGTAACAGTACTTATGTGGGTACTGCTGAACTAGGTGTTGGTTATGGAGCCTACACTGGCCTAGGAAGCCAAGATGTTCGTGTAACTATCGCCCGTGTAATCCGTGCAGCTTTGGGTCTACTTGGTATCGTAACAGTTGTAATCATTATTTACGGTGGTTTCCTTTGGATGACCGCTGGTGGTAATGATGACCAGGTTGGAAAAGCAAAAAAATGGATTTATTCTGGTATCATTGGTTTAGTGATTATCTTTGCAGCTTACGCTTTGACACAGTTTATCTTTAATCAAATCGTGGCCGCTACTACAACAGATACAGGTCCAATAAATACTGCTCCACCATTACGATAAAAGAGAGTAAGGCGCGCTTGGTTGGTCATTTGCCATGGCGTCAAGCGCGCCTTCACTCCTCTTAGGAGCAGGTTGAAAGTAAAACTATTTTCAATCTTCCCTTAAGACTAATTATGCGCTTAAAGAAAATTCTTTTTACGCTCGGTGTGCTCGTCGTATTATTGGCACCAATTTTTGTTTTTGCTGATCAATACGGTCTCGACAATACGGCCAAAGAAGCAAATTTAGGAAAATCAATAGCCGGGGCAAGTAGTGTGCCGGAAGCAGTCGGTAATATAATATCCGTCGCTTTATCTTTTCTCGGTATAGTATTTTTTGGTCTTATTTTCTATGCCGGGATCGTATGGATGATTGCCTTGGGCGAATCCGGAAAGGTAGATAAAGCAAAAAACTTAATCGAAACCGCAATAATTGGTTTAATAATAGTTATTGGTGCATACGCTATCTCCACTTTTGTTTTTGACAGGTTGGTAAATGGTGGAGGAGACTCCGATGTGCCGCCACAAACTGATTGTTCAGATCCTGCAAATCAAGGCAAACGTTGCGATATTAATAGTGTTTGTTTTAACAATAGCTGTAAATCCCTTTGCGAGTTAGAGGACCCACGGGGTACTTGTATGTTGGAAAGCAGTTGTGATGCTGCGGATAATCATGTAGAACCGAATCGTTGTCCGGGTGCTGAGAACAACAAGTGCTGTGTACCTAATGGAACATAATATATATTTATGATAAAGAAATTAATAATTTTCTCAGTAGTTATTCTAAGTTTAGTTTTGGGGTTGCCTACTCATGCCCAGGGACTAAAGGGGGCCAGTGCTAATTTGGATAAGGCTTTAGGTAACTCTGGACTGGAGAAGGATTTACCGACCAGTGTCGGTACAATCGTGCAGGCAGTATTGTCATTACTAGGAACGATCTTTTTTATCCTGACAATTTATGCTGGTGTGCTATGGATGACCGCCCAAGGAAAGGATGAACAAGTGAAAAAGGCCAAAGACATAATCCAGGCAGCGATCATCGGTTTGGCGGTGGTACTAGCTGCTTATGCCATTACTTACTTTGTTACTAATAAATTGGGAGGAGCAAGTAGCCAAGAAAGTGGCGCAAAAACTCCGTCCGCACCGGTGAGCTCACCGTAAGCTGCCTAGTCAAGAAAGATGAAAAATATGAAAAAAATGTTAAGCGTTGTGGTTCTATTATTTGCTTTGTTCATAAGCCAGCCGGTATTGGCAGGACCAGATATTAATGCGCTCACCAAAGATGTCGCAAATAAAAGTGGCTATGAAACAACTGGGGTAAGTGATACAACTTTGTCCGAAACAGTAGGTAAATATATAAAAGTTGTCTTGTCTTTAACCGGTACTATTTTTTTGGTCCTTACTGTATACGCTGGTTTCCTTTGGATGACCGCTCAGGGGAAAGACGAGCAAGTAACAAAAGCCAAGGGGATAATTACTACTGCAACTATTGGTTTAGCCATTGTTTTGGCGGCATATAGCTTAACCGCCTTTATAGTTTGGCAAGTTGGTGGTGTGGCAACCTCGAGCGCTGGTGGACAAGTTGGCGGTACTGAAACAGACGCTGGATTTTGGCAGGGATTTGCGGAAGGATTTGGTTCAAGTTGGTCAGAATTTTGGGGTTCATAAAAACTTATGCTATGCTAAAAAAAATAATTATTCTCTCATCATTCTTCAGCCTTCTTTTTTTTCCAGCTCTGCATTTGTCAGCTCAGTCGACTTCAAGTAGTTCCCCAGGCCAAGAGATCGGACGCCAATTAAATGCGGCTGGGGGACAGAAAGGTGCTGGTTTTAGCAGCCCACAGGATCCGAGAATTCTAGTGGCCTTGATTATCCGCTCAGCCCTACAGTTATTAGGGATAATCTTTGTGGTGCTAATGATATATGCCGGTTATTTGTGGATGACAGCGGGTGGTAATGACCAGCAGGTAGATAAAGCAAAAACACTGTTGAAGAATGCGATTATTGGTTTGATCGTGCTGCTATCGGCTTACTCGATTACTTGGTTTGCTTTTCGAATCGCTCAAGGTAATTACACTGATTATAGTCGGGGAGTTTTTTATGAACCACAGCCTGACCCATTTTGCGAAGACCTGGGCTGTTATTAAGATGCGAAAAATGAAAATTACCTCCTGTTTAGGAGGTAATTTTTTGTTTAATTATTTCGTATATTTTTTCTGAGGGGTTGGCGGTGTGGGGAAAAGGAGTTAGTGGCACTTTTTTGTTTAAAATGCTTTCGAGCGTTTTTTTAAAATATTTTGGACCTTTAATACCAATAGCGTAATGGTGCTTTTCTAAATATTCTAAGTTTTTTGTCTCTTGCCCGGGGATGGGGTCAATGAGGAGCAGTGGAGCTCCTTGGTATAACGCTTCTGTTACGGTCAGTCCGCCTGGTTTGGTAATAACTAAATTGGCAATTGAGAAAAGTGCCGGCAGGTCATCGGTCCATTTAGATAAGTGGAAATTAATCCAAGACGGAAATTTTAAAGTACGAAGGTTTTTAAACAAAACGGGATTATTCCCAGTATTAACGAAAAGGTTAAGTGGATGAGAATAATTTAAAATTTCTTTTAAGTATGATTTGGCGTTTACTACCCCGTTGCCACCAGTTAAAAAGATAACCGTTGGCCAATTGGGTAGAAAATGATATTTTTCGTGAATGCTTTGGGTGCTCGGGTGAGATAAAAAAGACTGGCGAATTGGGATGCCAGTTACGGCAATATCTTCAAATGGTATACGGCTATCTTGAATTACCTCCTTGCCAGCTAAAGTAGGCACTAGATAACATTTTACCCCAGGTACGATATTCATGCGATGAACAGTGTAGTCGGTTATAAGGGCGAAGGTTTTCATCTCGGGGTACTCTTTTTCAATTATTGGTACTAGTATTTGCGCACAGCCTAAAATAGTGAACACTACAGCATCTGGTTTTTCCTCTCTTAATAACCTTACTAATTTTGGATTAAGTTTAGATTGTATCTTGGCGATATTACGGAGTAGTCTGGCTGGGAACTCATGGTTCCACAAATTGTAAGCCACCTTCCAAATCCATTTACCGGCTGAACTTAAAAAGTTGTAAGCGCGAATGTGGAAAAAGTGTGACAAAAAGGAAAGATGATCTGTAGCATCAATATGTTTTATTTCCCAATCAGGAAAATTTTTTTGGCCATACTCTTCTAAAGCTTCTCCGGCAATACGATGTCCAGTACCAGCTCGTAAAGATAGGATGAGTACTTTTGGCATAACAATAAAACTTACTTGTTAATTGTAGAGTAAGTTTAATTTTAAGTAAAGTAAAACTCCTCATGGGGAGGAGTAACTTAGGGGTGCCTAACCGGAATTGAACCGGTATTGCGAGAGCCACAATCTCGCGTAATAACCATTATACCATAGGCACCATATCAGGGCAGACCCCGTGACCCCAGCAGGAATCGAACCCACATTCCCTCGTTAGAAGCGAGGTGTCCTATCCATTGAACGATGGGGCCAGTTTGTTAATAAATTCTTTTTGAAAACCTAGCTTCCAACCTTTTATTTTTCGAAATAAATTTTTGTTATGAATTTTGATTGAGCAAGTGCCTTCGTAAAGCGGTCTCTTCCTGTGTTTCAGCGATGTTGGTTTTATAAACGGCTTATTAAATTGGTTCAGTGGAATCTGTGTAACTTCGGACCAATAATTTTCGACGTCCTTGCGGCAGTGCAGTGTGTGTAAGTGTAAGCTGATTCTGAATTTTTCCTCCCTAACTTTACACATTCCCCTAAACCAATTCATCATAAATCCTATCATTAGGGGGTCGGAGTTGGTAAATTTTACTGCTTCGATTTCTTCGGATTTATCTCCCTCGGCCCAGTATAGCATTAGTCCAGAAAGAAATAAAGGGTCTGTCTTCAAAGAATCAAATTCTATAATTGATTCCTCTATGATTTTTTTGGTCGTCTCCCTTTTCTTGTCTTGTTTTTTCTTGGCTAATCGGTAGGCATTTTGTCTTTTTAAAGTAAAATAGAGTCGATGTTTTTGTTCATTAGTTAGGATAACACCGCGAAGCCAAAGGCTAAGGGTGCTTTTAGACACAGGAACCTGTTTTAGAATCTCTTGGTAGCTTTTTCCGGCTTTTCTGAGTTTTACAGCAAGTAGTTTTTCTTCGGTTTTCATATTTTCGAACTTATATATGCTTATTTTTTGAATATAGCATATTTGTTCGATTTTTTCAAAGAACTGCCTAGAGGAGATTAGCTTACCTTATTTTTACAGAAAAATCAAGGTGTGGTATACTAGGGGAGAATTATTGTCTTGTATGTTTAAAAAACACTTTAAATTTTTTAAGAAAACGTGGTTTGCCCTGTCAGCATTATTATTGTCTGCTCCACTTATCGTAGAAGCACAAAGTGGTAAGTATGGTTTAACCCAAAGTGGGGAAAGCGCTGGTTATGGTGATCGGGCAGATATATACCCGATAATGCAGACTATAATTACTGCGGCCCTAAGTATCTTAGCTATACTTTTTTTCGCTTTTGCGTTATATGCTGGCGTGCGTTGGATGACCGCTCATGGCAATGACAAGCATGTTGAAAAAGCCAAAGAGACCTTAAAAGGGTCTGTAATTGGTTTGGCGATCACAGTTTCTGCTTATGCCATTGCTCGTTTTGTTTTATCTCGGCTAGGGGGTTAAATTGGCTGAGATAAGGTAAAAATACCTAGGGCACCTGAATAAGATGAGATACATCGTAGACACTTTTGAAGCAGTTGGGCCTGCCGTTA
>CAZEEW010000009.1:0-58429 GCA_964511375.1 uncultured Gammaproteobacteria bacterium | reverse complement strand
ATGGATAAATTCGTTTATTTTAGCCAAAAATACATTAGATATACTATCACGGCATTGACAATATGGCAAGGTTATGATATTATGCATGGTCGCCAACAAGGCGACAAGAGCTCTTTAATCGTGTGTTGGCTGACACGACTCGAGTTGCAGATAATCATTGTCTTTAACTCGAGTCGTGGCGGCCGAGTGGCCACCCCTTCGTCGCCTAGAGTTAGGCAAGGAGGGTCAACCCCCTCGCGGGCTATAAATGCCAAAGGCGAGCGTGGCACGGCCACCGCGACTCTACACACGAGGGTCAGCCCCCCTGGCCCTCGTGTGTATCTCCTATTTTTATCTTACCATAAGGTAAAAAGAGGAAAACAAAAAACTCGTTACTCAACGAGTTTTTTGTTTATGCACTATTCTAGTATTTTCGTATCACCATACTTTGGGCGATGCCGACTAAAAGGAGATTAATCATAAGCGACGAACCACCAGAACTAACAAATGGCAACGTCACACCAGTAACCGGCAAAATACCAATGTTTGCCCCAATGTTTACAAAAAACTGTGTGAAAAATAAGATTGCAATACCAGAGACGACAACTGCCACAAAATCATCAGTTGTCTCTCGAATAATTCTAACCAAACGCCAAATTAACACACCATATAATGTTAAGAGTACAACCACACCAACAAAACCCAATTCTTCTCCGATCACTGAAAAGATAAAGTCAGTTTGTGCTTCAGGCAAAAAACGTAACTGGCTTTGTGATCCGAAGCCCAAACCACGCCCCAGAACTTGTCCAGCACCAACGGCAATAATCGACTGATTCACATTGTAACCAGAGCTTAGTGGATCACGCGCCGGGTCCATAAAAGTTAAAAGCCGATCTTTTTGGTAAGGTTGTAATAAAAAGAACCAGGCCAAAATACCAAGAGCTATTACCCCGCCTACTAAACTTAAAACATGCCATCTACGAGCGCCAACCAACAGCATTATTCCAAACCAAACAGTCCCGAGCATTACGGCTGAACCCAAATCCGGTTGCAACATTACTAATCCCATGAGGGCTGCGGATATTATTAGTGTACCGTAAAAAAAGAGCGGTCTTTCAAAACGACGGCCGAAGTTGGCGATTACATATCCAAGCATTAATATTAAACCAACTTTGGCCACTTCCACTGGCTGAAACGAAAAGCCCATCACCACAAACCAACCAGTTGTACCACGTATGGTGCGACCAAAAAACAAAACGCCAACTAATAGTAGCAGTGAGGCGAGATACCAAAGTTTTGCAGTATAGCGAAAGAAAGAATATTGTCTAAAACCCGCTAAAACCAGCAACACAAAACCAATACCACCAGCAATTAATTGTTTTTTAAAATATATGAGCTCCCCACCTCGAGACAGGTCTACACTGTAAATGCCCACCAACCCTAAGGCAACTAAAAGCAAAACGGAAAGCAACAGCCACCAATCAACACTTTTGCTATATAGTTTAGCTAGCCAAGGCATAATTACTTTTCCGGCGCCATGTAAACCATTCGGTTGTACAGGTCTATCTGCGGGAAAACTATGGCCTGAGTTGCTCGGAGGTTTGGAACGAAATGTCGCAAATCAATTTCCCGCACCTCCAAAGATTTAAACGAAGTTAATTGCAAAGGCAAAATTGCCGCCACACTATCTCCAGCCTGGAGGAGAGCGACATAGAATTTGGGTTCGGTATAGCCGAACGGCGTATTGTTTCTCAGTTTAAAATTGATTATATTGGCGTTAGCTATTGTTGGGCCGGCTTCAGTAAACTTAAAATCCTCAACCGTAAAATCTAAACGTTCCTTTTGCCATTCAGTAACATTAGGAACCAGACGAGAAGAAATACGCTTCCAGACTAGATTCTCAATCATTAATGAACTATTACCAAAATTATTTTCCACCCCAAGTTCAGCAACTAGTGTACGCTCACCTGGCAACACAAATCCTTCTCTTAACTTCGTCCTTTTCTCACCATCCAATTGGAAATAGTAACTAAATTCGGCTTTTAAACGAGGATTGGGATTACTAACCTCGGTAACCAAGTCACTCTTATTAACTCCTCCCGGTAAAACCTGGGTACCGAAAACCTGAAGTACTTGTGGTTTTAGAGATTCGTTTACTAAAGTGTAATCCGGAAATATTAAAAGACTCTCTTCTGTTCGACGGTCGGTATCTATGCCAAAAATTGCCCAATCCCCCCATTTCCATAAACTAAAGCCCCAAAAGAAAACACTCGCCACAGTTAAACTTCCAACTAAAAGGCGGTACAAAAAAACCTTATGCTTAACATACCAAACACTCAACTGGTATTCTTTTGTACCAAATTCTCCAGTCGGGTCAACATAGGCTTCTAATCTGGGCTTTTTTTCTTTACTTTCTTCTACCGAAGGTTCTTCCGACGAATGTTGGTTATTTTTTTGTTGGTAAATATTTAACATAATGCATATAGTATACCCTATTCTTCGTTTTTTTAAAATACGCATTTAAACACTTGTAGTAACCATATTTTTGTGGTAAAATAACTACGGTTTTTACCAATATTTTTTATTGTCTTTTTGCAAAATTTTATGCCTATTCGAAAAGTTCATGGCCATATGGAGGAAACTGCCAAAGCCCCTACACCCAAAACACACCCACCCACCAAATCTGAAGAACCCAAGGCGGTTCCAACACCAAAAAAACAGACTGCCAAAACCGATGGTAGTTATAGTGCCAAAAACATTACTGTTCTTGAAGGTTTAGAGGCTGTTCGTCGTCGTCCGGGTATGTATATTGGCTCAACTGGTCCAACCGGTTTACATCATTTGGTTTGGGAAGTCGTCGACAACGCGATCGATGAAGCCATGGCTGGTTATTGTACACAAATTATTGTTACCTTACTCCCCGGCCATATGGTTGAAGTGATAGATAATGGTCGTGGTATCCCAGTTGACGTTCATCCGCAAATGAAAGTTAGTGCCTTAGAATTAGTTTTAACCAAGCTACATGCTGGTGGTAAATTTGGTGATGGTGGTTACAAAATCTCTGGCGGTTTGCATGGTGTTGGTGTCTCAGTTGTAAACGCGCTGTCAACTTATACCAAAGCTGAGGTGCATCGTGATGGACAGGTCTGGGTACAAGAATACAAAACCGGTAACCCACAAAAAAAAGTCCATGCCGTTGGTAAATGTAAGGACACTGGTACCACTATCACCTTCCGACCAGATGATTCCATTTTTGAAACTATTGACTTTGAGTGGGGCGTAATCGTTGATCATCTCCGTCAATATGCTTACCTTTCAAAAGGTGTGCATATTATTATTCGTGACCGCCGTACCGATGAAGAAAAAACCGCTGACAAAACTGCTTTACAATTCCCTCGTCCAGATTACCAATTTTATTTCGAAGGTGGGGTTGCTTCCTATGTCCGTTACTTAACTCATAGTTCGCAAATTAAAAATGAAACTGTTTTTTACGTCGAAAAAGAATACGAGGGTGTAAACGTTGAGATCGCTCTACAATACACCGATGAATTTACTGAATCCCTGTTCGCTTTTACTAACAACATCCACAACCCAGATGGCGGTACGCACGTCCAAGGTTTCCGAACCGCTTTAACGCGCAGTCTTAATACCTACGCGCGAAATAAAAATATTTTAAAAGAAAAAGATGGCAACCTGAGTGGTGAAGACGTGCGCGAAGGATTAAACACTGTTATCTCAATTAAAATACGCGAACCACAATTCGAGGGGCAAACCAAAGGCAAACTTGGCAGTACCGAGGCTAAGGTAGCAGTGGAAGCAATTATGGGCGACGCTTTCCTTATTTACCTTGAAGAACATCCTAAGGACGCGGAAGCGATCGTCGGCAAATGTCTGCTCGCCGCCCGCGCCCGTTCGGCAGCCAAAATTGCTCGTGACACCATTTTACGTAAAGGCGCACTTGAAGGCTTTACCCTACCCGGCAAATTAGCTGATTGTTCAAGCCGTAACTCTGAAGAATCTGAACTATTCATAGTAGAGGGCGACAGCGCGGGTGGATCGGCTAAACAAGGTCGCAACCGCGAACACCAAGCTATTTTACCCCTACGCGGTAAGGTACTGAATGTCGAGCGCGCCCGTTTGGATAAGATATTAACCAACAATGAATTAAAATCTTTAATCATCGCTTTAGGCACGAATATTGGTGAACAATTTGATATTACCAAACTTCGCTATGATAGGATTATAATTATGACTGATGCAGATGTCGACGGCGCTCATATCCGCACCCTTCTTCTGACTTTCTTTTATCGTTATTTCCCGGACCTGATTAATGAAAATCATATCTATATCGCCCAACCTCCGTTATATAGCGTAAAATACGGAAAAGATATGAAGTACGCTTTTAATGATGAGGAGAAAGAAAAAATCTTGAACGAACTGGGTGCCAAACATGAAGAAAAAGGAAAAAAGATCGCCAAGGCCAAGGAAGCAACTGATGAGAATGCAACTGGAGAGGAAAGCAGCGAAGAAAATGAAAACCAGGCCATTGTGGTTAATGGTGTCAAGGTAAACATCCAGCGATATAAAGGTTTGGGAGAAATGAATCCAGAACAACTTTGGGAAACCACAATGAACCCTGAAAATCGTACAATCAAAAACGTCACAGCCGAAGACGCTGAAAAAGCCAATGAAACCTTTGAGATTCTCATGGGCGATGATGTAGAACAACGAAAAAAATTCATTCAAACCCACGCCAAAAGCGTTGAAAACTTAGACATCTAGCCAAAAAACCCCTCCTCTGTGGAGGGGTTTTCCACGTTGTGGACACTAACTATTGACAAAAAACCGCTTAAGTAGTAGTATTACTTCATCATAAGCGGCCGAAAAGGCTGTTTTTAAAACCAAAATATTATGTCCGTTATTACATCAGTAAAGAATTATTTTGTCGGCTCTTATGCCGAAATGAAAAAAGTCACTTGGCCAACCAAGAACCAAACTATTAACTATAGTCTTTTGGTTATCGGCATGAGCATTGGTCTAGCCCTATTTTTTGCGGCATTAGACTATGTCTTCAATCTTGGTCTTGAATATCTCTTAAAATAAATTGGCCTTTTAAACTATGGCTAAACAAACCCTCAATTTAGGTAAACGTTGGTACGTTTTACACACCTACAGTGGTTATGAAGAAAATGTAAAACACAACCTTGAGCAACGCATCGAATCTTTTGCCATGCAAGACAAAATTTTTAGTGTCATGGTGCCAAAAGAAAAAAAGATTAAAATTAAAAATGGAAAACGTACCACGATTGAAGAAAAAATCTTCCCTGGTTATGTTTTAGTAGAAATGGTCGTAACTGACGACTCTTGGTATGTTGTCCGCAACACACCGAACGTTACCGGTTTCGTTGGTTCTGGTACTACCCCAACTCCGATTGATCAAAAAGAAGTAGATAATTTAATCCGTCGCGTCGCTGCCACTGAACCACAGCACAAAATTGACGTGGCAATTAACGACGTCATCCGAATTGTTGATGGTCCGTTTAAAAACTTTGAGGGTAAAGTATCTCAAGTGGATGAAGAGCGTGGAAAAATTAAAGTATTGGTTACTATGTTCGGTCGTGAAACCCCAGTTGAACTAGATGCCCTACAAGTAAAGAAGATCTAATTACACAAATTATCCCCTACTGCCTAGTTTACTAGGGCTTCTCAGTAGACGGAAATGAAAATATATAGACTAATATGGCAAAGAAAATTTTAACCCAAATCAAATTACAAATTCCTGGCGGCGCTGCTAACCCAGCCCCTCCAGTTGGTCCAGCTCTTGGTCAACATGGTGTAAACATTCAAGGATTCTGCAAAGAATTTAATGATAAAACTGCTGATCGTAAGGGCGAAATTGTACCAGTTGTTATCAGCGTGTACGAAGACCGCAGCTTTAGTTTTATCATGAAAACTCCGCCAATGGCTGAGCTTATCAAAAAGGCCGCTAAAATCCAGAAGGGTTCTGCTAAACCCCTTCAGGAAAAAGTTGGCAAACTAACTAAAGCACAAGTAAAAGAAATCGCTGAGAAAAAAATGCCTGATTTGAATGCTAATGACGTGGCTGCAGCCATGAAGATGGTAGAAGGCACTGCTAAACAAATGGGTGTAACAGTAGAATAAGATAAAATTTAAAAGACGGTTGATTGAACCGTCTTTTTTGTTGTTATTTTATAAGCATCGCATCGCCAAAGCTATAAAACCTATATCTTTCTTGGATTGCTTCTTGGTAAGCTCGTAAGATATACTCTTTATCTCCAACAAAAGCCGATACTAGCATTAAAAGTGTTGACTTTGGCAAGTGAAAATTGGTAATCAAAGCATCAACGACCTTAAAGCTGAAACCAGGCAGAATAAACAAATTAAGGTCACCACTAAACGGCCGTACTACTTCATCGTTTAGGTCTTTATCTTGTATTTTGGCAATTCCTTCCAATGTACGAACAGTCGTAGTGCCGACTGCTACCACCCTTCTTCCTTCCTTTTTTGCAGCGTTAACTAAGGCAGCATTCTTCTCAGTTAACTCCACCCATTCACTGTGCATTTTATGGTCTTCGACCTTCTCTGACTTTATTGGCAGAAATGTTCCTAAACCTACATGAAGAGTTACTTCAGCGAATTGCACGCCCTTGGCTTCTAAGGACTCAATTAACTGAGGCGTAAAATGGAAACCAGCCGTAGGAGCCGCTACTGATCCTTCATACTTAGCATAAACCGTCTGATACCTTTCCTCCAATCCGTCTTTTCCAGCATCGGCAACATTTTTCACATAAGGCGGGGTTGGTACTTCACCATAGGCGTTAGCTTTAGCACGTACCGTCGCATCATCTTCAGCGAATTGCACAAGTACCGTACCATCTGTCTCCTTAGTGATTACTTCCACACTAAAGTCAGGAGCAAAAATTATGCTCATGCCCAGTCGCAGTTTACGCCCTGGCTTGGCTAAGACTTTCCAAACACCAGGATTTTCCATGGGCCTAACCAAAAAAACTTCTACTTCTGGCGCATTAAGTATTTTATCTGACAATAATTCTCCCTGACCTAATCCTGTCACTTCTTCACTTAACACTACCCGACCATGTAAACGAGCCTTAAACACTTTGGAATTGTTCCAAACCAAAAGGTCGCCCTGACTTAAATAATTAGTAATGTCGAAAAAGTTCTTATGTTCGATTGTCTTTTTGTCCTTATCTAAAATCATTAATCGTGAACGATCCCGTGGTTCGATTGGTGACTGGGCGATTAATTCTTCTGGAAGATTGTAATCAAATTCGGAAGTTAACATATTTAGCGTAAATATCTGTTCACATTAGCATTATGTTCATCTAGGGTTCGACCATAATATATCTTCCCGGAACCATCTGTCATAAAATACCAATAATCATTTTTCTCTGGATAAATAGCGGCCTTAATCGAGGCTAAACCAGGATTAGCAATTGGTCCAATTGGTAATCCTGAATACTTGTAAGTATTCCACGGCGAATCAATCTTTCTTTCTTCAGCAGTAGTGAACAAATCACCGGTACGATCAGCGACATAATGAACGCTTGAATCTACTTGCAAAGCCCAACCCATTTTGTTTCTGCGCCACATAATATCTGCCACTTTGGCACGATCACTGTTTAGTTTTACTTCTTTTTCAATAATGCTCGCCATGGTTAAAATTTCATGTAAATCTTTCCCTTGTCGAGCAATTTCCATTCGCATTGTTTCATCAATAGTGTCAGTAAAATGTTTAAAAACCTTCTCTAATATCTCTTCGGGCTTAGCGTCCTCATAAACTCGGTAAGTATCCGGGAATAAATAACCCTCATAAGAAACCCCTACCGGCTTGTCTTTAAACATAAAGTCCCAACGCGCATCGCTTGCCAATGGCAAAACAGGCGCTTGGCGATGCTGTCCAGCATAGTTATAGGCCGGTTCACCAAGCAATTCGTACACATATTCAGGTTTGACGACGATTCCTTTTTTGGCCCAATCCTCCGCTACCTGGCGTAAATTCCATCCCGGGATAATGGTAATGTCTATTTCTTTTCTCGCTACGACCGGAGTTTGCGGCTCCGCCTTTTCCCGGTGACGAAATATTAAAATCAAAGGAACAACAATAATAATAATTAAAGAAACAATTTTAATTTTGGTATTCAAATTCATTTTACAAATATTTCTTCCCGCCTTGGGACTCAATTATATCTAATAGTTTTTTAACATCTTGCGCATTTTTTTTAGAACAAACCAGTAAGGCGTCAGCTGTATCTACTACCACCACGTTCTCCAAGCCAACAACACCCAAAACTTTCTTACCATGACCATAAATCAAAGAGTCCTTGGTGTCTAAATGTACCACTTTTCCCTTAACGACGTTCCCTTTTTCATCTCCCTTGCTTTTTAATTGATTATGTAAAACATCCCAGGCACCAATATCACTCCAACCAAATTCACCTTTGATAATGAGCACATCCTTTTTTCCAATCTTCTCGGTTACAGCATAATCAAAAGAATTCTTTTCAATCTGGTTATAAATCGCTTCAACCTTTTTCTCATCCTTCCCTAAATACTTTTTTATTTCTTGCAAAGTCTGGTAAATACTTGGCGCATGTTCTTCTATAGATCTGAGAAACTTAACCGGAGTCCACATGTAATAATTACCGTGCCACAAGTAATCCCCGCTTAATAAATATTTCGTTGCTTTCTCTACACTTGGCTTCTCGGTGTGACCAGCAAAATTATATACCTCAATGTCTTTTTCTTTAGAGTGGAGTTTGCCAATTTTAGTATATCCCAAAACCGTGCTTGGGAAAGTCGCCGTAATACCAATGTCTAATAGCTTTCCAGTTTGGCGAATTAACTTCTCCCCAACCGCAAAACAATCTAAATATTTTTTACCGTCAACGATAAAATGGTCGGCCGGTATAAAAGCCATCGGCTCATTTGGCTCAATTAAAGATAATTGCAAAGCTACATAACCCATCGCTGCAGCCGTGTCACGCCGACTTGGTTCAACAATAAACTTGGTACGAGGTATTCTTGGGAATATTTTTTTTAACTGAGGCAAAAGTTGTTTGGTGGTAGAAAAAAATATCTTTTCCTGACCATATTTTTTCTTAAACCGATCATAGGTTTGTTCAACCAAAGATTTATTCCCCAATACCGGGGAAAATTGTTTGGGGGTGTATTTTCTTCCTAAAGGCCAAAGCCTCGTACCTGCCCCCCCAGCTAAGATAACAATGTTCATACAAAAATACGGAGTAAGTAGTGAATTAATAACGTCACCAGGCCAGCTACGGCTGCTCCGCCAACAATATCCAAAGGATAATGAACGCCAGAGTATACTCTTCCCCAGCCGACCCATAAGGCTAAAGGCAATAATGACCAAGCTAAGGGTAAATTAAAATTTAAAGCTGTAAAAAGAATTAAAAAGGCGGCCATGGCATGGTCGGAAGGAAAAGATTTCCAGCTCATAAGAGGCCTGAATAACAAATTACTTTCTGGATGCTTTAAATGTGGCCGAGGCTCTTTTACTGCCATACCGATTAAGAGATTGATAATCCAACCTAAGGACCAACTAGAGCCCAAAATAATAATCGGCCAAATGATCGCCCGCTCACTCGGCTGATTTACCACCACTGATGACGCCACAAGCCAAAGCACCATGGCGATAATAACCCATTCTGCTCCCGCCCGTCCAAAGGCGTCTAACCACTTATTTTTCCCCACTAAACCATTAACCTTTAAAAACCATTCAGTATTAAAGCCCATATTTTTAGTATATTAGTTGACTTCTATTTTAGCAATCTTAGCCCAGTCTGGCAATATGGCTAAGACTTGAAATTTTATCTAAAACTGGTATACTTGGAGCATTAAAAGCGCCCATAGCTCAGCGGTTAGAGCACTGCCCTTATAAGGCAGGGGTCGACGGTTCAAATCCATCTGGGCGCACTAAGTATGGAAAAAAATACCAAACTAGTTATTGTAGATTCTGAATCAGCCGGAATGCGGCTGGATCTTTTTTTATCCGTAAAGCTAGGCATCACTCGATCACAAGCCCAAAAATTGATTTCTGGAAATTCCGTCCTGATCAATAATGCCCAGCCTAAAAAGACCGGCGAAAAAGTATCTGAGGGAGATAATATTACCATTGAGGCTCCAGGACCAAATCCCATATCGACTACTGAAACTCCCATTGTATCAACACATGAATTTAGGATAGAGGACATTAAGATTATTAAAGAAACTCCCGAGTATCTAATTATTGAAAAGCCCTGGGGCATGTTAACGCACTCAACTGGAAAACATGAAACAGATTCTTTGGCTGAACTTTTAGTCAAGAAATATCCCGAGCTAAGTAAAATTGGCGAAGATCCACTCCGTCCAGGCATTGTTCATCGTCTAGATAAAGAAGCCTCTGGTCTACTAGTGATCCCCAGGACCACCGCCATGTTTGATCATTTAAAAAATTTATTTAAAACTCGACAAATGGACAAAGAATATATAGTTCTAGTCCATGGCCAAGTAGAAAAAGACTGGGATGAAATAAATTTCCCGATTACCCGCTCCAGAACTAGTGACCGCATGGCGGCTATTCCGGAAACTCTCAAGGGAGAGAAAAATGACGAAGGCCAGAGAGCGAAGACTGAATTTTGGGTAGAAAAAAGATTTGTTAATTTTACCTTGCTCAAGGTCAAAATCCACACTGGTCGCATGCACCAAATTCGTGCCCATTTTTTAGCCTACAACCATCCTGCGGTTGGTGATCCATTATATTTCCAAAAGAAAATAAAGCGAACCTGGGACGAAAAACTTGGTCGGTTATTTTTACATTGCTGTCACTTAGCTTTTACAGATTTAAATGGTACGACTGTTTCATTTACTTCCTCACTCCCCAAAACGTTAGGAGATTTTCTAGAAATATTAAAGTAATATGGCGAAACAAATTAAAAAAGGTATGCTGGTAGTTATCTCTGCTCCGGGTGGTGGCGGTAAGACTTCAAGTATCAAAGCTTTGTTAAAAAAGCTCCCGAACACAATAAATCTCGTAACCACTACTTCCCGCGCGCCTCGCCCAGAAGACATACCGGGTTTCACATACCACTTTGTCACAAAAAAAACTTTTGAAAAAAAGATCGCAAATGGCGAATTTCTTGAACATAATTTACTAGCCGGCAATTATTACGGAACACAGTTTAAACATTTGCTACCTCTTTTAAAAAAGTATGACGTGGTTGTCTCTCAATTTGACGTTAACGGTAAAAAAACCTTAGATAAAAAAGGTATCCCCCATTTAGCCATATTCCTCTTACCTGATAAACTCAGTAACCTGAAAAGGCGAATTTTACTACGTGGCGGTATGACTGAGGAAATGGCAGAAAAACGTATGCTAATTGCTAAACAAGAAATCGCTCGTTCCAAAGACTACAACTACCGACTAGTAAATAAAGAGGGTAAATTGTCAGAAACTATCCAAAAATTAGCCAAAATTATCCAAACCGAGCTCAAGAAATGGCCTAATCTTGACAAAAAAACCAAAATAAAGTAAAATCATGGAGCTTAAACACTAAAAAATACTATGGCTGAAGATAACAAAATTTTGGACTACAAACCAGGTATGGTCGTGAAGGTCCACCAAAAGATCAAGGAAATTAATACTAAAGGTGAAGAAAAGGAACGTATACAGATCTTTGAAGGCACGATCATTGCCGCTAAACATGGTAAAGAATCTGGCGCTACTATCACTGTTAGAAAAATCTCCGACGGTGTAGGTGTAGAGAAAATCTTCCCTATTTATTCCCCCGCTATTGCCAAAATCGAACCAATCCGTCAATTTGCAGTTCGCCGCGCTAAACTAAATCACTTGCGCAATCCGAAGTTCAAACGACGTTTGAAAGAAGTAAAAATCTAAAACTAAAACTGAGGTCAGAAAGCCTCAGTTTTTATTTTCTAGGGTCTCGTCGTGCGCGGTGTTCCTTGCTATTTACAAATACTTACCTGTCCAACTTTTCTTACATTTCTTGACTTCTTCAGGTGTGCCGGTCACTACTACTTCCCCACCTTCACGTCCACCATCCGGACCAAGATCAATCACCCAATCAGAAGCGCGTATGACTTCAGTGTTATGCTCGATAACTAAAACACTATTACCTTTTTCAACTAATTTAACTAATACTTCTAGTAAATGTTTGACATCTTCAAAATGAAGACCGGTGGTAGGTTCATCTAAAATGTACAAGGTGTTGCCGGTAGACGGTCGAGATAATTCGGTCGCGAGTTTAATACGTTGCGCTTCACCGCCTGACAAGTTTGTCGCTGGCTGGCCAAGGTGCAAATAACCTAACCCCACTTGTCTCAACACATCTAGTTTTTCAGCGATCGATTCTTGATCAGTAAAAAATCTAAACGCTTCTTCAATTGTCATCTCCAAAACTTCAGCAATATTTTTATTTTTGTAATGCACCTCTAAGGCTTCACCATTATATCTCGAACCATTACATTCCTCGCATTCAACAAAAACGTCTGTTAAAAATTGCATGGGGATACGAATGTATCCTTCCCCCGCACACGCTTCACAACGACCTCCGCCTTTAACATTAAAACTAAACTTGCCCGCGTCATACCCGCGTAATTTTGCTTCTGGTAAGTTGGCAAACAGGTCACGAATTAACGTGAAGACACCAGTGTATGTGGCCGGATTAGAGCGGGGAGTGCGACCAATCGGTGACTGATCAATAGAGATAACTTTGTCGATATTCTCTAGGCCCCCTACTTCTTTATGTTCGGCTGGTTCTTCCTTCGCGCGATAAAAATGTTGAGCCAAAACTCGACTTAAGATATCTATAATAAGAGTAGATTTTCCAGAACCAGAGACACCGGTTACACATACTAACTTCTGAAGCGGAATGGAAACATCAATGTTCTTTAAGTTATATCCTTTAGCGCCAATAATTCTAATTTCTTTAACATTTTCCTTTCCTGACTTCTTAGTTTTTTCAATCTTCTTCTCGCGCTCGATTTTTTCTTTACCTAATAGATAACCAACTGTCAAAGAATTTTTATTTTTTAAAGCCTCACTCATTGTCCCGGAAACCATAATTTCACCGCCGTGAATGCCTGCGCCCGGACCGACATCGACTAAATAATCCGCGGCTTTGATAATAGCTGCGTCATGTTCAACTACAACAACAGTATTTCCACGGTCCCGAAGGTATTTAAGAGTATCTATTAATTTAGCTGTATCTCGAGGATGTAACCCGACTGAAGGTTCGTCAAGCACATATATTACCCCAGTTAGTCCAGCAGAAAGCTGCGTAGACAGCCTTACTCGTGTCACCTCACCGCCCGACAAGGTGTTCATCGTTCGCCCAAGACTTAAATAATCTAACCCCACCTGACTTAGATTATTCAATCGTGGCACTAGTTCCTTCACAATAGATTGAAGAACTTGGTTTTTTTCGTTAATTTTTAAAACCTGACGCATCTCTACAATTAGTTCGTTTAAACTAATTTCAGTTAAATCGGAAATGCTGTATTTACCAATTCTTACAAACAAAGACTCGCGCCTTAATTTCTTTCCTTCACATACCGGGCAAATTTTCTCCCGCATGTACTGTTCTATCTCTTTACGAACATAGTCAGATTTGGTTTCTTTATATCGGTTTAAAAGATCATCTAAAACACCGGGATAAGTTATCTTTTTGTTATCTACGGTATATTCACGACCGTGCGTGCCGTGAAATATTAAATCCATGGTTTCCTTTTTTAAACTCTCCACTGGAGTATGCACAGAAAAACCATGCGCTTCCGCCAAAGCGGCCAATATTTTTTGGTAAAATTGTTGGTTTCCCGTAATTCTGGTCCAGGGTTGAATCGCTCCTTCAGCTAAAGTCAGTCGCGGATTTGGGATTACTAATTCCGGATCAACTTCCATGCTTACTCCCAAGCCTGTACAGTGCGAGCATGCTCCATACGGACTATTAAAGCTAAAACTGCGGACGTCCAGAGCTGGCATCACTTTTTTACAGCGCGGGCACCAACCAACTGTCGCAAACATTTCGGCTTTGTCATCTTTTAATATAACAACAAACCCGTTGCCAAGATCAACCGCTTTCTCAATGATCGACCCTGGATCTTCTTTTTTGGCACCACTTACTTTACCCACCAAAACTTCCACGTTATACTTCTCACTATTTTTAAAAGAATAATTTAATAAATCATTAATACGTATTACTTCGCCATTAATTCTTACCAATTCCGTTCCAGATTTCTCAACCCGATCGACTAATTCCTCTGAATTAACTTTTCCCTCCAGTATTAATGGAGCCAGAATAGTAATAACTTTTTTTTCTTTTAACATGCGCCGGACTTTTTCGACTATACTTCCAACGCGATAAGACACAACTTTCTCTTCACAATCTGGACAATATTGCGTCCCCTCCCGTGCAAAAAGTAAACGGAGATAATCATAAGTTTCGCTAACAGTACCAACAGTTGAACGAGGATTCTGAGTCGAAGACTTTTGGTCAATCGCTATCGTGGGAGACAGGCCTTCTATATTATCTACATCTGGTTTGTCTCGGACCTCCATAAACTGACGGGCATAGGCCGAAAGGCTCTCTGCATAACGACGCTGCCCTTCTGCATAAATGGTATCAAAAGCTAAAGAGGACTTCCCTGATCCGGAAAGTCCTGTGACAACAATAAGCTTATTTTTTGGCAACTCCAGAGAGACATTTTTTAGGTTGTGCACCCTGGCGTTTTTGATGATAATTTTATCAGGCATGAAATATATCTAATCAGGTTTAAAGTCATTTGTCAAGGTTATTTCGACAACCTTTCCGCTTCTAATTTCATCAATTGGTATCAAATAATCTCTTATGGCAGCGACCGACATACTACCAGTACTCTCGATATATTCTCTGAAATCACTTTCCTCATTATTATCTCCTGTAACTTGTACACCAGATTTTTTCCAAACTTCTGCTGCTAAATTTATACTACAATCTGACGATCCGCCTGGCTTGCAACCTACCGCATAATCATCGTCAAAAATTCCCGCGATATCGTATTCATCGTCAAGATTTAAAATCAGATAGGCCCCAGCTGTACCCCCATTGTTATCACAATAATCGCTTGCAGATAAATTATCAAAAGGATAGATAAATTCTGATTCGTTATTAATATATTCCGTTATGTCTCTACCAGCAGCTTTGAAACCCCACTTTTCATTCACCTTGCCGTTCTCACAAACTTCAGCTACCCACATCGACTCTAAAGGACTATCACCAAACCTTCTTTGCGGGTCACGTAACACACCAACAATCGCACCCTCAATACATGCGTATTCGAATGAACCATCTTGCTGAGGTGGTACATTTCGATTAATTGCACAAGACCGTTTCACCCACACAGGCGTAGATCGACCCAAAACATTTTTTAAAACTGGTTCGCAAATGTCGCCCTGACAAGTAGTGTTAGGACTCTCCTTCCAATAATATTTATGTCCACAAATGGGTAATAAATTTTTCTCTAATGGGCTAAATTTTCTTTTTAAGTCAGTAAAAATTGCCCCCCAACATCCTGATCTCGAAACCCAATCAAGGTCTTTGATGGCCTTGAAACACCCCTCTTCAACTTCCCGTATCACTCCATCCTGTCGGTGAAACAGGTCAGGTATAATTTTAAAGTCTTCCGCCTTAATATTAGCGAAGGGTATTAAATTACTGCCCTGACCAGCATAAGCTAAGGTAGTGCTCGGTACTTTAATTCCATTACAAAAAGTTGGTGCTAACTGCATCTGTCTAATGAGCCAGGTTTGTGGTAGTCTTAATTTCGTTAAGGCCGGATTAATAGTATTTAAAATAAAATACGACATGTAGGCTATAAACAGCCCCACTATTGCTCCGGCTATTCTCTTCTTTGCGCCGCTAATCGTTTCACTGTTACCTCCAGAAGCCACCCACTGGAAACCAGCAACGACAATCATAGCCACTGCTAATATCGCCGCGACTCCAATCAAATAATTATAATTCTTTTCCAAGAATTCACCCACATCAACAAAAGAATTATCACCACCAAACGCAATCTCGGTTTTTGTTAAGTTGGCCGGCAGACACTTGCCCCACCCCTTTTTATCACATGGCTTCTCCATTTCCAACCACCCTTCTTCTAATTGATTTCTCAGTATCTCTGAGTCATCATTTCGGATTCCCGTAGCATCCAAAATGTCTTTACGAGCCGCTATACAATCGTCGTGTTGCCAACATATCGGATTCATTTCAGGCGGTGTTTCGGTTGCGTTTTGCGCCTGAACTGGCTGCAGTAATAAAAACGTTAGGCAGAAAAAAATAGAATAAATTATTTTTTTATTCATAAAACAAACTAATTTACTTCCTTCAAATACCCATCCCATATTTCAAACGGCACCACACCCTCGACCTTCTCACCGTTCACAAAAAAAGTTGGCGTGCCACCCACCCCGGCGCCATATCCATCGGCATAATCTTTATTTACTTCGACTTTTGGTCGGTTGGAATTCAAACAACTTTGTAAGACCTCTCTTTTCAAACTAAACAACTGCACTGCCTCATTTATTATCTCTGACGTCAAACCATTTACAAATTTATTCTGGTCAGCAAATAGCCAATTATGTACTGGCCAATATACATTTTGTTCTTTGGCACAATAAGCCAAATATGAAAGTTCAGATGACTTTGGGTGCAACGAATCAACCGGGAAATCCCTGACAATTAGTTTTACCTTTTGTCCATATTGGCTAAGAATTTTTTGTAAAATTGGTTCGGCTGCCAAACAATTCGGACATTGAAAATCCACATATTCAACAACTACGACCTTAGCATTTACCGCTCCTTGATAAGGGTCATCATTAGTTTCTAATTCAGTACGGGAGATTGAACCTGCTCTATGATTTACTTCATTTATCTTAGTAAATCCAGCATAGGCTTGCTCGCGAATCAGATCTCCCCTTCCTGCTCTAATATTCCACCAATAATTGCCTACTAAAGATAAGAAGCCAAATAATAAACCTAAAACTAGTACTCCTAACCCAATCATTATTATCCCACTTGGTTTCTTATACCACGGCGTGTAGCCCGTAGGAAAACCCATAAGAATACCTCTTAATTCTTATTCATTAGCCTGATGTGGAGAATTATACCACACTTCGTTTATTTACTAAAGTCAGTTTATGTAAAAAACGGCTAAATTAGGCCCAAGATTGACATTTTTCCATCCTTATGCTATAATTTTTGTATTAAACCTTACGATCGTTATTATTTATGCAAGAAACTGTATTTAGCATTATTCAACTTGTTTTAGCCATTCTCTTAACCCTAACCGTGCTTTTACAACAAAAAGGCTCTGGTTTGAGCGGAGTTTTTGGCGGCTCAAGCAACATTTATAGTACTAAACGAGGAATTGATAAGATCCTTCACTTTTCAACAATTGGCATTGCCATTGTTTTCTTTGTTATTTCTCTCGTTCGTCTCGTTATCTAAACTTCTTCACGAACTTTAAAAACTACCATGCAATGGGACAAAATTTTGGCCCCTTTTAAAAAACACCGTGTTGCCAAACCGGTGGTTAGTAACGTCTTGGATAAAAAATTATTCAAGCATGCTCGGGGCTTTTCCTGGCCAAAAAGTAATCAATTCAAGTATTTGCCTAATTTTTTGAGTCGTTCAGAAAAAATTATTATAAACACGGCTTCCACTGTAGTGGTTTTAACGCTAATTGCTACTTTAGGCTTCTTTCTATACACCCATATTGAAACCGTCCCCAAACAGGGCGGCGACTACACTGAAGCAATTTTAGGCCAGCCAAAATTTGTTAACCCTGTCTTTGCTTCAACCAATGATATTGACCTTGACCTAACCTCTTTAGTTTATTCCGGATTATTCCGTTATGACTTAGAGAATGGTTTACAACCTGACCTGGCAAAAGAATACACCTTAAGTGATGATAAAAAAACTTACGAAATAAAACTCCGTGAAGATGTAAAATGGTCAGACGGTGAACCATTTACCGCCCGCGATGTTCTTTATACTTTCGAAACTATTCAAAACCCTGATGTAGGCAGTCCTTTAATCGTCTCCTTCCAGGGCGTAAAAATAGAACAAACGGACGAGCACACAATTCGTTTTACTTTAAACGAACCTTTTTCTCCATTTCTTTCTAGTCTAACGGTTGGTATTTTACCGGAACATGTATGGGGCGAAATTACACCTAATGGCATGAAACTGGCCAAGAACAACCTCCATACCATCGGCACCGGACCTTGGAAATTCAGTAAGCTAATTAAAGACGATTCTGGGAATATTCAGTCCTACGTATTGGTAAAAAATGAAAACTACTATAACCAAAAACCGTATATCGAAAGACTAACCTTTAAAGTTTTTAACGACTACGCCCAGGCAGTTGACGCCTTAAAAGGGCAAAGCATTGACGCGATTAGTTTTGTACCGCGTAATTTACAAGAAAAAATAACTGGCAAAAGTATTGCTGCTTATGATATTCGTCTTCAACAATACACTGCACTGTTCTTTAACCAAGACCAGCAGGCCCTACTTAAATCAGAAGACCTACGCAAAGCTCTGGCCGAAGGAATAGATAAGACAAAAATTATTAACGAGGCACTTTCTGGTGCAGCAAGGAGTATCGATTCTCCTATCCTTCCGGGAAGTTTGGGCTATAAAGAAGATGTTAAAAAAATTACCCTGAATTATGAAGACGCTAACACTCTTTTAGACAAAAAATGGTCACGAATTCAACCGGAAGAGTATTTTAAACTTCGTCAAGAAAAACTATTAAAAAAATACGACGACGAAATTAAACAGATCCAAGAAACTGCGAGCTCAACTCCCGAAGTAGTTTCAAGCACTCTTGATCGGATCAACAAAGAAATACAGGACACTATTCGTGGTGAAATGAGCAAAGAGCAAGCTTTTTATCGAAAAGACAAGGATGGTAATATTTTAACCCTAAACCTAACAACTGCTGAAACACCAGAGTACCAAAAAATAGCAGAGCTTATTTCTCTCATGTGGCGTAAACTTGGCGTCCAAACTACAATTACCACGGTTGCCCCTCGTTTAATCAACCGGGAAGTCTTGCGTACTAGAAATTATGATATATTACTTTATGGGGAGGTTTTAGGTCACGACGCCGACCCTTATCCTTTTTGGCATTCCTCACAAACAGATTACCCCGGTCTTAACCTTGCTGGATTTGTAAATCGTAACGCTGACAAAATTCTCGAGGATGCCCGAACAGAAGCTGATTCTGCAGCCCGGGGTAAACTATACGAGAAGTTTCAAACAATAATTATTGACGAGTTACCCGCGATTTTCCTTTATACTCCCGACCACACTTTTGCTGCTAACAAGCGCATTAAAGGAATCAATATTGGCGGAATCAGTTCCCCACCGGAACGTTATAACTCTCTTTCCAGCTGGTACGTAAAGACCACTTGGGATTGGAAATAAAAGATAAGCTTCGGGGATGTGGCGGAACTGGTAGACGCGCTAGCTTCAGGAGCTAGTGGTAGCAATACTGTGGGAGTTCGACTCTCCCCATCCCCACAAGATTAGTAAATCAAAACTTCTCTTATTAACACATCAAAAAAGTTACTTACCTGTAACAAATTTTGGAGTGGTAATTACTTAATTAAATAATCTAATTAATATTTTTATTTTATGATTAGTGAACGAACTCGTCGACCGACCCGGACGCGCACCGAAGGAGGAAGACGACCAAATTACCGACCATCGTTTGCCCGTTTTCGGGAGGCTGGTCTTGGTAAAACCGACAAAAAACTGCGCATCGCTGTCTTAGGCGGCTTGGAAGAAGTTGGCCGCAACTGTACCATGATCGAATATGGTGAAGATATCATTATAATCGACATAGGGTTGCAATTCCCCGAAGAAGACATGCCCGGGATTGATTACATAATTCCAAACATTGGCTATCTTCGTGGTAAAGAAAAAAATATCCGTGGCGTAATCATTACCCACGCCCACTACGACCACATTGGTGGTATCCCACACTTAATACCAGAATTAGGCTACCCTCCAATGTATGGCTTGCCTTTGACCAATGCGATTATTAAAAAACGCCAAGAAGACTATAAAGGCTCTCAGCCATTAAATATCCATAACATTAGTTTAGATGATAAACTGAAATTAGGTGTTTTTGAATTGGAATTCTTTCATTTAAACCACAATATTCCCGACTCAATGGGCGTGGTTATTGGCACACCGGAAGGCATAGTCGTGCATACTGGCGATTGGAAGTTTGACTACCAACCGGTCGCTGGAGACAAACCAGCCGACCTGCAAAAAATTGCCCATATCGGCAGTCGCGGCATTTTAGCCTTGCTTTCAGATAGTACCAATGCCTCTCAGCCTGGTCATCAATTATCTGAGTCAGAAATCGGTACCAACCTTGATGACATCATTGGCAAAGCCCCGGGGCGTCTGATTATTGGCACTTTTGCTTCTTTGTTGGCTCGCATCAAACAGATTATTGAAGTGGCAGAAAAATATGGAAAAGTAGTTGCTTTAGATGGCTTTAGTATGAAAAGCAATATTGAGATTGCTAAAATGCTCGGCTACTTAAAGTTTAATCCGCGAACGATTGTTGACTTAAAAAATGTTAACGACTACCCAGAGAACAAAGTAGTAATTATCTGTACTGGCGCACAAGGCGAACGCAACGCCTCTTTAATGCGGATTGCAAACGGCGAACACCGCATGATTAAACTCCTCGCTGGGGATACCGTCGTTTTCTCTTCTTCAGTCATTCCTGGGAACGAACGCACTGTACAACGTCTAAAAGACACTCTCTTTAGAAAGGGAGCAGATGTGATCCATTACCAAATGATGGACGTCCATGCTGGTGGACATGCCAAAGCCGATGATGTTAAGCTAATGATTCGCCTACTCAATCCTAAATACTATGTACCAATTGAAGGCAATCATTTCTTATTACATTACAATGCACGTGTTGCTGAATCTATGGGTTACAGCAAAGAAAATATCTTTATTGCTGATAATGGTCAGGTAATTGAATTTAAAAACGGTGTTGGTAAACTAACCACTGAAAAACTCCCGGCTGATTACGTCTTTGTTGATGGCCTCGCTGTTAGTGATGAGACAAATGTAGTTTTACGTGATCGCCAAGTTTTAGCCGAAGACGGTATGGTAGTAGTAATTGCCACTGTTGATACTCACACCGGCAAATTAATTCAAAACCCAGATATTATCTCACGTGGCTTTGTCTTCTTGAAAAGCAACAAAGAACTGATCGAAGACTTACGTCATCGAGTTAAAAAGATGGTTATTGATTCCGATCCCCTCTCTTGGGCGGACACCAATTACATCCGGAATAAAATCCGTGACTATGTTGGTCAATTCCTGTACACAAAAACTGAAAAACGCCCAATGGTCCTGCCTGTTGTGATCGAAGTCTAATCATGTTACTATATATTTAGCTTAATTTTTAACCTTAAGCTATATGTCTAAAAGACTTTACCGCTCCAAAACCGACCGGAAAATTGCCGGGGTTTGTGGTGGTCTAGCGGAATACTTTGGCATCGACTCTACATTATGTAGACTTGCCTATTTATTCTTGGTAATCATAACCGGTATAGCACCGTTTCTTATCCTGTATATTGTCGCGGCGATCATTATGCCTGAGGAAGCAACCGCTAAATCCGAACCAGTGCCGGGAACACCCTACGAGGCACCGAAACCTAACGACATGCCTCCTCCACCACCTCCTTCATCTCACTAAACAAAATACCTGCCAATATGGCAGGTATTTTGTTTAAAAATAATTAACTTATAGATAACATTTTCTTAGCAGCCTTCAAAAATTCCAAATCTCTTTGTTGGATAAATATTCCTTCATAGTCATTTGGTTTGTCGTTTTCAACTTGCATAATCGCATCGTCTAAAGATAACCAAATTACCCTGAATCCTTTAGCTAATTCACCTTCGGTAAACTGAGGGTTTCCTTTTGTAGTTATCTTTCCAAGGTAGCAATACGATACTTGTTTGAAGTTATATTTTGCTCTCTGTTCAATAATCTCACCTATTTCTCCTGTAATTTTTATTTGACTTCCCACCTCTTCTTTAACTTCTCTACGCAAAGCACCTTCTCTACTCTCCCCCTCATCTATACCCCCACCAGGTAATTTGTGGTAACCTTTTTTGGTAACGCACAATAATGGGAGTAAATCATTTTCATCCAATAGCACTGCCCTTGACGCTTCCCTAGTTACTATAAGCGACTCATCTGGGATCTTGTCACTAATTGTTTTTAATAATCTCATACTGGTCTAAGTAAACTAACGAATAAATTTATCCCAAACTACTACGCCACTGAAGAAACCAAAGAACAAAAAAATACCAACCATCACTATCTTTCTCCACCAAACCGGTCGAAATTCCTTAGGTAATATTTTGTGATTTGCAATAAACACCAAGCCAGTATGTACAAACATGGCCACGGCATTAATTACTGCTCCCAGCACAATTAAAGTCTTTGGTTCGTAGATGTTAAGCAAGAATAAAATAATACCAAACGCAATCTGTGACCATAAAAATAAATAGTAGATTTTAGACAAACTCACCACTTCCTTTTGCTGGTGTTCTAATTTTCGAATTGCTAAATTTTCTGCCATGATTCTCGAGGTTGAATCCATAACACCAAGCTGGGTCTGAAACAGCATAATACCAACGACGACTAAAAATATTATTCCCACCACTGGATGAAGAAGGGAACCAATGATTTTTCCTTCGTTAATTACGAAACTAATTCCTTCAATATGATTGCCAGGAGTTCCATAAACAGTGATATAGGAAAGCAACATTAATAAACACATGGACAGAAGGCCGACAAACCAGAAGACGATTAAATGCTCGCTACTTACCACTCGCCACCATTTCTTAAAATTAGACAAATTTTCTGCATTGACCGCAAAATTTTCACCAGTTAATTTAACTTGCTGGACTTTTCCTTTTTGGGCAAATAGTCCAGCAATTTTCTGAGAATATTTTCCCATTCCATAACCTTTCTCTTTCACGTAAATTGATTGGGTTAAGTTTAAGTTGCCACCAGCTCCTGAATAGGCAAAGGCACCGAGAAATGTTGCCAGGGCGATACCAGCGGGTAAAAAACTATATTCCATACCTTGACCAAGAAGACCAGCAAAAAGTGCTTGCCAGTCTGTTCGGGAGCTTAATATTACTGCGAGCACAAAAACGAATGGAACACCGAGAATAATGATTGTTTTGGTTATACGTTCCATCATGCCATAAACAGTTTTGCCGAGGCTAAGTATGAGGCCGATCAAAATTAATAGCCCCATAGCCAACCATTTGAATTCAGTAATTCCTAACACTGATCCCAACACTTGTGCCGATGCTGCGACTATCCCTGGTAAACCAAAACCAATAAAGGTTGAGATAATAAACCAATACACTGCACCGCTCCAGACTCGTGCTATACCAACAAAAACACTCTCACCTTTCACTAAAGCGTAGCGTTCGATTTCCATGTTAATAAAATACTGGAACGTAATACCAAGTAAAGCTCCCCAAGCAATCCCCAGGCCATAATTGGCAGCCATGTACGGCCATAGGATTACCTCCCCTGATCCCAAACCCAAAGCGAGGATAATAAAACTTGGACCAATTAATTTTTTAAGACTAGGTGGGGAAGGAAATTTTTTCATTTTAGTTTTATTCTCCATGTCTTTTGTAAATAAGTGTAAATTAATTAACCTTAGTATAACATAAAATTTGATTGACAAAAACCCTTAAATATGCTAATATATTGTCGTTCATTACATGCAATCACCCGGCCCTGCCGGGAGGAAAGTCCGAACTTGCCCTTAGCGAAAGCTAAGGAGTAGACAGCGGGTAACACCCGCCTACCTTACTTGAAAAAGTAAGGAAAGAGGTGCGAGCAGAGACGTCTTAGTTTGAAAAAACTAAGAAAGCTAAACCCCAAATTCTTGGATTATCAAGAGTTATAGCTTAGTTCTAGCCCTGGGGAAAAAGGCTAGAAGTGAAACGGCTAAATCCTTGTCCGCAAGCAAGAGCAGCCCTGATGAATAATCAGGGAAAAGTTCGCTCGCTATTGATTCTAATGGTAACATTGGAACTAGAGAAATGATTGCAACTTAATCACCCACGTGGTTAAGTAACAGAATTCGGCTTATTATAATGAACTTAAATAGCCCTGACGTAAGTCCGGGCTATTTTAATTCTAAATTGACCGAATAAAAATATTTTAGTAAAATATCCACCATGATAACAACAGAATTGTCTAAAAAACCGGCCCTAACTTCTACGCTTTTTTTAGTTCTGGCCAATATTGTTCCTTTGCTCGGAGCAATATTTTTTGATTGGCACACTGGTGAGATCCTTGTTCTGTACTGGGCAGAAAATTTGGTAATTGGTCTTTACCATATCATCAAGATGTTAACTGCACCACTAGGACCAAATCCCAATCAAAATATGAGCGACCAAGTCGTTAAGCTAATCACTACTGGATTTTTTGCCCTGCATTATGGGTTCTTCTGCGTAGGACACGGTGTATTTGTTTTTGTTCTTACTGCCTTTACAGATGAGAAAGTTAGCTTTCTAACAATCGTGCTCGGTCTATTTACCCTATTTATTAGCCATGGAATTTCTTTACTCAACAATTACTTCGGCAAAAAGGAATATCTGAAAACGACGACCGGGGCCTTGTTGTTTGCTCCTTACCAAAGAATAGTAACCATGCATATCGTAATTCTGATAGGTGGAGCTATCACCTTGTTCCTTAATCTGCCCCTGGCTGCTCTAATAGTCTTAATCGTCTTAAAGACGAGCATTGACCTGAAAGCCCATTACAAGGAACACGAAAAAGGTGCCGGCTTAACAGTACCTAAAGAAGGCTGGAAGATTGAAGCAAACTCTAATAAATAGAATATTAATTTAACCAAACTGCAAAGGACTGGTCGTAGGCTGATCTAAATCACTTACGACTTTTTTAATTCTTTCTGCTTCTTTTTCCACTACTTCCCCCTCATACTCTCCCGAATGCGCTGTTACCCCCTCATATCGTGTTGGTCTTTGATCTAGGTGAATATTAAAGACAACTTTTTCTCCCTTTTCTAATATATATACATGAAACCGAGGATACCAATCACCATGGACCCGTTTAACATAACTAACCTGCCCAGTTCTCCGATCTAGGTGCTCGCCATACCCTGCTCGGCGGATCGCTTTAACCGGTTCCTTCAGTACATTTTTATTAAAATGGATTTGCATACAAAAGGATTATACCCGAGTTCATTATTTTGCACAATTGACCAAAAGGCTCATTTGGCTTAAAATACTAGCACAATCCTTAACATTATTATGAAACGTTTTGAGACCATATTTACTTTTCTTCAACTTCCAGTTGATTATCTGTTGCTAGTTTTGGCCGGTTTTACTGCCTATTCCCTTCGTTACGCGGATATCGTTGAAAATATTCGTCCAGTGCAGTTTAATCTGCCCTGGGACAGTTACTGGCCGCTAGTATTGTGGGTCTCACTCGGCTGGGTCGTTATCTTCGCTTTAAACGGTCTTTACCATACTAATCCCAACCGGAAACTCGGCAAAGACCTTACCAGACTTTTCTTTGCCTGTACCGCTGGTTTTGCGACCATTACTGTCTACGTCTTTTTTACTTTACAAAAGTTTGATTCTCGTTTCTTGGTTCTGGCTGGCTGGGCGCTTGCTGTTCTTTATGTTTCCTTTGGACGTCTGGCGATAAAAGGGTTAAAAGCCCTATTTCATCGGGCTGGATTTGGTCTACGTCGAACTGTGGTCATTGGCAACCACTCTATTGCTGCACAAATAAACGAAGCCCTACACACTCGCCCAACTCTCGGCTACGTTCTTTCCGGTAACTATGTTTCTTTCAACACAGAGACAAAAAACAAATTATCTAAAGATCTTCCGGATGAAATAATTTTCACTAACCCAGATAACCGAGCCGAAGCCATGCGAACTTTAGAGTTTGCCGACGAACACCACATCACTTTTAAATACTCAGCCGATCTTTTTGAAACAATTTCTTCAAACATGACGGTTACTACTATCGCCGGAATTCCCATCATTCAATTGGGTCGAACTAGACTTAGTGGTTGGAATGCGATAATAAAACGCCTCTTTGATTTCTTTGGTTCTTTGTTTCTTCTAATAATACTCTCGCCTGTTTTATTAGTAATGTCGCTCATTATTCTAATCGAAACCGGCCGACCCATAATTTACAAGAACGAACGAGTTGGCCAGGCTGGAAAAAAATTCCGCACCTTAAAATTCCGTTCCATGTACCAAAAAGACTGTGTGGAAAATACTGATGGTTTAATCAATAACATCGCTCTGAACCAAGAAAAAAAACTTATTAAATCTAACAGTATTAAAACCGGGCCAATTTATAAAATAAAAGATGACCCTCGAGTAACGCCTTTTGGACGCTTTATCCGCCGCTGGAGTCTAGACGAATTACCACAATTATGGAATGTTTTACGCGGTGATATGAGCCTGATTGGCCCCCGTCCACACCAGACACGCGAAGTAGAAAAATATGAACATGGTCACAAAGCTGTGCTTACCATTCGACCTGGGCTATCTGGTTTAACACAAATCTCTGGTCGCAGTAACTTGTCTTTTGAAGAAGAAGTCCGCTTAGACACTTTCTACATTGAACATTGGAGTCTATGGTCAGATTTTATCATTCTGATTAAAACCCCATTTATTGTTTTCTTAAGAAAAGGCGCCCTTTAATTGACATGAAAATTGCACTAGTTCACGATTATTTATCTCAAGACGGAGGGGCCGAGCGAGTCTTGAAGGCCCTCCACGAAATTTGGCCGGAGGCGCCAATTTTTGTTTTATTCCACGACGAAAAAAAACTACCTTTTTCAGATAAGGCCGAAATCCAAGAAACTTTCCTTAGCAAAATGCCATTTATTAAATCTTCGTTCCCCTGGTATTTGCCACTCATGCCCCTTGCTACTGAAAAGCATGATTTAAGATCATATGATTTAGTTTTATCTACCAGCAGTATTTTTGCTAAAGGAATAATTACCAACCCCGATACGTTACACATTTCATATTGTCATACCCCACCCAGATTCCTGTGGGCAGAAGGCGGTGATTACTTAAGCGATCTAAAACGTAGCCGCTTGGTTAAGATGCTTTTACCAGGATTTATCCATCGCCTTCGCATCTGGGATCAATTAAGCACCCAACGAGTAGACGAATTCATTGCTAATTCAATGACGGTTAGCCGGCGCATCTTAAAGTATTATCGTCGACCAAGCGAAATAATTTATCCTCCCGTCGACACTCATCTCTATACCCCCGCCCAAGAGATCGATAATTATTTTGTAACAGGTGGTCGTCTTGTTCCGTATAAAAGAACCGATTTAGTCATTAAAACATTTAATCGTTTAAACACTCCTTTAAAAATATTCGGCATTGGTCCAGAATTACAGCACTTACAAAAAATTGCCAAACCGCATATTGAATTTTTAGGAAAAATATCTGAAGAAACCAAGCGCGAATTATTGTCTCATGCCCAAGCTTTCATTCATCCCCAGATGGAAGATTTTGGCATAACACCGGTAGAAGCCATGTCCGCCGGGCGACCTGTTATTGCTTTTGGACGAGGGGGCGCTACCGAAACCATTGTACCGGGTCTGACCGGGGTTTTCTTTAAGGAACAAACCTGGGAATCTTTATTGGACGCAGTTTTGAATTTTAAAGCCGAAGAGTGGAATAGTCAAAAAATCCACGACCACGCAAAAAAATTTGGTGCTAATAATTTCAAGAACAAAATTCAATCCTTTGTTTCTAGCCGGTTTGAAAAATTCAAAAAGGAACTTCTGCAACCTGGATTTCCCTTAGGAAAATATAACTTTGAACTGAATACAAATATTACTTCATCTCCGGATAAAGCTGTCTAGATCTATGAACATTGGCATAGATATCCGCCCACTCATGTCCCCGATTCGTACCGGGGTAGCTGAATATACCTTTGAATTGTTAAAGGCGCTTTTTGAAATAGACAAGCATAGTCAATATTATCTTTACTATAACTCCTACCGACCCGTCTCTTTGAATTTACCTGGCGCTACGAATGCGAACGTTAACATAATCTCTACACACTTCCCGAATAAGTTACTTAATGCCTCGCTACTCTGTCTAAAGCGACCATGTTTAAATAAACTAGTCCCCCATCCATTAGACATCTGGTTTTCGCCCAATCTCCATTTTACAGCTCTGTCTAAAGACATCGTGCAAATATTAACTGTACATGATTTAACCTTCAGATTTTTCCCGGAATTTTTCACTTCTAAACAACGACTAGTAAAAGCAGAGAAAGCTATCCACCGAGCCAACTTAATTCTTGTTCCCTCTTGGAACACTAAGAGGGACATTATTAAGTTTTATAACTCTGACCCCAATAAAATCCAGGTTATTTACCCAGGACTATCTTCACATATTAAACCATCAGGGGCCGAACAAAAAACCATAGTCAAAAATAAATTTAATCTACCCGAAAGGTTTTTTCTTTTTGTCGGGGCTTATGAACCACGCAAAAATCTACTCTCACTTCTACAAGCTTTTGAAAAAGTTCACGCCGAAAATACCGATCCGGTTCATCTGGTTATTGCTGGAGCTCCAGGCTGGAAGAACAAACTAGTCTTTGATTACATACAAAGGTCCAACTTTAAAGATAAAATACATTGCCTGGGGTATGTAACAGAAAGGGAAAAAACCGTACTGTACGAACTAGCGGAAACATTTATTTACCCCAGTCACTATGAAGGTTTTGGTTTTCCAGTGCTCGAAGCGATGGCGCTTGGCACTCCGGTTATTACCAGTCACCGATCCTCATTAACTGAAATTGCCGGAAATAGTACTACCCTCGTAAATCCTTTAGACCCTAACGATCTTGCTCTAGCGATGAAAACGCTTCTTAATTCGAAAGAGCTCCGTGATCGCCAACGAAAAAACGGCCAAGCGGCCGCTCTAGAATTTACGTGGGAGAAAAGCGCTGAAAATTTTCTTTCTGCTTTAAAATCCTCAACCGAATAGCTTCATAAGCAGATCTGGGAACAATGTTATAACTACTAACAAAATACTTACTAAAGACAAACGAATAATCGCTTCCCAAGTAATGACATTGTAAAAGACCCTACCAATTCGGCTACCCTTCGGCAAGCCGATTTTTTGTCCTCGATTTAAGATTATTACCAAGAAAATTAAAATAACTGGGAGTAGTATGCCGTTAACCACCTGGGCAAAAATCATGATATGGAATAAAGGAAATACTGAAAGTATCACAAACAAGGCCGAGATAATAATCGTAAAAGCCATCATGCCATAAAAAGTTGGGGCTTCCTTCCAAGTGCGGTCAACTCCATGTTCAAAGCCCAGCGCTTCGCAAATCGAATAACTGGTTGTTAAAGGCAAAACAAACGCACCGAGCAGTGAAGCAGCAAAGAACCCAGCGCCAAAAATATTTTTTGCCAAGCTACCCAAAACTGGCTGCAAAGACAGAGCGGCTTTTTCTGCGCTATCAACAACAATACCATGATCAAACAAAACCTGTTTCGTGGTAATAATGATCATGGCGGCTATAAGACAAGTAAAAAAAGCACTAAAAATTACCTCCCACTTCTCCACCTTATATTGCTCTGGTGAAACGCCCTTATCTACTATGTATGACTGAATAAAAAATTGACCCCAAGGAGTAATTGTCGTACCCATGAGACCAAGCAAAGTGAATAAATATAACGGCTCAC
The DNA here is from genome assembly GCA_964511375.1 of uncultured Gammaproteobacteria bacterium. Classification (GTDB taxonomy): domain Bacteria; phylum Patescibacteriota; class Patescibacteriia; order Magasanikbacterales; family GWA2-37-8; genus DATDYA01. The sequence goes on along the minus strand of CAZEEW010000009.1, from coordinate 28,548 downwards.
TAGAAAAACTTGGTGTTAAACTACTCGTTAAAACTTCTCCCCAATTCGGACCAGCCATGACTGCTGAAACTATATATACCAAAAAAAATAAGGAAATCATTAAAAAAAACCTCTCCACTTTTTTAAACGATCCTTTATACAAAATAATCCAGATTACAAAAGCAAAAAGTGGTACTGAAAGATAACGGGGAATATTGAAAATTTCCATCGCTGCAGCGATACCAGCAAATTCCGATATTGTTACCGCCAGGTTGGCAATGTACAAAGCAATAATGGCAAAAAATGCCCACCGTACACCAAACTGTTCTCGAATGAGCGCGGATAAACCCTTACCAGTATGAGCGCCTAAACGTATGCCAATCTCCTGTGTCACTGCCAAAGTAATTAGATTCAAAACTAGTATCCAGAGCATCGTGTAACCAAAACGTGAGCCAGCAAAAGAATATGTGCTGATTCCGCCAGCGTCATTGTTGGCTGTGCCCGCAATAATTGCGGGACCAACAATACCAAAGATTAAAATTAATTTGGTATACCATTTTTTCAACATAAGCAGTCATTAAGCTTTAGGACGCATATAACGCATGACATCATCAATAGTTACCACACCCATTAAACGATGCTTTTCATCCAAGACTGCCGCGCTATACAGGTTATACCTAGTCATTGTATCCATTACATCCTCTATGTCATCATGAATTCGTAGAGTCTCAACTCGTTTACTTCTTCTAACGATATCTTTTAATTTTTCCTCCGACTCGGCAATTAACAAACGACGCAAAGAAACAGTCCCTTTAAAAATATCTCGGTGATCGATTAAATAAAGGTAAAGGATAGACCGCATTGAATGTGAACGTCTTTTTACTTCCTCGATCGCATTGGCCACTGTCGCTTCCGGACTCATGGTGATATAATCTGTCGTCATTAACCCACCAGCTGTGTCATCGGCATGGGCCAATAATTTCCTAACTTGAGAAGAGGTGGCTTTTTGCAAACGAGATAAAAATTGTTTGGCGTCATACTTCGGCAGGGTTTGTATAAAATCTACTATTTCATCTACCGACATCTTTTCGACAATATTAATGGCTTGCTTCGGTCCAAGATACTTAACCAACATTTTTTGCAAATGCGGATCTAACTCCTCAAACACTTTTGCTGCCTCATCAGATTCCAAACTACTGACCAAATCTCGGCCTTGCTTGATACTCAAATCCTCAATAATATCCGCTAGATCAGCTGGATGTAACTTTCTTAAATTTTGCGTCAAAGCTTCTAGTTTTATCGCCCCCTTCAGGCGCTCGGTATCGCGCCAATCAATAAGATTGACCTTCAGCTTGTCAAAAATGTCCAGCCAGACTAAACCCAAACGACGCAATAATCCCTTAAAACTGACATCGATACCGACCACAGCCATCTGGTTATTTAAAATACCCAACCTAAGATCATTGACTCGGACTACTCGCGCCCCCTCAGTGTCAACAATCTGTTGGTCGAGAATATCTTTAACTAAATGAACATACTCGTCACCAACCACTACCGTAGTGGTTAAATTTTTCTCAAAAATCTTTTTCAAAATCGTTTCTTTTTTCCCCACTATACTAACCTGATCATAAGAAACAAAAAACCGGCCGTTTCTTTTCCCCTTTACTAAAAGATACGCAACCGGTGCATATTGTCCAGGTTTTATAGTTACAATAAGGTCCTTGACCTTACCGATCTTGCGATCGGCCGCATCCCTGACTGGACTGTTTACTATTTGGCTCAAATAGCTCATATTTTTTTCTTAGGCGTGTATATTATATACTACAATATTCTTTTTTTCAACAATAGTCACAATCGCATAAATTTGAAAACTAAAATAAAAACTCTCCGATTAGGGAGAGTTTTTATTAATTTAATTATTTGTAACCATCTTAGCTACTTACCCTGAATTTACCCCAAGGACGTATAGTATTACCAGAAGTGTCTTCAACTAAGAATTCGTACTTGTGTTCACCGGTCTGGGTTACTGAGTTAAACGGGCCTACGGTTGTACCACATTCTTTTACGTTATTACAAGTGTGTACAACGTTTCCATCTAAGATGACATCGATCTTTCTAATACCGCGATTGTCGTTGGCGTAAATCTTTAGATCAAAGCTATCACCTAAGTGCAAGCTATGATTGGAAGTAACCATACGACTGTAAGTTGGATTAACATTATCCACTACCGGACGAGGATTAATTTTAACACTCTTATACCCAGTCCAAGCGCGGTTGTTGGCGTAGTCATAAGCGTTAGCGCCATAGGCCACTGATGTACCGGCATAACTTGGGTATGGGCCACCAGTGTATGTACAAGTAGCTGTGTTGTAACAAGTCTTTACCTCGCGTGCATTAACCAAGATATTAATTTTCTTCACGGTTTCACCAGCACTAGCGGTAAAAGTAATTTTCTCATTATAATCTACCTCGTTCTCGTTAGCATATACTCTTAAACCTGGAGCAGTAGTATCACCAGCGACTCTTAGAACGCTCTGGCTAGTTACTGTTGTATTTCCAGCCTCATCAGTGGCACGAGCCCAGTAATTATAGTTTCTTCCTGGTATTAAACCGTTGAGAACTAATTCACAGTTAGCTGGAGAATTTAAGTCACTACAGCTCTTTTGACCAACGTACCAAGAACGACCTTGCTCTCTCACGTAGATCGTTACTCTATCTAAGCGGCCACTATTATCTGTGGCCATAGCCTTGACAGTAGCACGATAGGTGTTGTCATTAGAAACATTATCCGCCCAGCTATTTACCTCAACATACGGTTTTGTGTTGTCTGCCTGTGTTTTAACATAAAGGCTGGCAGTTTTAACAGTTGTCAAATTACCTTTGCGAGCAGTTACTGAATAGGTCATCCAACGATCAGAAGAAACATTGAATGGACCCACAGTTTGCTGACAAAGAAAGCCGCTACCACAGTCATAATTACGACCATCAATACGAATAGTCATACTGTCAACTGCCGCCCCAACATGGGTTGCGGCCAAAGCAGTTAAAGTTACGCTTTCGTTATACTCTAAATTGCTGTCAGAAGCAAAGAGCATTACCTCTGGCTTATCGTCTCCACCACCCGCGTTGGTTGCGAGAGCCCAGGCAGTAGTACCCAGGACTAGAGCGAAAACCCCGAGGAAACTCAAGATTTTTTTTGTTTTACTCATAGAATATTGAATTAAATATTGAAATAAATTTACATGTTTTTATTAGCTTTTACTCCCTTCGACCTTTTCGCCGTAATTGGCTAATTACTCTTCAGTTTGGTATAATTACCTCACTTACAATGAATTATACGTTGAATAAGGCAAAAAGTTACGAATTATTCCTAAAAGTATGAAAATTGGCTTAGATACGCGGTTTTATGGCACGCTTCAGGGCGGCATAGGTCGTTATTTGACAGAGCTTGTTTCTGCTCTTTCTTTGCTAAACGAAGCCAAAATTCATGAATTTTACCTGTTTCTTAAGGAAAATGAATACAACCACTTTAGACCACCGGCCCCAAACTTTATTCCTGTAAAAGCAGACATCCCTTGGTACAGCCTGTCCGAACAACTAATTTTGACTCGAAAATTGAAAATGGTCAAGCCAGACTTCGTGCATTTCCCCCACTGGAACGTCCCATTAAATTACCGAGAACCATACGTTTTGACTGTGCATGATCTTCTACTTTTACATTACCCCAGTCGCCGCAGCAGTCAACTAGGGCCGTTAAAATATGCAATTAAAAATCTTGCTTTTAAAAAAGTCTTAAAGAGTAGCATCACTCGAGCCCGACACATAATTACGCCGAGCATATACACCAAAGAAGACGTTGTAAAAGCCTTTAATATTCCGGAAGAAAAAATCTCTGTTATTAATTTAGGCGTAACCAACCTCAAGCAAGAATCTCCTACCAGCACTAATGTTTTAAAAAAATACGGCATTTCCAAACCATTTGTTCTATACGTCGGCGTAGCTTTCCCACACAAAAATCTTGAGGGGCTAGTTGCGGCCTGGAAACTATACCAAGAAAAGTATGGTGAACAATACGAACTAGTCTTGGTGGGGAAAAATAACTTTTTTTATAATCGTTTATTCCAAGAAAAAGTTAAAAATAAGGTAGAAGGTATTATTTTCACCGACTATGTTCCCGATCAAGAATTAACTGCCCTTTACCGCGAAGCCAAACTGTATGTTTTTCCTAGTTTTTATGAAGGATTTGGCCTACCACCACTAGAAGCCATGCGATTTGAATTGCCTGTCGTGAGTTCGCATAGCACTTGCCTACCAGAGATACTAAAAGATGCCGCGTTTTACTTTGATCCCCACGAACCGCAAGCGATCGCGAGCGCTATTGCCCGCGGCTTATCCGACAACGATCTTCGAACTCAATTGATAGAAAAAAGTAAGCAAGTTCTAACACTATATAACTGGCAATTAACTGCCAAAAAGACGCTCGATATTTACCAACGTGTTACAGTGGATAACTAATTATATTTTCTGCTGCTAAAAACACAAAAATTTGGTATAATAATAAGGTAATTAAAGAGCAAAAATTGTAATGCCCGCAAAAAAGAAAAAAGTGCAGCTGCGTCGTTGTAGTCAGTGCCAAACTGTCGGCCACAACAGCTCAACTTGTACCGAAAAAAAGACGCTGCCACGCAAAACTTCCTCCATAAACCACAACCCGACAGGCATGGTCAAATTTTTTGTTCACCATGTTCCAGCAGCACCGAAACATTCCGAACATCAAGTAAATTTACACACCCACAATCTCGACCTCTGGGATAAAGTCCAAGCAATTGCACCTGAATCTTCTGCTGAACCAAACTACCATTTTTATCACACCACCAAAACACCTGATGCCAGTCGCTTTTCTCCCCAACCTGTTCAAGTTGCTCCAGCACCAAAAAAAGTAATGCCTGAAGAAAAAACCCCGCTTTTTGTTGCCCTCCCCCAAACTGAGATACGTCCTATTACTTTTAAACCTGAAATTCCTGCAAAACCAAAAGTAAAGCGCGACTTTGCCAAACCATTCCGGATTATTGGTAAAAGTATTCATCAAGGCTCAACCAAAGTTAAGGCTGGTTTACAGGATTCACTGCAGGCCACTAGCAATTATTTTGTCAATATTTTCCCTTGGGAAAAAATGGGGGTGGCTATTGCGCTTCTCGCGGTCATTGCCTTTTTGCCAGGGCCAGCCAAATCATACTATCTGAATCTTAAAACTACTGGTAATCAAGTTTTGGACAATAGCAATGCTGGCTTTGCTGCTTTGCAAAGCTCAACAGCTGCTTTAATGCAAGCTGACCTTGGCAAGGCGGAAGATTCATTAGTCACTGCTCTTCATAAGTTTGATGAAGCACTGCAAACTTTGGAGAACGAACACCAATTTATCCAAACCCTGATTAGCATTGTCCCGGTCTTAAACGAAGAAGTAAAGAACCGTGAAAAACTTTTAACTGCTGGGCATGCTTTAGCTTTAGGCAACACCTACGTGCTAAAAGGCATTTCTGAAAGCCAGGCCAATAAAGACCAAAGCCTTACGAAACGAGTCGAAATTTTAAACTCCCACCTGAAAGCAGCTTTACCAAATTACGAAAAAGCCTTGGAGGATTTATCTACAGTAAAAGAAGATGTACTACCGGTCGAATACCAGGCAGCCTTTAAAGAGTTTAAACTCATTTTTGCGACTCTGGTCAAAGACATGAAGCAGCTAACTGGCTTAGGTAGCGCTATCGAAGAAATATTTGGTGGCATTGGTCATCGTCGATACCTCGTGGTATTTCAAAACCCCGATGAGATTCGACCAACTGGCGGCTTCTTAGGTAGCTTTGCGGTTTTAGACATAAATAATGGTGAAGTTAAAGATTTTAAAATACCGGCCGGCGGGAGCTACGATTTAAAAGGCCAGTTAAATGAGCGTATCGAGCCACCTGCCCCTCTCTTGCTCGCTAACAATCTCTGGCAATTCCAGGATTCTAACTGGTTCCCAGATTTTCCGTCCAGTGCAGAAAAAATGCTGTGGTTTTATCGTCATAGTCGTGGTGTAACAGTCGATGGTGTTATTGCTATTAATGCCCCGGTTCTAGAAAACCTTCTCGCTATTACTGGTCCAGTAACCGAAGATGTTCGTGGTTTAAAAATCACTTCAGACAATGCCCTTGAGACAATTCGTGGAACAATCGATTTAGAGAAAGGTAAAGATAAAACCAAACCAAAGCAGGTAATCGCCGACCTCGCACCGAAATTTTTAGAATATTTTAAAAATATTAAGCCCGAAAATTTAATGCCGATCCTTTCGGGGTTACAGGACTCTTTAGTCTCTAAGGACATTCAGGTTTACTTTACTGAAGCCAAAACTGAAAACACTATTAAAAATTACGGTTGGGGTGGGCATATCTTACCAACCAGTAACCAAGATTACCTAATGGTCGTTAATACAAATATTCGTGGTAAAAAAAGTGACGCTAACATTAAGCAAGACATCTTACACGAAAGCCATTTACAGGAAGATGGATCGATTATTAACACGGTTATAATTACCCGTGAACACCTGGGTACGCAAGGTGAAAAACTATACGGCGATCCTAATGTCAATTATCTACGTCTATACGTGCCAGAAGGCAGTGAGTTAATAAAGGCTGGTGGCTTTTCTTGGCCAGACGAAAAAAGTTTCTTAGCTCCAGACGAATGGAGTAAAAAAGATCCTCTTCTAGCCGAGCTCGAAAAAGAGACTGGCTATGATAACAAAACTGGTACTCGTATCACAAATGAATTTAGCAAAACAGTTTTTGGTAACTGGGTCATTACTCCGCCTGGACAAAAGAGTGAAGTATATTTCATCTATCGCTTGCCTTTCACAAATGCGACTAAAGAAAATAATAAAACAATTAGCTACCAACTAGCTATCCAGAAACAATCTGGTAATTCTACTAGTTTTTCAAGTCAGATTATTTTCCCTAGTGGTTGGCAACCGGCTTGGAAAGACGGAGACAACCTAAGTCTCGCTCAAAACGGAGCGATTATTGCCGAAAACAAACTAACCACCGATAAAGTATGGAGCTTAATTATGAAAAAAACTAACTAAAATTATTTATTATCTTATGGCTGAAGAACATCGCTTCACTAAAAAAAGTCTTTCTGACGAAGTACCGCCTAAAAAACGTGTCGTTCGTCGACGCCGAGCTCCTGCCCGCGTTTCCACTCCCCCACCTGAGGAAACCGAAGCTCCACCGCGTCGTGCCACTCCGGAAATTGATCGCTTTTTAAATTCAGTTTACGAAAATGACGGACGTCGAACAAATCTAAAAGAAATTGAAATAAAAAAAGGTCACCCCTTTATTAAGGGCTTCTTTACTCTCGTTATATTAGGCGGACTTTTGGCCGCCATTGCCTGGATCGGTTTTTGGGTTTTGCCGGGGAACAAAAGTTTTTCTGAAAACAATGTTACAGTGAATTTCAACGGTCCTCAATCAGTGACAGCCGGCCAAGAAGTAACCTATGAAATAGCCTACAGCAACAATGAAAAAGTTGCCCTAAATGATGTGAGTCTAGTGGTTCGTTACCCACAAGGCTTCGTATACAAATCCAGCTCCATTGAGCCAGAAAACACTAGTAAAAATAGCTGGGGGCTCGGTAAACTAGCCGCACAAAAACGTGGTGTTTTAGAAGTTAGGGGTATTATTTACCGCGCGCCACAAAGTGAACAGTCCTTTACCGCTCAGCTGTATTACAAACCAGAAAATTTCAAATCACAATTACAAAGAACTGCTACTTTGGTTAACACAGTTAAGGATTCTCCCTACTCTCTTCTCATAACTAGTCCAGACAAATTAACTGTCGGCGCCGAAACAGACTTTACTTTCAAAATTAAGAATACAGATAAAAACCCGGCCTGGCCAAGTGTGGAAGTTACTCCATTATTACCAGCCAATTTTGAAATAGTTAGTTCTTCCCCAGTTCTGAAAGACGGTAAATGGTCAATGGCGTCCGAGGAAACAACGAGCGAAAAAACTTTCACTTTGCGAGGCAAACTTAACGAAAGTAACGAGGAACAAGTAAAAGTTGCCGCAGAAATTATGGCAGTTTTAGCTAGTGAAAAACAAAAAATTGCCGAGGGTAGTGCTACCGCAAACGTCGTCAAAAATGCTGTCAATTTGGCCCTGGCAGTTAATGGTTATACTACCAATCTAAACGTGCGCCCGAGCGACACTCTGACCGTTAGTTTGCGAGCGACTAACCTCAGTGAAAATCCGATCACCAATGCCGTTGTTCGTTTGAATCTGGACGCTCCTTCGATCAACCGACAGAGTATCCTAGATTGGGCAAAGGTGGCCGATGGATTAAATGGGGATATTAAAGGAGACCAGTTATCTGACACGATTCGTCGCGGTCAAATCACTTGGAAGAGCAACCATTCCCCTGCTTTGAAAAAAATGGAAAAATCCAAAGAGCTTGTAATAGATATCCAGATCCCAATCAAACCTGGCGATCGAATTGCATCAGAAACCCTAAAAGAAAACCAGATCAAAGTTTCTGCCGAGATCTCTTACACTGATTCAGCTGGTAATGAACAAACCGTAGAAAGTAATGTAGTAAATTTAAAATTGAATTCCGATCTCTCGCTCGAAACCAGAGACAAAATTTTGTCTGACACTGATTCTAGTTCAGAGTATGAAGTTACTTGGATTTTAACCAACACATTACATGCTCTGAAAAATGTTAGGGTAGAAGCTGAATTATTTGGCAAAAGTGTCTGGCAGAAACCAGAATCAGTTCCTTCTGGCACTGCCAATTACGAGGAAGACAGTAAAAAAATTGTCTGGAGCGTTCCGGATATGCCAGAGAGCGTCGATACCTTGGCGTTAAAATTTCGCGTGAGCTTAAAGGAAAAGAATCCATCTCAAAATACTTTAATCTCCAAGCCTAAAATTACTGCTGAAGACACTGTTACTAAAGAAAAGATTGAATTTGTCGGCGACGAAGTCCTTTTGGAAAGCAATTAAAAAACAATTAATTAAAATACTCCGGCTGTAACCGGAGTATTTTAATTCCTAATCGATTTGTATAAAATTACGCACCAAAGAGCGGGCCCTTCCCAAATCATCCTTATTTAACCATTGAATCCGAACGTCTCTTTTAAACCAGGTCATCTGACGTTTAGCGTAATGCATCGTATCTTTTATTATTAAGGCCGTTACATCACTAAGAGAAATATTACCTTCAAGATAATCTTTAAATTCGTGGTAACCAATTCCACTCATGCTTGGTAAGTTCCAACTGTATCCTGCTTTTACCAGTCCTTCTACCTCTTCTTTTAACCCACTTTTAAATTGATCTGCAACACGCAGTGCAATCCTCTCCTCCAATTCTTTTTTGTCCCAAAACAGACCGACTTGCAAAACGCTATAAAGCGCCTCCCCTTTCTTGCGTAGTTCGATAAAAGATTTTCCGCTTTGCAAAACTACTTCCAGCGCCCGGATAACTCGCCTGGGATTCTTTAAATCAATGGTTCCGGCTGTCTCAGGATCCTTTTCCTTTAGCGCTACCACCAATTCTTCCAGAGTTTTTTCTTCTAGTTCTTGGCGTAGTTCGGGGTTCGGAGCAAAATGTGGAATATCTAAATTGTCTATTAATGACCAGAAGTATAATCCTGTTCCCCCTACGATAATCGGTAGTTTGCCTTTTTTTAATATGGTCTCTATCGCTTTAATTGCTTCGGCTTTAAAGTGTGAAAGATTAAATTCCTGATCTGGTTCAATAATATCCATTAAGTAATGGGGAACGCCTTCCACCAAATACTCTCCTTTTACCCAAACCCCTTCTGGTTTCGCTGTGCCAATATTCATCCTTTTATATACCTGACGAGAATCAGCATTAACAATTTCACCATTAAATTCTTTAGCGAGAGCAATGGCTAAGCCGGTCTTCCCGGAAGCCGTAGGACCCAGAATCGCCACAATTTTAGGAAGAGAGGTGCTGTTATCCATATGAATCTAGACTTAGATACTATATAAACATTCTTCCTTTTAAAATCCACTCTTTAGCTTCAAAAATTTCTACCTCCACAATCTTTCCAACTGAGCCACAGTCCCCAACAAACTGAACGAGTTTCATCTCATGACTATTGCCCATACAAATCCCCTCCTCACACTTATCTACTAATACCGAAACCTTTTTCCCAACATAATACTGGTTCTTTTCATAAGTCATTTTTTCCATCAGGTCTTGCACGGCTTGCCAGCGTTTTTTCTTTTCAACCAGCGGCACATCATCTTTAAAAGCCTTTGCCGCTGCCGTACCGCTCCGTTCGCTATACTTTGCTGGGTAAGCGATGTCAAAAGATGCTTGCTTATATAAATCTACTGTTTCTTCAAATTGATCTTTTGTTTCCCCAGGGAAACCAACAATGATGTCAGTGCCGAGAGCAATATTTGGACAAGCTTTCCTTATTTTTTCTACCAAATCCAAGTATTCTTCTCTGGTGTATTTCCTGTTCATCTTCCTTAAAACTTCATTATTCCCAGCCTGAACTGGTAAATGCAAATAATTGACCTGGTTAGGCAATTTTAAGGCCTCAATTTGGTAATCATTAAAATACTGCGGATCAGCCGCTGTAAAGTGTATTCTTTTAATTCCACTAATTTGGTTAATTTCCCATAATAAGGCAGCGAAATCGTCTTTGCCTCTATACGGATTAACCTCAGAAAAAGAATCCTTGTCCTCGGCCTTGTAATTGTTCACTACCTGTCCCAACAACGTTACTTCGACACACCCTTTACTTGCTAGATCCTTAATCTCCTTCAAAATACTACTCACTTCGCGGTTCTTTTCTCTTCCCCGAGCCTGAGGCACAACACAATAAGTACAAAAATTATTACAGCCAGTCTGGATTGTTACAAAGGCCTGGTAATTTACCTCGTGGCTAGGATTAATCTGCCAATAGTAACCAGGCTCTTCAAAAGTATGCGGGAAAATGTCTGGATTAATCTCGCGGATCCGCCCTGGCAAAAGTACCAATTCCTCAATTGGGAAAAATATGTCTACTCCCTTTATTCTTTTACGTATCGCCGAGTTTTTATCTCTCCCCGGCATACAACCCGTAACGGCAATAACAAGGTTCGGTTTAATAATACGATATTTTTGCCAATTTACGAGAATTCCAAAAACCCGATCTTCAGCTGATTGTCGGACGCTACAGGTATTAATAATGAGGATATCCGCATCCTCAGAATTGGAGGTTTCAGCTAAACCAAGCGAAGACAACAAACCAACGACTCGTTCGGAATCGTTCTTGTTCATTTGGCAACCAAAAGTAAGGACATGGAATTTCCGCATAGTCGTGAAATAGTAACATGTCTAATAATTGTAAGCAAGTGTTTGTCAATTCACTTAAAAGTGGTATAATTTAAGAAATTAAGGTCACTTGAATTTAACATATGACTAAAAATAACGGGGAGAGGCGTATCTTCAGAGATACCTCTGGCGAAAATGCTCAAGAAAATTTAGATGAAGCGTTGTCTTTATTGGACAAAATTAAAGGCGAACAAAAGACAATGCGCGTTCGAGAACTAGATATATATCTAAAAAAGATCGATACCTACTTGTTAGGTTTGGAGATGTTAAAAAATAAAACAGAAAAACTCTCTTGGGAAGTACAAAAAGCTAGAATATTATACAAACAGTGGGATAAATGGCTCAAAGAATTTCTCTCTAACCATCTCACCGCTTCTCTTACCATTGAAAAAGCTAAGTTTACCTTGGCTAAGAAGACTATTGAGGATATCAAAATTAAAAGGGATATTGACAGACACAACAAGAAAATGCTGGAAGAATTTGCTTTTTCAGATCAGGCTATTGCTGAACAATCTAAACAATTAGACCTAGATAGTGAAAATCTCTCCCAAACACACGAAAAACGAGTATCGGAAAACGAAAAAGAACGAGCTGAAATAATGGAAATTGAACAAAAAATTAATGCCGTTACCCAAAGCGACCCCAACAAAGTATCGAACGAAGAGAAACTGGCTTTATTAAAAAGCGCTAATCAAATTCTACTAGATTCAGGTGAAAAACTTAATTTATTTCCACAAGAAGCCATTAAATCAGTACAAAAAAAACAATCAGAGCTGGCCCTTAAAGCTTTCAGGAGTATTAACCGAGAAATGACTGTTAGTGAAATTACAGAAATATTTTTTGAGGTTAGCCGTATAGACAGGAAAAATTGGAATGATCGGGATTTGTTCACATACGGTCAAATTTTTGATTTTTTAAAAATATTCATCGGAGATCGTGCCACACCGTTCGGCCAAGCTTATTCTGATTTAATAAAAGAAAGAGAAGCTAACCGAAAAGAACTTACCGACCCAACTTACCACCGAGAAGCACTTGAACAAAATTTTGACAGAGCAACTAGAATTCTAGAAGATATTAAGAACAGATTATCAACCATAAAGATGCGCGACCTTAAAGTTAAGATGAGTAACGTTACCATCTTACTTGAAGGCATGCCCGATGATTTACGTTCGAAACTACCTAAATTTTTCAGTGATCTATTTAACTTATTGGCCGCCAAACACAACCCAACTGAAGACGTGAAAGATGTTTTAAAAAGAGAAGGGATGACTTATTTACTACCTACTAAGGAACGACTTGTGGACAAAACAGAATTTAACCACCGTGCACTTCTCCAAAAGCTGGGAGTGTATTTTCAACAGAATGACCTCCCTTACTTTGAGTTTGTCCGAGCGGCTCCAAATCTTATTGAAAATCTTTTTGCCGCACACTGGCCAAGTAACACTGATGAAGATGCAAGAATACTAAGCCGATCATTGTTAACCTCGAAAAACCTCAGCATCGGCATACTCCGGAATGCATTTCCTAATATTAAATTCGATAAAAACGGAATACCTGATTTAGGTTGGTTCAACAAAAAAGGAAAAAGAGTACTCCTCGAGGCTTCTCCGTACTATCGTCTATTGCCGATGATTGACCTGGTGATCAAACAGCTTGATCGTCCGGACGGCTTTCTTACACGACTAGGTAGACATGTTAAAAGCCACCCTGTTGGCTACGGAATTGGTGCTGCTGGAGCTACGGCGGCCGCTGTTGGCATGATTACATTTGGTTCCAATTCAGAACCTGCTGAAATTGTACGTAGTGCCCCGAAGGATACGCAAGAAGTCAAAAAAGATAGTACGTCTGAATATCTACACCAAGGTTATTCAAGTAATCTTAGCACCAATGTAAGTGCAAGTATTTTTGATAAAGCCACGAAATCCGGGGCAACCCGAATCGCTTCGCATTATGGAAACTCTGCACTACCTTTTGATTTTACTTCACAAGAAAAAAGTGGCATTGAAAAAGAAAAAACCGAAAGACCAAATCCAAAACGAATTACTTCTACATTAAAGACAGTAGAAAGCCTGGGTCACATTAGAAAGGAAAATCCCACTCAGACCTCCAATACTGACTCAATTATAAAAAAAGATGAGGGCACGGGAAACAACCAGGGGAAAAAAGGGCTGATGCAAAAAATAAAAAATTTCTTTGGAAAGTCCGACGGACGTAATAAATAATTTTCAACAAAAACCACCTTAAATTACAAAGGTGGTTTTATATATGAGGAAGCCGACGCGTTGCGCCGGCGACCCCCCTACAAGGCATCAGGGATTCCCCCTTTGCCCCGCCATGCCCCCCTGCCCGATAAGCACTGTCTCCCCCGTCTGTAGCTTGAGCCGTAGACGGGGGTTGGAGACTTTTAGGCCCCATTCGCCCAGATGGTGGCCGGGCGCGAGCTCGATCACCATCTGGATCTGGTCTGCTTTCACTTCGCGCACTTCCTTTACGGTCATGCGCGCCGAGAGGCAGACCACGCTCTCTACAGTACTCCAGAGCGCGGGCGCTCCGAAACGCCCGCGCAGTCCGAGGTTCGTGTGATCACGGTTGAGGACCAGTCTTTCGACCTGGTCCTGACGTAGCCTTCTACTTTGAATGGACACGACCTGGGAGGCCATGTCCACCTCCTTTCCCGGGCAGGGAAACTATCCAATATACCACAAATCGAAAATATTTTCAATAGTAACCTGTGGATAGGCATATTAAACAAATATTTTTGACTAAACAGCTAAAATATGCTATACTGTTAACAATTAATACTCAACTTTAAACTTAATCTACAATCATATGGCGCACCGTGGCGAAATCAACCCCCACCTTCCTCAACCCATAGAGGATGAAGAAGGCGAAATAATACAGATTAGTGACGAAGAATTAGACGCAGGAGAAGTAAAAAAACCGAAACGGAAACTTCGCGAAGTACCTCCACTATTGCCACGAAACGAACAGGGGGATGATGTGGATTTAGCTATTCAAAAAGCAAAAAAAACTGACAAAGAAGCAATCGCCAGGGTCAGAAAACAAATGGGACTTACTGATGAAAAAGTATCAACAAATAGCTTTGAAGATAGCCTCCGTGCAACAACTGCAAAGGAAAGAAAGCGGGTCGATATGGTTCAAGATACGGTGCAAAGAGCCTTGAATGGAGAATTAGCGCAGAGCGGATACACCAATGCGGAAGAAAAGGCACTTTTATCCTACGCACATGAACTGTCTGATCAAGTTGATAAATACCAAAAAATCGTTAACCAAGAAAAAGCCGCACTTAAGGAGCAAGGTCTCTTTAAACGTATTGCTGGCGGCTTAAAAAAAACCGAGTCTGCTTCAGTACTGGCTGACCTTAATAGTCGGCTAGATAACTTCAATAGCATTTTACGTAAGCTCCATGTTTATTCTGGTCACACCAGCGAAGCAATGCGCGGGAACATTGCTGATAGACGGACCGGCATGTACGGTAGAGGCCTTGAATCAGTCGGGAAAGCAAGTATGAGCGGGTCAACTAGCTTAGAGTCAGGAAGAAGCGAGCTTTCCTTTTCTCAAAACTATGGTGAAGAAAAAGCTCTAGATAGAAAAATTTCTAAATTCGAAACTGATGAACGGGCAAAGGCTCAGTTCATTGAGGATATTATCGCCGGCAAACACAACGGTGATTTTACCAACAATGAAAGAAACCTCATCGATTCCTATCTAACTGACTTGGCAAAAATGTCCGAGGAGGCTGGGTCAAAAAGACTAGCCAAAGATTATGATAAGCAGTGGAAAAAATTGCGCTCCGCCCTTGAAAATTTATACTATTTTTCTGGAAAAACCTCTGAACAATTCCGCGGTGGTATGGCAGCTCGTACCACTCGTTTTAGCGAGCGAGGCATAGAGTCTGTAGGCCAAGGAAGCATGGTTGGTGGGTTACCAGAGTTTGGCACTTCTAGTAATGCAGTTGGAGACCGTAGAACTAAGCCAGAGCCTGTAGTTAAATTAACCCCAGAAGCAAGAAGTAATAAAGACAAATTTCTTAATAACTTTAAAAGACTTGACCTGCCATCTTTTTCAGAACGAGTAGTCAATTCCCCTATCACTAAGGAGATGTACAGCTGGTTGCAGGAGGAGTGGGAACAATTAAGTAACCGCAGAGAAGAAGCAGAAAAAATTGTTGGTGGCTTTGGTAAAAAATTTGCTCGTCTCTTTACTAGACAAAACCCAGAAGTATCCCTTGCCAAGTCTGACATCGCAGAATTTGAAAATTTTGATAAACGCTTTAGGATGGTATCTCCTAAGGCCGAACTTCCAAACATGGTAGAAAGGAGAAGTAACCTCGACGAAAGAACAAAATTGGCTACAAACAGAGAATAAAATTAAAAAGTCCGCCCTAATGGGCGGATTTTTCTATTCACTTCTATTTTTTATTTTTAATTTCTTCCCAGAGCCTGGATAAAAATTCTCCCTTACTCATTTTCTCCTGTTCTTCCTGACCACGGATACGGATCATCCATTCTTCACCTGCTATTTCTTTGTCCCCTACTACAACCACATAAGGTACTTTTTGTTTAGCTGCTTTTCTTACTTTATTACCTACTGTTTCATCCGCCTCATCTACGGCAACGCGAATACCTTTGTCCAAGAACTCTTTAGCGATCTCTTTACTACCTTCTACATGTTTACCGGAAACAGGCACAAATTGAACCTGGACCGGGGACAACCAAACCGGGAAAGCACCACCGTGATGTTCAATTAATACAGACAGAAATCGTTCGATAGAACCCATAATTGCCGCATGGACCATGACAATCTGTTCTTCCTCACCTTGTTCGTTAGTACAAAACAATTCGAAGCTCTTTGGCATACTACGATCAGCCTGAATGGTAGCGACTTGCCATTCCCGACCTAAAGAATCCTTGGCCATGAAGTCAATCTTTGGACCATAAAAAGCCGCCTCCCCTTCTGCCTCAGTAAATTCTGCGCCACGATTAGTAATAAATTCACGCAATTGGCTTTCAGCTCGATCCCAATCTTCCCGACTTCCGACATATTTTTCCATGTGTTTAGGATCAGAAAGCGACAAACGAATGGTTAATTTTGGGAAGCCGCACGCGGCGTAAAACGTCTCGATTATATCCCAAATAGCATAAAATTCTTCTTGTAATTGCGACTCCCGGCAGAAAACATGTGCATCATCTTGGGTTATACAACGCACCCGTGACAAGCCATTTAATTCTCCAGTCTGTTCATCGCGGTATACCATCGTTGTTTCCGCATAACGTTGTGGTAAATCTCGGTAACTACGAGGAATATGTGCGTAAATCTGGGTATGATGCGGGCAGTTCATTGGCTTCATGGCGAATTCATGCCCCTCTCTGGTTTGAATCTTAAATAGATCATTCGAAAATTTCGCCCAGTGACCACTTGTGATATACAGATCTTTTTTAGTAATGTGTGGAATAGTAACTTTCTGGTAACCTTTAGCCCGTCGGAGTTCCCAGACATATTCATCAACAGTATTGCGTAGCAAGGTACCTTTAGGAGTCCAAAGCGGTAAACCTGCTCCGACTAATTCTGAGAAGGTAAACAGATCCAATTCCCTTCCTAACTTCTTATGATCTCTTTTCTTAGCTTCCTCCAGTACGGTCAAATAATTATCCAGTTCTTCTTTGGAAGCAAAACATACACCATAAATACGTTGTAATTGAGCATTGCTTGTGTCTCCACGCCAGTAAGCCCCAGCTAACTGAGTAAGTTTAAAAGCACCAATTTCCTTAGTATTGGCAACGTGCGGGCCGCGGCAGAGATCGACAAAGTTACCAGTTTCATATACTGACACTTTATCAACACTGTCAGTTACTTCCTTTAGTTCCGCCTCTTTCAAATTAGTAGTCCCCTTTTCTTTCAGATCTTTTAATAACTCCACCTTATATTTTTGGTCACTATTTTTAAATAATTCAATGGCCTCATCTATATTCATTTCTTTGCGCACATATTCTTCACCGCGTTTTCTAATCTCTAAGGCCTTTTCTTCTATTTGCTTTAAGGCCTCTTCACCGATTGGTTCCGGAAACTCTATGTCGTAATAGAAACCATTTTCCACAACTGGGCCAACACCAAATTTGGCCTTAGGATGTAACTCTTGCACTGCCGCTGCCACTAAGTGGGCGCAGCTGTGACGCATTATTTCAATATTCTTATCGCTCATATTTTTCCTTAATAAATTAAAAACCCCCAAGCTTAAATTAGCTTCGGGGTCCAAATATTTGGACGGTTCCACCCGATTTGGTCTTTCGACCCACTCATTATCACAGTTTAGTCCTGTAAAGCTACAAGATCCTTGCGGAAAGCGTTTGGTAGACGCCTCAATCACTGTGAATTCATCTTAATACAAAGATTTAAACCTGTCAACTACTTAATATTTTTCACAATTACTTTAATCTTGTCCGGTACGCTCGGTGCTTTACGAGTCCAAGCCGGAGAAAACTTTACATCCACTCCAGAAACATGATCTAAAGACAGTACATACCTTTCGATCTCTTCCTTGGTTTTGCCCAAGAAATTCTGGAGAGACAATTTTTCTCCGCTTGAGTCTAAAGTTACTTTTACATCCTGGCTTACTGCCACTTCGGCTGTGCCTGCCGTAAGGTCGTAACCTAGTAAACTAACCCTTGGGTCATTAGTTACTGACAAAGCCTTCTCTGAGGTTACATCTACCTTACCCGAAACTTCTCGCTTTAAGATATTAGATAACTCGTCCTTGTTATATGACACTACCACGATTGTGCTCGTTCCAGTCAAGCTAAACTCGGTCACCTCCTCGCCCGCCTTTTTAGTAGGAGCCGCACTTTGGTTAACCACGGAAATTATGACTCCAGCTTCATTATCTAATTTTAAACTATTCTTATATGCTTCTTTTACCTTCTCTTTGTAATTCTCTTCCGCTACTTTTAAATCCTGTTCGCTTAAAACCCCAACCTTACTCAAGCCACCCGTCATAGATTTTGTACTTTCCGCATAAATAACCTTTTGTTTATCTTCACTAAGACCAGGAATAATAAAAGTTGAGGCTGGTATGTCGCTTTTCGGACCAGATTCATCAGCATAAACCATGGCCGTAACCTGGCCGTTGGCCGGAACTGTCACCCGATCATTTAAACGAAACAAAACACCCTGTGGGTTAAGCAGTCGGGTGGTTTTAACCAACACCTGGCTCGCACCAGTCTTGTTATATATTACCACTTCTCCAGTTGCTGTGCCTTCAACTGTTTTATTCCCAGTTGGGAAATACTTCTCATTCCAGGCAAAATCCACTGACGAAACCTGACCAGCCATCGTATTTTGGTCACTTGGTTCCTTAGCTACCTTAACATTTACATTTACATTTTTCGTATCTTCTTTAGCCACGATTACTACGGTAGCTTTTTTCGAAGTAATGAATATAACTACTCCAAGAAGAGCGACCGTGATAACCAAAAAAGTTAGAGCAATAATTTTGTAAAATCGGACGGCTGGCTCTGGGGCGGGAGATTGTGTGCTCAGGCGATGGGTAATCATAATTTTCAGATTAATAAATAGGAAAGGATTATCTAATTATATAATATTTTAACTTTCTTCCCAACCAAAATTATTCCGTTACACGGAATACTTCTTCTACTGTAGTCATTTTATCTAAAGCCTTCAATAATCCGTCTTGAACCATAGTAACCATACCATTTTTAACTGCAATTTCTTGCATGGTATACTCAGATACTTGACCAGATAGTATTAAAGTTTCCACTTCTTTGTTCATAACGAACACTTCGTAAATACCTACTCTACCTTTATACCCTAGTTCGTTACATTCACTACAGCCTTTTCCGTGATAAAAATGCAGATTATTAATATCTATTTTACTTTTTTCTTGTTCTGGTAATGTTTGTAAAATTTCTTGCACTCGTGTTTGCTGTTCTGAAGTCAGCGCCACCTCTTCTTGGCAATGTTTACAAATACGGCGTACTAGGCGCTGACCAATAATACTATTTAGGGCTGGGGCCAAAAGAAACGGCTTCACACCCATAGACAAGAAACGTGGTATTGCCCCAGCCGCATTGTTGGTGTGGATAGTAGAAAGCATCAAGTGACCAGTCAAAGCCGCCTGAATAGCAATTTCAGCCGTTTCCAAATCACGGATTTCACCAACCATACAAATATCTGGGTCCTGGCGCAAAATACTACGCAAACCCTTAGCAAAGGTATAATTATGGCTGGCGTCTACTTGGCTTTGGTTAATCCCTTCCATTCGGATTTCCACTGGATCTTCCAAAGTAATAATCTTTACCCCGGGCTTATTTAAAGTTTTTAAAACAGAATACAAAGTAGTGGTTTTACCAGAGCCAGTCGGACCTGTGGTAATGATCATACCATTCGGGCGGGCGATCTCTTTCTTTAGTTGTTCGTAAGCTAAATCGCGTAAACCTAAATCGTCAAAACCAGTTGACCCTTCGTCACCACCCCGTAAAATACGCATTACCACACTTTCCCCATAAAAAGTCGGCATGGTAGAAACACGGATATCCAAGCCACCTTTTCCAACAGTTAAAGTAACGCGCCCGTCTTGTGGCCGATCGGTCACATTAATTTTCAAAGCCGCTAAAAGCTTAATGCGTGAGACGAATTTCTTCCACTGTTCCTTGGGAAGGTTTGCGACATCTTGTAATACACCATCGATACGATAACGTACGGCAATGCCTTTTTCTTCTGCTTCGACATGGATATCTGATGAGTTCATTTTTAAAGCCGAAGCCACCATGAGAGTTAAAACATCACTAATGGAAATATTAACAAATTTTTCTTGTAAGGATTGTAGGCTGGTAATCTCTGCGCTTACACGAGCGATATCTTCATCTGTAATATTTATTTCTTTTACTACCGGTTTAACAATTGGCAAGTTAGCATACAAAGAAAGTACATGCTCAAAACTATGTTCAGATATTAGATACAGTTCACAATGAGCATGGTGGCGCTCTCCAGTCTGGTAAGTTAATTCCTTAACTTCCTCATTTGCCTCTACAGACCCTAAGCGTATTTCCTCTGGAGTGGCGAAAAAACATACAACTTTTTTCTCTCGAGCAATATCTTCTGGAATAATTTTTAAAGCTTCAGAACCAACTGGAAAACCAGATAAATCAATGTATGGTAAACCAGCCGCTGCTGCATTGCTTTCGACCAATTTTTCTTTTTCCTTTAGATCAATTTCCTCCATCTTTTTCGTAAACTTTGTCTGCGGATCATTGCCTACACCTAAAGCCGCGGTTACCGGAGACTTCTGGTTACCGCTTTTTGCAGTTAGATCATTAATGGAAGGAAAGTCTGTCATACTATTATTCTCTAGCTAAAATTCTCTCCATCCAGTGCGCCATCTTACTTACTGCCCCAACATGTTTTAACTTCATGAACAAATAAATCCACGCACTGGTATTAAATACATTATACAAAGTGCCGATCCAGACAGTGAAGAGAATAAATAGAATTGCACCAAGAATTACTCCCATAGTTACCAAACCCACACCACCTGTGACACCAGATAATAACCACAAAATTAATGATGGAATGATCAAAACAAATGATCCAAAAACAATTAAAGCTACCAGTAAGAAATTCAAGACAACCATAATTAAACTTAATTCCAAAGAAACCAAAATATGACGACGAAATATTTCCCAAGCGGCTTTTACTGCTTCGCCAAAATGAAAATTCTCAGTAATAATATAACCAGCGGTATATACAGCCAACGAGTTAATAACCAGAACAACAAACACCGCCAAAGCAAAGCATAGCCCGAACAACATTGCACTCCAGCCGCCCCGACTAAGCAAAACGTAGTTGTTCAAATATATCAAACTTAATATTGTGGCTATCGTTAAACCTTTAGCTAGTGCATTAGTTAAAAGCAGTGGCCAAAAATGACGTATACCGTGGTGCCAAGCTTGGTCTGTATCAAAGATTTTCTTCTTAACATACCAATGAGCAGAAATAGCAACCAGTGCACCCTGCGATCCTACCCCAGCCACAATGATCAATGCAAGGATACCAAGCAGAAGAACAACATTCAGACCAAACGAAAGCATTTCCCAACCATTACTTAAGACACTTAAATTCCAATCGGCTGGCCAAGACCAAAAACTCGAACCTACCGCGCCCTGGTTATACAACACACTTAATTTGCCGACGAAATCACTAAGGCCAAATTGGCCAATGACAATAGACAACAAACCAAAGATCCAAACTAATGGGTGGTGCCAGGTGAGCCGCCAAGCATTGCTTAAGGCTTCCCGGTAAGTTGGTTCACGATGCATAAAATTAGACGAAAAAACAAAGGTTAATTGCGCCCTTATATTATAGCATTTTTAGGGAAACAGAGAAAGCTATACTTGCGTATAACTTAGGAAAATTTCTGCCACGGCAAAAAAATCCGCTACAGCAATGTTTTCTTCGACTGTATGTACTTTTTGTACACCACTTGCAACATTTAAAACCTTTATGCCCTGCTCTACAAAAATATTGGAATCATAACAACCCCAAGATTTCTGAAACTTGGGAGTAATCCCGGATACTTGTATCTTTTCTGTTATAGTTTGAACAAATTTGTCCTCCTCGTTAAAAACAAAACCATCATTTTCTTTAACAGCCTGCCAATTCATCTTCCCTTCTCTCTTTAAGAACGACTGGCTTACTTTTTCTTTTATTCTCTCTAGCACTTCTAAAATACGTTCCTCATAAAAACTTCTAACCTCTCCCTTGATTAGCAATTTCCCGGGCACGCTATTCCTCGCTTCTCCGGCCTGAATGATGCCGTAATTACAAACCGTATCTTCATCAATGCGTCCGATTGGCCATTCATTAAAGTTACCAAAAACTTGAAGCGGGTTTAACCCCGCCTCCGGCCTCGAAGCATGGGCACTTTTACCAACGAGTTCGATATCAAAACGATAATAATAAGGCGACCCTAAAATTATTGTTCCTAATTCTTCGCCAGTTGAATCACTAATTAAGCCCTCTTTGGATTTAAGTAAAGAATAATCTAGATCTATTGCCCCAAAATTCCCGGATTCTTCGGATAAAGTAAAGACAATTTCCACTGGTCGGTGATCTAATTCTTGCTCTTGAAGCGTCTGGAGCACTTCTAAAATTGCCGCCGCTGCAATTTTATTATCTCCCCCTAAGATGGTGTTGCCACCACTTTTAATAATACTGTTTTCGATAATAGGCTTAACTCCTCTGCCTGGTTCAACTGTATCTAAGTGCGCAGACAGTAATACTGACTCACCTATGCCTGTCAAACGTCCAATTACATTACCTTTCTTATCTCGTGTTGCTTCCAAACCAAGTTTTTTTAAAAAACTTAAACAGTATTCCGCCATCTCATTTTCATGATCTGTCGGACTATCTATTTTTACTAAAGAAAAAAATGTATCTATTAATCGTTGTTGGTTAATCATATATGTCTCATTCTATACGACAGATGGACGGTGAGCAAGGCCCCCAGAACTCGCCCACCGTCGTAACCTCCTAGCCCAGGCGACGCACGCAAAGTGTGCATTTACCGCCATGGGCCACGTCAGTCATGCAGACCGACGGTCCCAGCCCATTCGGGCTGAAGCAGGAGGCCTGGTAACAGAGCGGTTCGCGCACAATGGACGGCACGGTGGCATAGGGCTCAACTTCGAGCCCGATGTGCCGACCGGCCGACACGACACGCTCGCTCTTGGTGGTGGAGTACAAGTCTCCACCGAGCCCGTCATGGAGACGGGCCACCGCGGCATAAATGAGCCGCGTAAGGCCCTGCCCCCGAAAAACGGGGTCAACGACCACCGTCCCGAGCTCGAAGGCCCGAGGAACAGCGGTCAGGTGGTAGATGGCAGCATAACCGATCGGTTTGCTACCATCGAACAGCGCGACTGCGAGTCCATCGGCGATCGCTCGCCGAACGTCCTCGGGTCGCTTGGGGAGAAGACCACCCCGCACTGCGGGGTCATCGCTCCCCGACCAGGCAGCCACGGCCGCCGCCACCGATTCAACCTGGGCCGAATCCAATTCCGACGCCAGGTAGACTTGCGGATCCATTATACCCCCTTACCCAGCTGAAGCCGGGATAAAAATTGCGACGTGCTGCCCAATATATCTTTAACGGAAAGAAGTGTAAAATTTTTTCTTTTTTTTTACAGATTTGTATCTTTTTGTAACATATGTTACAATTGTCTTATATGTTTCGCCTATGCTTAAAATTACTAATGCGGTTGAGGAAATAATAAATTCTTCTGAAATCGCTCTCACTTCTCTCTCCCACGGCTATCTCAACTTTACAGCCTTTGCTGAGAGTATTCATAAAGAAGTTGAAAGAAAAACAAAAAAGCCAGTTAAAGTTGGCAGTATTGTTGTTGCCCTTTCTCGGCTAGCGAACAAATATACTTCGACAAAAAAAGATGACCTTTTGCCAACAGTCGAGCTGCAAGATCTAACATTGAAAACTCATTTAATGGAATTAACTTTTGAACGTACACAAAATTCCCAAAAATTCACTGCTAAGTTATATGCGGACAAAAAAATTAACACGCGCGAATTCTTCGTTGTGTCCCAAGGTGTTAGCGAAATTACAATCATCTCGACTGAAGATAACGAAAAAGAAATCTTGCGCGCCTTCGGCACAGACAAACCAACTAAATCTATACGCAACTTAGTGGCTTTCAGCCTTCGTTTTGACGAATCTTACCTACAAGTACCAAATACTATTTATTCGCTTATACGCCCTTTAGCCTTAAAACAAATTAACCTCATTGAAGTCGTTTCCACCTACTCCGAATTAACATTCATTCTAGAAAGAAAAGAAATGGAAAGGGCTTTTGAAATATTCAACAATTTGCTGCACAAAAAAAATCCGCGCCATTAAGACGCGGATTTTGTTTATAGTCTTTTATTCAGCCTTCACCTGTTTACCTCCCATAATCTCTTCAATCTCTTCTTGTTCAATGGTCTCTTTCTCCAGCAAAACTTTGACCATCCTGTCCATTTTTTCACGATTAGCCACAATCACCTCCTGGGCTTGTTGCTTAGCATTTTCTAATATACTAACGATCTCGTTATCTATCGCTTCAGCTGTCTTATCTGAATAATCTTTTTCTTCATGAATTTCCTTACCCAAGAATACTAATTCTTCTCTTTCCCCGAAAGTCCGCGGTCCTAACTTGTCGCTCATGCCGTAGCGCACTACCATGTCGCGGGCGATACGTGTTGCCTGACGCAAATCACTAGATGGACCGGTTGAAATCTTATCCTCACCATATACCATCTTCTCGGTTACATACCCACCTAAAGTCATAGCCAATTCGTCCTTAAACTGTGCTAGAGTGTTATATCTCTTATCTCTGGTTGGCATTTTTAGGGTGTATCCACCAGCATGGCCACGTGAGATAATTGAGACTTTGCGTACTGGGTCGCAGTTAGGCAAGACATACCCAACCACCGCGTGACCAGCTTCATGATAAGCTGTCATTTCTTTTTCTTTCTCGGAAATAATCCGGTTCCTCCTCTCCGGACCAAGCAAGACCTTTTCAATACTCTCTAAAATTTCTTTTTCATTAACAATCTTTTGGTTACGACGCACTGCAAGAATTGCAGCTTCATTTAATAAGTTAGCCAAGTCAGCACCAGAAAATCCTGGTGTACGTTCAGCAACCTTTCTCAAAGAAACTTCGCCAGCTAATGGCTTGTTCTTGGCATGGATGCCTAAAATTTCCTCACGGTCTTTAATATCCGGCATATCGATAACAACCCGACGATCGAAACGTCCTGGGCGCATTAAAGCTGGATCCAATACATCTGGGCGGTTGGTTGCTGCCATAACAATGACACCCAAGTTGGGGTCAAAACCATCCATTTCAACTAGAATTTGGTTTAATGTTTGTTCACGCTCATCATGTCCTCCACCTAAGCCTGCGCCTCGGCGGCGACCGACCGCGTCAATTTCATCAATAAAAACAATTGCGGGTGCAGATTTTTTTGCTTTTGCAAACAAATCACGGACACGAGAAGCGCCAACACCCACAAACATTTCTACGAATTCTGAACCACTCATATGAAAGAATGGCACACTTGCTTCACCAGCCACAGCTTTGGCCAATAAAGTTTTACCTGTACCAGGTGAACCCATAAGAAGCACACCTTTTGGAATCTTTGCGCCCATCTCAGCAAACTTTTTAGGATCACGCAAAAAGTCTACTACTTCCACCAACTCTTCTTTGGCCTCATTAGCACCAGCAACATCTTTAAACGTCTTCTTTTCTTTATCGTCTGGACCAACTTGACGCGGATTGCTTTGCCCAAAGCCCATAGCTCGGGTGTTAGCTCCTTGAACGCTTCTGGTCATGAAATACAAGAAGAATATAATTATAACCAGCGGCAGCAAGGCCGGGATAAGATTGGCCGCCCAGAAACGCCAAGAACTCGGGTCCTTAACTTCAACCTGTAGTCCTTGCCGAACATTCTCTGCTACACTATAATTTTCCAAAATGTCACCAAATGACTCGTTCGGCTCTTTACGCACTTCTTGTAGAGGTGCTTTTTCGTCTTTCAAGTCTAACTTAATTGTGTCGCCTTCAACAGTTACTTTCTCTACTTGCCCAGCATTAATCTGTTCAATCATTTTACCGATACCAATTCTTTCAACCGTAGTTGTTTGACGAGACCTAAGTAACCCCAAAGCAGCGGCTACCAGAAATAAGATCAAAACAACGAACAAAAAATTTTTCAAAAAACTACGCATAAATAATTATTCTTACTATTTTAGTCTGCTTTCACCTAATAATGTGAAATATATAGGTATCTTAGCTTACTGAGAAGAAAAAATCAAGGTGAGATGCATTATAGAAAAAGCTACCCCTCGATTTTTTCGAGGGGTAGTAAACTTTATGCTTTATTCTCTTCTGCGGTCTTGTCTTCTGCTTTATCTGCAGTAACTTTTTCTTCGTTCTTGCGAGCAGTCTTACCCTTAACACCTTCTAGCTTGAGACCTAAACGATGTTCATTTGGTTCAAGAGAGACCACCACAAAGGTATAATCTTCACCGATCTTAAATTTATCTTGAATGTTGTTTAGAGGTTCATCAGATAATTCAGAGATATGGGCTAAACCATGGATTTCATTATCCAAGGCAACCATCAAACCAAATGGTTCAATCTTAATAACTTTACCTTTAATACTATCTCCGACCTTGTATTTATCCTTCACACCCTTCCATGGATCATTTACTAAACGTTTCATGGATAAATAAATCTTTGAGTGATCTAATTGGATAATTTGAGCTTTTACACTGTCACCAACTTTCAGAACATCCTTTGGGTGATCAATTCTCTGCCAAGCGATTTCGGAAATGTGGATCAAACCTTCTAAACCTTGGCCGAATTTAATGAAAGCACCAAATGAAGTCAGGGCGCTAATTTCACCTTCCACCGTATCGCCAACTTTGTAAGCCTCTAATACAGCTTTTTGAGAATCTTCCCAAACAGCACGTTCAGAAACAATTAGTTTTTCTTCTTTCTCGTCAACGTCGATTACCTTTACTTCCATTTCAGTGTTAGATAAATCACGCAACTTATCTAAAATACGGTTTTTATCGCCACCAGCAACTCGTGGATAGTGATCTGGACTTAATTGAGATACTGGCATGAAACCGAACAAGGCTTCCACCTTAACCATAAGACCACCTTTATTGGCAGACAATACTTTGGCTTTCAAGGTCTTACCTTCTTTTAACCACTTGCGCATGTTGTCCCAAGCTTTTTGGAAACCAGCAATGCGGAAAGAAAGTTCCATTTCACCGTTCTCGTTTTCCATCTCTACAACCGTGGCCTCAACATCTTGGCCAGGTTGTAAACTAGAGTATTCGCTAGATTCAGTAAACATTTCGCGACCACGTACGACACCGGTTGTTAAACCTTCGACATCGATACGTACTTCACCCTTGTCTACTGACAAGACCTTACCTTTAACTACATCGCCTTCTTTTGGCAGATTAGCAATGTGGTCTTGCAATAATGATTTAAAATCCTCTGACATAATAAAAAAAATCTCCTTAACCCTTCCCCGTAAACGGGGTTAGAGTGCCAACCTCTAAATTGGGTTGGCTTATTAGGTAAATTTTTACAAACGCATTATACCTCTAAGAACCAATTTTGTCAAGACTAAGCAAAAAAACAAAAAAACACCAGATTCCTGATGTTCTTTTGGATTGGGCCGATTACGGTTGCGGGGAACTTTCACCGGCCAGGTGGGAGGCAAGACGGCAATTGCGGCCGTCTGGCCTACTCAAGTAGGGATTGTGATACCAGACCGACGCAGAGCCTCGATAATGTCCTCGGGCGCGAGGTCCTTGAGACCCTCGAGCGCCCTCTGGGCCCTGGCGAGCCGCGTTTCGCGCTCGATTTCCTTCAGACGCGCTTCGCAGGTGTCGCGCTCTTCCTGGACACGGCTCGCCTCGTCCTCGTCTTTCTGCATGCGCGCAGCCAATTCATCGCGCTGGGAGACGAGGGACGAACGCTTAGAGCGGAGCGCTTCTCGCTCAGCCCGCAGCTGCTCCAGCTCTGCCTCGACCGCGTCGTAGCGAGTCTGCGTCTCTTGAAGATCGCGAACCAACGAGGGCATGCGTCTCTGGTTCGAACTGATGCGATTACGGAGCTCCGCAAGCGCTTCATCGAGCTCCAGGAAAAGCCTGGTGAGCCGGTCTTCCTCGGACTCGACCGCGGGAAGTGCCTTTTCCTCTTCTTTCTTCACTGCCTCCATGCCGGTTTCTTTCTCCTCCGGCACAGCCTCGACCGCCTTCAGGCGGCTGTAAAATTCACCCTCCGTGCCTCGAGGACACTGGACAACGAATTCTCGTCTTGTCCCATTGTCCCCGGGCTGAACGCTGAGAGTAACCCCACACTGACACGGAGCCCCCACTTTCACGCCCCGCGTATAGGGGCTACCGGGAAGGGCCTGCCCCAACATGACCTCGAATTGGCCTTGGTACCCGGCCTTTTCGAGGAAATGCTGGATGAGCTCCCCCGCCCCTCTTGGGGTCGTGTCCGTGTGGGACTTCGAACACTTAATGATAACCGCCACCGGCACGGCTTGGCCTCCTATCCTTTTGAGTTGGTA
>CAZEEW010000008.1:0-58618 GCA_964511375.1 uncultured Gammaproteobacteria bacterium | reverse complement strand
TTAAAAAACAAGCCAGCTTAAAAGGTACTAATGACTATCTTTTTACCAACGGTCGAGGTGGTCCGCTTACTGAAGCGACTATTGAAAAAGTAGTGAAGCAGGGAGCGGTAAAAGCGGGTATCCGAAAACATGTGTCGCCCCATTCGCTTCGCCATACCTTTGCAACACACTTATTGGAGAGTGGCACAGATATCCGGTATATCCAGGAACTCCTAGGCCATGCGAGGTTGCAAACCACACAAATATATACTAAAGTAGCGGTGAATAATTTAGAAAAAATTAAAAGTCCGTTGGACTAATATGGTGGATATTAAAGAAAAAATTAGTAAATTTCCTGACTCGCCTGGCATTTATTTGTTTTATAACTCCGTACACGAACTGGTGTATGTTGGGAAAGCAACTTCACTGCGGAATCGCGTACGAAGTTACTTTAAAGAAAATCTTAAAGTAACACGTCCGATTGAAGAAATGATCCACGAAGTGGTGCAGGTAAAATGCCGTGAAACTGATTCTGTGCTAGAAGCGGTTATTTTGGAGTCGTTGTACATCAAAAAGTTTCAGCCTAAGTATAATGTACAAGGTAAAGACGATAAAAGCTGGAACTATATCTTTATTTCTCGTGATGAATACCCAGAAGTTGGTACGATTCGCGAACATGATTTAAAACACCTAAAAAAGGATGACCCAAACGGTTTCCGACGATTGAAATACTTGTTTGGTCCGTACCCGCATTTAAATACACGAGCAACTTTGAAAGTATTACGCCAGATTTTTTTATTCTCAGTTTGTAAGCCTAGCCAATCTAGACCATGCCTTTATTACCAAATGGAGCAATGTCTGGGGGTATGCACCGGCGAGATTTCGCCAGTCGAATATCGAGAAGGGGTAATTAAGCCCTTAATATTATTCTTACAAGGGAAAAAGAAGCGTTTAATTAGTAATTGGGAAAGAGCCATGGCATTAGCTGCAAAAGAGGAGCGTTTTGAAGATGCGGCTCGTTTGCGTAACCAGCTACGTGGTTTACAACATGTTCAAGATATGTCGATGGTGAATGAAAGTTTTGTCGCCATGCAAGAGAGTGGTGCTGGGTCACTGGACTACGACCGGATTGAAGGTTATGACATCTCCAACTTAGGTACAACAGATAAAGTGGGTAGTATGGTGGTATTTAAAGGTGGTTTACCAGACAAATCTTCCTATCGTAAATTCAATGTTAAAACGGTTGTTGGCCAAAGTGATGTCGACTCTTTAGCTGAGGTATTAGAGCGTCGTTTGAAGCGCGATGACTGGGACCAACCAGATTTAATTTTAGTTGACGGCGGCAAGCCACAAGTAAACAAGGCCAAGGAAATCTTAAAAAGATATAACCGAACAATACCACTCCTTGGTATTGCCAAAGGGCCAGCTAGAAAACGCAATGATTTTTTCTTGGTACCGGCAAAAGAACAGGAGAATGAGTTTATGAATTGGGTGTCGCACAATAGAAAGTTATTAATCGCCGTACGCGATGAGGCGCATCGCTTTGCAATTACTTTTAATCGTTCAAAAAGAAAAATTAAATTATGACCAAAAAGATTCATCGTTTTATTTGGGATTTTGGAAACCAAGTAGGGGATAGTATTGAAATAACGGATAAGGAAACAGTTCACCAGATAAAAAATGTTTTAAAATTAAAAATAGGTGAAAAAATAATTCTTTCTAATGGTAATGGCGGAGAGGTCGAGGGTGTTCTTAAAGAAGTTAGAAAGACAACTATAATGAGCATAGATTCTCGGCAAACTGTTGAACCCCTGCCTACAACTTCTTTACTTGTGGCAATTGTAAAGCGAGACAATTGGGAATGGATAGTACAGAAAGCAGTTGAAATTGGTATCACGAAGATCGTGCCTCTGGTTACTGAGCGAACGATCAAAACAAATCTTAATTATGAGCGACTGAATAAAATCGCCAAAGAAGCAGCCGAGCAGTCTGGCCAAAGTTATCTACCTAACATTGTAGCCGCAATGGATTTTGAAGACGCTATTAAAGCAGTGAAAATAGGTGAGGTTAACATTTTTTTAGAAAAAGATGGTGTGAAGATGAAGAAGCCATTGGAACGAAGAGATGAGACGGTAAATATCTGGGTCGGCCCAGAGGGTGGGTGGAGCGAAGAAGAGGTCGAAACGGCAAAATCAAAGCAAATGCAAGTTGTGTCCCTCGGCGTTTCGACCCTTAGGGCCGAAACTGCAGCTATTACTGGCGCCTATTTTTTTAGCCACTTTTCGGTTTAAACTTGGCAATTTAGTAGATTTGGTGTTAAAATAACCATAATCAAAGATTCAAGAAGCAGGGGATTTGGGCCAATCTTAGTCAGGTTGGCTGATTTACCTTCTAGTCTTGACAATTTCGCTAAGTTAGTATAATATTAAGCCCGTTGTATGCTCGTTAATAAGTCAGATGATACAAGTTGGCAAGAGGTGGTAAAATTCATGACCAAATGCCCAATTTGCAATAAGAATTACGAAAAAGAAACTGCACAGTTGGTAAAAAGAAAAGGAAATGCCAATTTAGTTCATATAACCTGCAGTTCTTGCCGCGGTCATTTTATGGCCATGGTTTTACACATGGGTCAGGGTTTAAGTTCGGTTGGCATGGTCACCGACTTAAATTTTCAAGATGCCCATAAGTTGCATGCGGCTAAACCAATCACTTTAGACGAAATATTGATTGGCCACGAAGAACTGAATGATAAGAAAATTTTAGAAATTTTAACATTAAGTTAGGTAAATAGGTAATTGATATGGTTTATAAACTACAAGCGAAAGTTAGGGATGTTAGAGGAGAAAAATCCCGAACTGTTAAAGACCTGCCAGCCGTTATTTATGGCGCAGAAAAAGAGTCACAAGCTTTGACTTTGAGTATTAGTGAATTCATTAAGCTTTACGAAGCAGCTGGTGAATCTAGTTTGATCGATTTAGTAATCGACGGCAAAGATGATGGTAAGGTTTTGGTGCAAGACGTTCAACTAGATCCTTTGTCAGGTCGTATTATCCATGTTGACTTACGTCGTATTAACATGAATAAGCCAATGACCGCGACAGTTGAATTGAACTTTATTGGTGAATCACCGGCGGTTAAAGCAGCTGGTGGAACCTTGGTTCGCACCTTAGAAGAAGTAGAAGTTGAATGTTTGCCAAAAGATTTGGTATCCCATATTGACGTAGACCTTAGTGTCTTGGCTACTTTTGAGGACATGATCAAAGTTGGTGATCTTAAACTGCCAGCTGGGATCACTGTTATTAGTCCAAATGCTGAAGACTTGGTGGCGAAGGCTACCCCAGCTTTGACTGAAGAAGAAATTAAGAAAATGGAAGAAGAAGCTGCAGCTATGGATGTGTCAAAGATCGAGGATGCGAAGGAAAAGAAGGTTGAAGAAGGCGAAGAGGGTGCTGAGGCTGAAAAGAAGGCTGAATAGTTTAAAAGACAATAAAACCAGAGAATGCACAGGCTTCTCTGGTTTTTTATTTCCTCTATGTTAAAATGTAAACAATTGCTGTTTACATTTTTTTTATGATAAAAAACAAAACTCAGTGGATTATTTATATAGTTATTTTTGTGTTGGTGGTCGGTGGATTATTTTTTTACTTAGATTTTTTTACCAAAAATGGGTGGCAAGGTGTGAGTCGAGAGGGGGAGGCCTCAACTACCCCAGAATTTACTCAATTTAGTAATCTTGATGGTCGGGGAGTAAAAAACGAAGAAGAAGTAACCCCTCAGGTTGTAGCGGTTATGATAGATAACCACGTCAACGCACGGCCACAAAGTGGATTGGCAGAAGCCAGAGTAGTATATGAAGCCTCGGTTGAAGGAACCATTACCCGATATATGGCATTGTTTGCTGTAGAAGATCCTGTTGAAGAGGTGGGCCCGGTACGAAGTGCTCGCCCCTACTATCTAGATTGGTTAGGTGAATATGGCGATGCTTTGTATTTGCATGTCGGTGGGTCACCGGAAGCATTGAGTCTTATTAAGTCTCGCGGTGTATATGATGCGAATGAGTTTTATTGGGGTAATTATTATTGGCGTTCAGCTAAGCGTTTTGCTCCGCATAATGTCTATATTAACAGTGATAATTGGCAAAAAATTGTTACTGAATACAGCAGTCGTCATCCCTTGGTAAAATGGGAAGGTTGGGAGTTTTCTACAGAAGATGAGGCAAGCGGTGAGCCGATAGAAGAAGTAAAAATTAAATATGATACAATTTGGGGTTACAGTGCCGGGTGGAAATATATCCCAGAGACAAACAAATTTGTTCGGTATGTAAATGGACAAAAATACTTAGATGCTAAAGGTTCTGAAATATTAGCTGACAATGTAATTATCCAAACAGTTAAGATTTCGACGATTGATGACTACGGTCGTAAAGCCATAGCAACAATAGGTGAAGGTGAGGCGTTTGTAATAAAAAACGGCCGCCGAATACCTGGCCGTTGGAAAAAAGACAGTTTGAGTAGTCGAACCAGATTTTATGATGAATCTGGGAAAGAGATTAAATTAATACCGGGTAAAACCTGGGTACAGGTAATTGCCGCCAATATGTCAGTCGAAGTGACCAAGGTTAACCAATAATATTTCTTACTATTACTAACCGATCTCGTCCCGCGAGGTCGGTTTTAATTTCTATATTTGAATTTGGGAAAATGTTTGAAATCATTTTCTTGATTTCTTCAGTTTGTTCTGGGTCAATTTCTAAAAGTAGTGTCAGGGAAAAGGAGAGTGTTGAACATTGCTTCAATAATCGTTCGTAAAGAGAAAGTCCGTTGTTGCTGTCTGCAACCAAGGCTAGCCGCGGCTCTTTCCAAATTGAAGACTCGGACTTGAATTGCTCCTGGGTTAGATAGGGCAAGTTTGCGGTTATGACAATTTGATTATTTGTGTTCAATTTATTGTTCAAGAAAGGAGTGAAAAGATCTCCTTGAACAAAATTAATGTTCACCCCATGTTTAACAG
Organism: uncultured Gammaproteobacteria bacterium; assembly: GCA_964511375.1. Classification (GTDB taxonomy): domain Bacteria; phylum Patescibacteriota; class Patescibacteriia; order Magasanikbacterales; family GWA2-37-8; genus DATDYA01. Next base: position 53,629 of record CAZEEW010000008.1, on the reverse strand, counting down.
CATTCATCTTGGCAATTTTTAATGCCTTTTTCGAAATATCAACTGCTGTTGTTTTATTAATGTTTATCCCGTCTTTTTTTAGCTTAAATAGAACCGAAATAGGGACACAGCCGGAGCCGGTTCCGATGTCTATATACCAATGGTCTGCTTTATTTTTTAAAATCCTTACTGTTTCTTCAACCATTAGTTCGGTATCTGCACGGGGGATCAAGGTGTGTTTGTTAACCTTAAACACTAAAGAACAAAACTCTTGTTCATCTAGGATATAAGCTAAAGGTGTTCCACGTTTGACTTGATACAAATAATACCAAAAACGTAGTCGCTCGGTAAGGCGTGGTTTATATTCTGGATGAGTGTAAACGAATTCCTTCGTTTTGCCAATGCTTTTGGCGTAAAGGATATCTTGAAGACGCGGGTCCATTTTAAACTACTTCTTTTAAGGCTTCGTAATCCGCAGTACGTAAAGCGGATATAATTTCTCCTAAGTTTCCGTCAAGAATAGTTTGAATATTGTTCCAATTCTCGTGGATGCGATGGTCGGTAATGCGGTCTTGCGGATAGTTATAGGTGCGGATTTTTTCACTGCGGTCACCAGATCCAATCTGTGAGCGTCGTTGATTTTCTAACTCCTTCTGACGTTTTTCTGCTTCCATAGCAAAGAGGCGGGCGCGGAGTACGGCCATGGCCTTTTCACGATTAGCAGTTTGTGATCTTTCGTCCTGACACTGCACAACCGTGTTTGTGGGAACATGGACAATACGTACAGCTGAGTAGGTGGTGTTAACACTTTGACCGCCTTTACCGCCACTCATAAAAGTATCGATACGCAAATCCTTGGGGTCAATTTTAATTTCCGTTTCTTCCACTTCTGGCAAAACTGCCACGGTTGCAGTTGAAGTGTGAATACGCCCAGCTTTTTCAGTTTCAGGAACACGTTGGACGCGGTGTACTCCTATCTCGTATTTAAGGTCTTTGTACACATTACGCCCGTGCACAGCAAAAATAATTTCCTTAAATCCACCGATGCCGATTCGGTTTTCGTCCATGACTTCAGTCTTCCAGCCTTTTGTTTCAGCGTACTTCGCATACATGCGATAGAGGTTGGCGGCAAACAGGGCGGATTCGTCACCACCAACACCAGCCCGGATTTCCACGATAACATCTTTTTTATCCATTGGATCTTCTGGTCTGGTCAGGTCTTCTAATTCTTTTTCTAGATTTTCTTTTTTGGTTTGTAATTCTGGTATTTCCGCTAAAGCGAGTTCTTTTAATTCAGCATCGGTTTCGGAAGAAGTAATAACCTCATTTTCCGCTAGATTTTTTTCAATATTTTCCAGTTCCTTAATTTTTTCTGCCACTTCTTTTAATTCGTTATATTCTTGAGAAACATCTTTAAGTTTTGCGCCGTCGTTAATCACCTCCGGATCTTGGAGAGCGGTTTCTAAAGATTGGAATTTTTCTTTAATTTGGACGTATTTATTAAGCATACGGGAGTATTATACTATATTTGAAATTAAAAAACAGACCAGAAAGGCCTGTTTTAATTTCAAAGCTAAGCTTCCTTAGCAGCCTTCTTAGCAGTTTTCTTAGTCGCTCGAGCGGCTAATTTAGCTTTCTTACCTTTGCGTTCGCTAGCTGCAGCTGCAATTTTAGCAGCTTTTTCTTGGAATTTTTCTACACGACGAGCAGTGTCAACGAATTTCTGTTTGCCAGTATAAAAAGGATGGCACTGGTTGCAAAGCTCAATACGGATTTCCTTTAAAGTACTACCGGTCTTAAAATTGTTGCCACAAGCGCAGGTTACTACCGCGTCATCATGGTATTCTGGATGGATTTTGGCTTTCATAATAGAAAATTTACTTAAGTGTCGATAGTTTAGTACAAAAATAGTTTTTTGTCAATAATGAGGCTTAGTCTTGACAAAAATCCCGTCTTTTTGTATACTTTACCCACTATTTATATCACTCATCCACCATTTCTGGCTTGTGTGTCAGAAGCGTTTTCCTCCCTGAGGACCACTCCTTTGGGCAGGGTGGAGAGGAAGTAATAAGGAAAAATATGTCTAAATTACCAACTTTGTTGGAAATGTTGCAGGCTGGAGTACACTTCGGCCATCAACGCGGTCGCTGGCATCCTAAGATGCAGGACTTCATCTTTGGTGTACGTAACAACGTTCACATCATTGATTTGGAAAAAACTTTGGAGGAGTTAAATCGTACCTTAGAGTACGTTAAGAATCTTGCCGCAGAAGGTAAGGTTATTTTATTTGTCGCAACCAAACGTCAAGCTCGCGACTTGGTTAAATCCGCTGCTTTGGCCTGCGGAATGCCATTCTTGGTAGAGCGTTGGATTGGTGGCATGTTGACTAACTTTGATGAGGTTAAAAAGCGTTTGCGCAAATACAACACCATGATGGAAGAAATTAGAAGTGGTGAGATTGAAAAATATCCAAAACGCGAACAGATTAAGATGAAGAAGGAAGTGGAAAAAATGGAAAGCTATTTGGCTGGTATTAAAGATTTGGATCGTATGCCAGATGCTTTATATATCGCTGACATGCGTACCGAAAAGACTGCTTTAGTTGAAGCCGACAAGAAAAATGTTACGGTTGTTGGTGTTTGCGATACTAATGTTAACCCATTAGATGCTGATTACGTTATTCCAGCTAATGATGATGCTGTAAATTCTATTAAGATGATGGCTGACTTAATTGCTACCGCTGTTAACGAAGGTAAGGCTTTAGCTGAAAAACGTGACGGTGCAGTGCGTGAAGTTAAGAAAACCCCAGTTGTTAAGGAAGTCAAAGTAGAAACAGTTGTGGAAGAGAAGCCAGTTAAAAAAGTTGTTAAAACTTCTGAAAAAGTTAAAATTACTAAAACCACAAAGACGCTTCGGGTTGCGAAGAAAGAGAAAGAGGCGTAAAATGGTAAAAGCCATTTATTAATTTTTAAATTTAAACCATTATGACTATAACTCCGAGCGATATTGCTAAATTACGCGCTTCAACTGGCGCAGGCATGATGGATTGTAAGAAAGCATTGGAAGAAGCGGAAGGAAACATGGAAGTTGCGGCAGAGATTCTTCGCAAGAAAGGTATTGTTAAAGCAGCTAAACGTGCTGACAAAGTAGCTGCAGAAGGTTTAGTGCATGGTGTTGTACTCGAAGGTAAAGTTGGCGCCTTAGTAGAAGTAAACTCTGAAACGGACTTTGTTGCCAAAAGTGATGACTTTGTAAATTTCACTAAGGCCGTTTCTGAAACAGTAGCCAAGAGCAACCCAAGTGACTTGGATAATTTACAGACTTTAGCTTTACCAAATGGTGAAGTCGTAAGTGATGCTCTAAACAATCTAACAGTTAAAATTGGTGAGAAAATTGGTATTCGTCGTTTTGCTCGTTACGAAGGCGGTGTGGTTGGTTTGTATCTTCATGGCACGAAAATCGGCGTACTAGTTGAGCTTGAAGGTGGGGATTCAACTTTGGCTAACGACCTAGCAATGCATATTGCTGCCTCTAACCCAAAGTATTTAGACCGTACCGCTGTTTCACAAGCTGATTTGGATAAGGAAAAAGAAATTGCCAGCGCCCAACTGCGTGAACAAGGTAAGCCAGAAAATATTATTGAGAATATTTTGAAAGGCAAAATGGAGAAGTATTATGAAGAAAATTGTTTAGTTGACCAGGTCTTTATTAAGGACGAATCTTTAAAGATTAAGGATTTGTTAGCTAAAGCTGGTGCAGCTTTAAAACAGTATGTTCGTTTTGAATTGGGTGAGGGGATCGAGAAAAAGGCTTGTGATTTTGCAGCGGAAGTCGAGGCCCAACTGAAATAAAATTACGTAAATATATATTACATATATCAAAAGCATGTCTAAAGGACGTGCTTTTTGATTTAAAAAGATATCCACATAGCTAAGATAAAGGTAAAATGGTATAATGTCTTTGAAAAAAAGTTGAAAATTCTTATTTAGTAAAAAACCCGCGATTGAATATTGAATTATGTTAAATTTTTCTCGACATCTTCAAAAGAAGAATAATATATCCAATTTATTCTATTTTTTAATTATAATAGTTGGCATTAGTATCTATTCTGCTCTATATTTTATGTCCGGAACGCAGGCAGAAGTAAGTGCTGATGGTAATTTTACGATTGAGCCGGCGACTCCTGGGACAGATGACATCGTTGGAGCAACCAGTACACAATGGACTTTTTCAGTAACGACCACACAGGATTTGGTTGCTGGAGATGTAGTACGTTTTTATTTCCCGACATCAAGTTTGGCTAGCGCTTTCGATGTAAGTAGCGCAACAACGAGTGCGATAAGCAATATTACACTGTATACAAGCATTTCGACCACAACTTACGAAGCAAGCACTTTGACAGATGGAGGCATAGAGAGTTGGAATACAGTAGAGACGCCCGATAGTTGGATTTTTGAGTCCACAGATTTGGATTATACAGCACAAAGTTCTGATAGAAACGCCGGTAATTATGCACTGGCTTTGACATCCTATAATAACTATGGCGACTCCTACCTGAGTCCAAGTCTCTTTCAGGAAGCAATTAATTTTTCCAATAACGATAGTGTTCAATTTAGATTTTACGCTAAACGAAGTGTCGGTACTCCAAATGCGATGGTTTTTTATCGTTATGCCGATGCCTTAGATAATGAATACATATATAATTTTACATCGAGCACCTGGGAGGCTCTCGCAGGACCAATAACAGATGACCAAGTAGAGACCGTGACCTTATCTGACACCTGGACGCAATACACCACAACGCAGGTGGCTGCACCAGCGTCTGGGGTGGCAGGCGTTGAAATTGCTTTTATAAGTATAGGTTCCCTGAATGATGTTGCCTTGTATGATGATGTAGAGTTTTTAGTCAACTCAGCGAATGTATTAACTAATAGCAATTTTGAGGCTTGGAGTACTGTGCCTACGAGTCCTTCTGGCTGGGCGATTGGCAGTTTTAATGGTATCGTTAAAGGATCTCTTGAAGGAGAGACAACTATTACACATGGTGGAAATTATGCAGTAAAAAGTACCTGGGGTTGGGATAGTGCTGGTGAAGTTTACAACTATGTATCTACGAGCACTGCTGGATTACAGCCTGGAGACACGTATCAAGTTAGTGTATGGTCAAGGAAAAATGATGGTGCAAGTACTTATGCCAGACTTGGCATATCGCTTTTCAACGGTCCGGTGAGCTCTGCTACTCAGATTTATGATTTTTACAATAATGAATGGAGAACTTACACAACTGGTACTAACCCTGGGTGGAATGATACCGGTGTACAGGAAGAGCAGCGCTTTGTTACGACGGAAACTTACCAAGCAACTACGACAGAAAACTTTATAGTCCCAGCTTCAGGGAATATTACTATTGCTTTATATGGTAGAGGAAATAAAGTAGGTGATGTATACGACAGTGCTTACATTGACGACGTAACTTTACAGAAAGCGGTTGAAACATCTGAATTAGCGGGTGTCGCATATAGTGCGACCAGCACCTTGTTGTATGGTATAGTAAGTTCGACTATCCCTTCCGGCACAGCTTTTTCCGTGACATTTGACGGCATAACCAATGGCCAAGATACGCAGGGAAATGTAACGGACTTAGTTTGGCAGGTAGAAGCAGGAACCCCAACGTCGTTGCTTGAACCATGGGGAAGTCTATCAGAAACGAAGTTTGCAATAAGTGCTACAGAAAGTCTTATTGTCCCAGTACCGACCGCGCCGTCTAGTCTTGCGACCTCTACCATTGATACAACAAGCATTGGGATTACCTGGACAGACGCATCCTCGGACGAGACTGGTTTCGTTGTACAAAAATCTACAGATGGATCTTCGTACACGACGGTAACCACGACAGCGGCAAACGCCACCTCTACCACATTAACAGGACTTACTCAAAATACGGGGTACTATGTTCGCGTTGCCGCTACCAATAGTTACGGTGATTCATCCTATGCAACGATGAGTATACAGTATACTTTGGCAGCGCCACCAGTATCAGCAAGTTCATCTGTGATCTCAGCAACAGAGATTGATGTATCTTGGGGGGCAAACGATAATCCTAGTAGTACGGTCTATTATATTACAGATAACCTACTGGATACAGCAACGACAACTGGGACATCGCTTACATATACGGATCTTACACCAAATACAGAATATACCTTTGAGATAAAAGCAGCTCACAACAATGGCACGTTCACCTCCGTAGTTACGACGAGTGCTTACACTATCGCTGCGATTCCGTCAGCTGTTTCGGCAAGTGCAGTTTCAACCACGTCAATCGCGGTATCTTGGAGTGCCAATAGTAATCCCAACGGTACGGTGTTCCAGATATCCGGAAGCGGATTTTCAACTGTAACTACTACTGCTACTTCGACTACTATTAGTAGTTTAACTCCGAATACTAGCTATACCATAAGCGTAAAGGCCCAGAACAACGATGGAAGTTATTCTTCTGCAGCGACAGATACTGAATATACTTTGTCGGCAATTCCGATTAATGTTTCGGTTTCTACATTGTCTGCAACTTCTTTGTCTATATCCTGGGACGCTAATAATAATGCTAATGGCACTGTCTATAGCTTGTATGGCACTGGTTTGACTTCTGCCACAACTACAGATACGGCATTAATCTTTACAGGGCTCACTCCTAATATAAACTATACTGTAAATATTAGAGCACAACATAATGATGGAACATATACTGACGCAGTGACCGATAGTGCATACACTAGTGCAGCGGTTCCTGCTACGGTTGTGGGTACAGCTAATGGCCAGACTAGTATTATTATTTCTTGGAGTGCTAACAGTAACGCAACAGGAACAGTATTTGAGCTGTATAACGCTGGCACAGATTCAAGTATTGCGACTACTACTGATACCTCATATACCCTCACAGGCTTAACAGCCGCAACTGCTTACACTTTTAAAGTGAGAGCATTATATAACAGCGATGATACAACATGGTCCAGCTTTTCTAGTGATTCAGATTCAGTAACTACAGCATCTGTAGGTAATTCGGTTGCCATGACTTTGAGCACAGGTGCCTCCAGTACATTTCAGTTTTCTGATGGTGAACCTCACACAGCAACTTTAAATAGCGTAGTCGAAGGTGTAAGTGCCAATATTACTATCGCCTCAACACCTGTGACGCAGTCGTTTTCTTCCGGAGTTGCAACTAATATTGATACAAATGAAAACGGAGTAAATGACATGACTGTAACCGTAACTAGCATAACGTCTTCTGGGGCTACTATTAGTTTAGCTTCGTACACGCCTTCAGCGACACCAAGTACCTCGGGCGGCGGCGGCGGAAGTGTTGCGGTTGAGGCTTCAATCCCGATCTTAGGGTCAACTCCAGTGACTTATGTAGTAGAAAGATTAAGTGTAACTTCGCCATTTAGAACAGTAGTTTTCAGTTTCAATGTTCAAAGTGCTTATCAGCTAACAGTCTCTGATAATCCAACTTTTGCTGGCAGTTCCTGGGAAGTTTATTCTAAGGAAAAACAGATCGTACTTGACAGTGGAGAGACAGAAAAAACCTACTATGTTAAATTCCGTTCCTCAAACGGGGGAGAAACAGCTGTACAAAAAATCGAAATTTCTATTCCCGACTCAGTTCAAGTACCATCTTCAACCCTGATAGATATAGACCGTAATTCTTTGGTAAAAATGAGTAAAATTAATAGTCGCAACTTTGTTCAAGGGCAGAATCTGAGCTTTAATTATGTTTTTACTAACACAACTGGTAAATCCTTGCCAATTAAAGTGGTGCGAAGTGTGGTTAATAGCAGCGGAAAAACTGTTTTGGTTTCTAATGGTACCGCAACCTTAAGAGCGAATGGGAAGTATTCTCGTTCAATTAGACAAAATTTATCTACTCGCTTGGCTCCGGGTATTTACACCAAAAGGGTAGTGGTGTATGACGCAAGAAATGGTAAAACGATCGCGGAAAATAGTTTTGAATTTACTTTGGAAAAGAGGAAAGTTAAGCAGGTGGTATGGGGTGGTGAGGTAGGAAATACTGAAAAAACTTTGGTTTTTGACACGGCCAGTCTTAAGTCTCTGAAGAAAGCCGTAGTATTGCCATACAGTTTCAGATTAAAGTACAGTTTTAAGAATACAACTGGCATTAGTGGTTACTTCGATCTAGCCCGTGAAATTGTTGATGAAAATGGTAAGGTCTGGCAAAGAAATACCGGTAGATGGAGAAGTAACAACAACCAAGTTCGTAATATAAACATTCTTCAAATTATTCCTACTGAATTACCGGCTGGTAATTACATGATTCGTATCAAATTTAGTCCAGTAGGTCAAAACATGATTGTTGGTGAAAACTATATTCCTCTCACAGTAAGTGAAAGATAGTAGAAACCTGTAGGCCCCCGCTAATCCTGGGGGCTTGTTTTTTTCTCTAAATTTAGGTAAAGTGAATGTGTTTTAAAAGAATAATATGATTGAATTAAAAGTAAGGCGAGAAAGAGTTGGTCCGATTCGTGGTCGACATCCCTGGGTGTTCTCAGGAGCATTACAAAGTATACCGGAAGGTCTTTCAAGCGGAGAGTCCGTTCGTTTAGTGGATGCCCAAGGAGATTTTTTAGCCAGTGGATATTTTAATTCTTATTCGCAGATTGCTGTGAGAATTTGGAGTTGGGATAAAGATGAAGAAATAGACCAGAATTTTTTTAACAAGCGGATCCAAGCGGCCTATGATTTACGTGAAGAGTATGTAGCTTCAAAAGATACAAACTGTTACCGTTTGGTCAACAGCGAGAACGATTTATTACCCGGCTTGATTATAGACAAGTTTGGTGACTATTTAGTCGTCCAAATGCACACCCTAGGTATTGAGGCTTGGAAAGAGCAGATAATTAATGCCTTGAAGAAGATTGTTAAACCAAAAGGTATGTATGAGCGATCTGATGTACGAACCCGAGGGATCGAAGGAGCAGAAGAAAAAGTGGGGTTGTTATTAGGTGAAATTCCAGAAAGGATCGAGGTTAAAGAAATTGGAATAAGGTTTTTTGTGGATATCCGAAACGGTCAGAAGACAGGCTTCTTTTTAGACCAAAGAGACAAACGAGAAGCTTTACAGAAATATGTTAAAAATAAGAAGGTTTTAAATTGTTTTTCATATACCGGAGGGTTTAGCCTTTCTGCTGTAATGGGCGGAGCAAAAAAAGTGATGAACGTAGATGCTTCAGAACCAGCCATTACCATGGCTAAAGAAAACGTCAAGTTGAACGGATTTGAGAAGAAAAGTGGCTTTGTTGTCGCGGATGTTAAAGAATATCTAAACAGCGAAGATGCGAGGGATTATGAGGTAATTATTTTAGACCCACCAGCTTTTGTAAAAGACCGACGAAAAATCAAAGAAGGTTTGCAGGGTTACCGTAAAATTAATGAACAGGCTTTAAGAATTATTCCGTCCGGCGGTATTTTGGTCACAGCGTCATGTTCTGCCCATGTTTCTTTTACAGATTTTCGCTACATGTTAAGTGAGGCGTCAGGACGAGCCCATCGGACTGTTCAAATCTTAGAAACCTTCACTCACGGTATTGATCACCCTGAATTAGTGGCTTTTACCGAAGGGGAGTACTTGAAGTGCCTGTTTGCGAGAGTTGTCTAAGTGGGGTATAATTAAGTCACCTATTTTTAACCTTTTATTATGTTAAACATTGCAATTAATGGATTTGGCCGGATTGGCCGCCAGGCTTTTAAAGCGGCCTTTTCCAGTAAAAATGTAAAGATTGTGGCGGTTAATGATCTAACAGATACCAAGACTTTGGCTCACTTATTAAAATATGATACTGCATACGGACACTATGACTTACCAGTATCTTTTGACGAGAAAAATATTATTGTAAAAGGTAAAAAGATTCCGGTCTTAGCAGAGAAGGATCCGACCATGTTACCATGGGGTAAAATGAAAGTGGATGTGGTTTTAGAGTGTACTGGAAGATTTACAAAAAAAGAAGATGCAGAAATGCATGTAAAGGCAGGCGCAAAAAGAGTTATTATTTCCGCTCCAGCTAAAGGTGATGTCCCAACTTACGTTCGTGGTGTAAATTGCGGGAAAGTTGGTAAAGAGAAAGCGGTTGTGATCAATAATGCTTCCTGCACAACAAACAGTATTGCTCCAGTTATGGCGATTTTGGACGAAAAATATGGAATTGAAAAAGCGATGATGAGTACAGTCCATGGTTATACTGCTGACCAGAACTTACAAGATGGCCCGCATAAAGATTTACGACGAGCGAGAGCGGCAGCAGAAAATATTGCACCAACTACAACCGGCGCAGCGAAGGCGGTGGGAGAAGTAAAAACTAATTTGCAAGGTATCTTTGATGGTGTGGCTTTCCGGGTACCAGTACCAACAGTATCTTTGTCAGACATGACAATTGTTTTAAAAAAGAATGTAACCAAAGAAGAAGTAAATAAAGTTTTAGTCGATGCTTCTAAGACTAGTAGATTTGAAGGGATTCTAATGTGCACGGAAGAAGAACTCGTTTCTTCTGATTTTGTTGGTAATACCTATTCATCTATTGTTGACCTTAAACTCACCAATGTTGTAGGTGGTAATCTAGTCAAAGTAGTTGCTTGGTATGACAATGAATGTGGTTATGCTCATCGCTTGGTGGAGATGGCAACCATGTTTGGAAAATAATTTACATATATGCGTATATACAATACTGAAACGGTTAACAAGGTAGGGGAAGAGGTCTTATTGAAAGGCTGGGTGAATGCTCGCCGTAACATGGGCAAGATTGTATTTTTAGATTTACGTGATCGTAGTGGCATCGTTCAAGTTGTTGGTGTGCCGAGTGAAATGGATGAAAATTCTGTGGAAGAGTTTAAGCGTGTTCGTTTGGAATATTTAGTTGAACTACGCGGCATCGTTCAAGAGCGTGGTGAAAAACAAAGGAATTTAGAAATGCCAACTGGAACAGTTGAAATTTTAGCTAAAGAAATGAAGGTTATTTCCGAATCAGCACCAATGCCATTTGAAGTTGATCAAGATACCAGAAATATAACCGAAGAATTAAGAATGAAATACCGTTATTTGGATGTCCGATCAGACCGTATGAAAAAAAATCTAGAAGCACGTCATAAGGTTAATAGTTATTTACGTAATTATTTAACTCAGGTAGGGTTTTGGGAAGTCGAGACTCCATATATTACCAAAGGTACCCCAGAAGGGGCACGTGAATTTTTAGTACCTTCCCGTTTACATGCGGGTAATTTTTATGTATTGCCGCAATCTCCGCAACAGTTTAAGCAATTATTAATGGTCGGTGGAGTCGAGAGATATTTTCAAATTGCTCGATGCTTTAGAGACGAAGATAATCGTGGCGATCGTCAACCGGAATTCACACAGTTAGATATTGAAACTTCTTTTTTAAATCAGGAAGAGATTTTGGAAATAATGGAGAAAATGATAATTGAGCTTATTGAAAAAGAATTTTCCCATTTGCGCCTAAGTCAAAAACCATTTCCGGTTTTAACCTATGCGGAAGCGATGGAAAAATATGGTTCAGACAAACCAGATTTGCGAAAAGATAAAACAGATAAAACTGAATTGGCTTTTTGTTGGGTTGTGGACTTTCCGTTGTTTGAATACAGCGAAACAGAAAACAGATTAGTATCTTCTCACCATCCTTTCACTCGTCCGAAAGATGAAGATTTAACTTTGCTGAATACCGACCCAAAACAAGTTAAGTCTTATGCTTATGATTTGGCCTTGAATGGATTTGAGGTGGGGGGTGGAAGCCTAAGAATTTTTGATCACGCTCTTCAGAAAAAGATCTTTGAAGTATTGGGTTTACAGGAAGAAGAGATCAATACCCGTTTTGGCCACATGTTAGAAGCATTTATGTACGGAGTTCCACCACATGGTGGCATCGCTTTCGGTTTGGATCGTTTAGTCATGCTTTTACAAGGCGAAGAGAGCATCCGCGAAGTAATTGCTTTCCCAAAAACTGGCGATGCCCGTGATCTTATGATGGGCGCTCCCTCGACCCTGCCAAAAGAAACTTTAGACGACGTACATATTAAATTACAAGAATAAAATTGTTTATGTTCTCTTCGCTCCAACAATACATTCTAAAAGAGTGTAGTGAGGGAGGGAAGACCGAGCGAAATATCTTTGGCCATTTTTATGGCCCAGAATCGAAGGTTAAAAGAATCGGCCAAGTAAAAATAATAACTCAAAGTTTGGAGAGATTAATTGATCGCGGTTATTTGGTTGGGTATGGTATCCGCACACCGAAAAAGTGGTTTATTAAGGAAGTTAGAATAACTCGCGATGGAGTAAAGGCTTGGAATGATTTTCTTTCCAGAAAACAGAAAAAATTACCATTGTAGTCATGGCGACTGAAGTTAAATTGGAAAAATTTCAAGGTCCATTAGATCTGCTCTTGCAACTAATCGAACTTGAAAAAATGAGTATTACGGAAATTGCTCTTTCGGATGTGACAGAGCAATTTTTAGCCTATTTAGATAAGCTGGAGCATGATCGATCAGAAGAGCTAGCCGACTTTTTGGTTATTGCGACAAAGTTGGTTTATCTAAAATCCAAAACACTTTTACCATATCTTTATCCTGATGATGAGGAAGGACCGAGTTTGGCGGATCAGTTGAAGATGTACCAGCAGTATGTTGAAGCTAGCAAGAAAATGAACGTCTTGTGGCAGAGAAATTGTATCGCCTATGGTCGAGTAGAGCCACCTATTAAAGCCGAAGGATTCAAGTTGCCAGCTAATGCACTAGTAGATGATCTACTTCGGTCAATGTCTCAACTAGTTGCTAGGTTAAAACCGATTAATCCGTTGCCAAAAGTTACGATTGATCGTGCTATTTCAGTAAAGCAAAAAGTAGAGGCCATATTTTCTGCTTTGAAAAAACATAAAAGCATTAAGTTTAACGAAATCTTGGCGACAGCAGAAAGTAAAACCGAGGTTATTGTCAGCTTCCTCGCCTTGTTAGAATTATTAAAACAAAGCCGTGCCTTCATAGAACAGGGCGAAGCTTTTGGGGACATGGAAATAAAAGTAATTTAGTCATATGAATATTACTTCGAAATTAGAAACCATTCTTTTCGTCGCATCGAAGCCATTAAGTCTAAAAAAAATTGCTAAGACCTTGAATATAGATGAAGGAGAGGTGGCGACTGCTCTACAAATTTTGGTAGGCAAATATAACCAGGACGAATCTGGATTGCGAGTTCTTGAAAATAATGGTGATTGGCAAATGGTTTCAAACCCAGAAAATAGAGAGTTGGCTGAGCAGTTTTTAAAAGCCGAAGTATCGGGTGAATTAACTCGTCCCCAGTTAGAAACTTTAACAGTCATTTCTTACTGTGGCCCGATTACTAAACCTGAATTAGAGCAGATTCGTGGCGTAAACTGTAGCTTAATAATACGTAATTTATTAATGCGTGGTTTAGTGAAAGAAAGCGAGGATCCTGCAGCCTTGCTCCCAACTTACGAAGTAACAATGGAGTATTTAAGACACCTGGGGTTAAGTAGTTTGAAGGAACTGCCGGAGTATGATAAACTGCATCAACACGAAAATATTCTTTCATCTTTAGAAAAGACAAATACAGATAGTTAGTTATGTACATCCCCCCGAAGTTTTCAGATTTTCTAGCTTCTTTTGGTATCATGGTTCTTGGGGTGACTTTGGTATTGCTCGGTTCAGTATCGATCCAGAAAATACCAGATAAAGTTTGGCAGTATCCGGTTGCTGGTATTAGAAAAGTCCTTCATACTGAACCGGAAGTAAAAGCTTTGCCGCCCAGTCGTCCAAGAGTCCCTTTATTAACCACAACCTCTACTTTTGCCGGTAAACTTACAGCTGTTTCGGTACTTGTAATTGATGATGATACTAGTACGGTTTTGTTTAGCAAGAATCCCGAAGAAGTAAGATCGTTGGCTAGTATTACGAAACTTATGGCCGCATTGGTTCTCATGGATTTGCGACCAGAATGGACAACTTCAACTGTGGTTACTAATGCTGATTTTAGCTCCAGCAGTCATTTCGTTAATGCCGGCGAAAAGTTTAAAATTGAAGATCTGTGGAATATCGCTTTAGTTGGCTCTTCTAATAGTGCTATTAATACACTGGTTCGGAACACTGGGTTGCCAGCTGAGAATTTTGTCGCCTTAATGAACCGGAAAGCCAAAGAATTAGGCTTGAAGACAGCTAGTTTTGTTGAACCAACCGGCTTGGATGAAAAAAACGTCGCTAATGCAGAAGACGTGGTTAAACTTTTAAAAGCAGCATTACAAATAGACAAAATTAAAAAGAGCTTACAGACTGGTAGGTATTATGCTCACCCAATCGGTGTGAGAAAGGAAAGACAAGTTTGGAGTACTAATTGGCTTTTAACAAATTGGGTACCGAATCGTTTTGCGGAAGATAAAATTGTTGGTAAAACTGGATATATTAATGATTCAAAATACAATTTTACGGTTCGAATTGAGGATGACAATCACCACGCAGTGCGAATAGTAATACTCGGCGCTGATTCAAATGAACTTCGTTTTAGTGAGGCCCGTGATTTAGCCGAATGGGTCTTCAAAAATTATCTTTGGCCAGGTGACGAGGGGTATGAAGAATACTGGTCTAAATAAATTCTTGGAGGGAACACTTCTTTGTGGTATAATATAGTCAAATATTTGACTATGAAGTTAAGGTCTTTAAAGACCGCAAAAAATTTGAAAAATGCTTACGTTCTTTTACGAACGGATTTTAATGTACCGATTGAAAACGGGAAGGTTTTAGAAGATTACCGGATAGCACGCAGTATACCAACGATTAAGTATTTGCAAAGTAAAGGTGCCCGGGTTATTATCTTAAGCCATTTAGGTCGACCAAATGGATATAACCCCGAATTAAGTTTAGAGTCGGTCGGTAGACGGCTGGGACGTTTGCTTGGTGAAACTATTAATTTCGTTCCAGCAACTGAATGGTATGAAAGCGAACCAATCTTGCCTCAACTGGAGCCGGGGAGCGTTACTTTGTTGGATAATGTTCGTTTTATAAAAGGAGAGGAGAAGGACGAAGGAAGTGCGCGGCGCTTTTTTAAACAATGGGGAAAGATATTTGTTTTAGATGGCTTTGGAGTGTCTCATCGTGATTCGGCAACCGTAAGCGGGTTGGCCAGGGAACTACCTTCTTATGCGGGTATTCTCTTGGAAGAAGAAGTGGAAACTCTGTCGCAGGTAATGGGAAAACCAAAACGACCATTAGTGGTTGTATTAGGGGGAGCTAAGCTCGAGACAAAGTTGCCAGTTGTAAAAAAATTATTGCCAATAGCAGATAAAATTTTATTAGGCGGCGGTATAGTCAATACCTACCTTTATGCTCGAGGTTTTAAAGTGGGAAATTCTCTAGTTGACAAAGAGTTAAAAGCCGAAGCTCTAGAACACTTATGGGCGGAAAGAATTATCTTGCCGATAGATGTGGTGGTTGGAAAAAAGAATGGGCGTAGAGCCAGGGTAGAACAAATAGTGAAGTTGAATATTAAAGACAAGGAGGAAGGGATTTACGACATCGGTCCGGGCACGATTTCGCTTTACGCCGATTATTTAAAGAAGGCAAATACAATTATTTGGAATGGTGCCGTCGGTTATTTTGAATGCAAACCTTACCAGCATGGAACTTATGCAATGGCCCGGGCTATTGCTGCGCGTTCTAAAGGAAAGGCTTTTGGGGTGGTCGGAGGAGGGGAAACCTTAGAGGTGGTAAGAGCGTTACATTTGGATGAACATATTGACCTAATTTCAACTGGCGGAGGAGCAATGTTAGAGTTTTTAAGTGGAAAAGAATTACCAGGCTTAAAGTTTTTAAAAAAGTAATTTTTTTATTATTTATTACCACTCGAATCACCAAACGGTGAAAAAGAGTGGGGAGGAATTAATTTATGCCACTTGGCTTAAATCGAACTCCACCACAACCAAGTCGTGTCGACGACCGGGGTTGTAATTGCACATGGTGGGGTGGGGAATTTGCTAAAAAGATTTTCTTGACCTTTTTAGGCGTTCTGCTTGTCTATGCTATATTCTTTTTAGGTACAGTTATTCGTAATAACCTAAAAAAGTACGATACCATTGGCATGTCACCAAAAATGGAACGTACTATTATGGTTACTGGTGTAGGTAAGGCGATTGGAAGTAACGACATCGCTTTAACGACAATCGGTTACTCTAATACAGATAAAGATGTTGCTAAGGCCCAAGCAACTAACAAAGCAGTGATGGATAAGGTCATGGATGATTTAAAGAAAATGGGAGTAGAGGATAAAGACATGCAGAGCAATTACACCATTTATCCTGATTACACCTACACGCAAGATAAGGGACAGGTATTAAATGGTTATCGGGTAACCAATCAACTAACGGTTAAGATCCGCGATCTTTCGAAGATTAGTGATGTTTTAGGCTTGGCTGGTAAATATGGTGCTAATGAAGTTGGCGGTTTAAGTTTTACAATTGACGACCCAGAGAACTTAAAATCGGTGGCTAGAGAAAAGGGTTTAAACGACGCCAAGGCTAAAGCCGAGTATCTAGCAAAATCTTTGGGGATGCGCCTAGGTTCAGTGGTAAATTTCAATGAGTATGCCCCTGAATCTGGTATTATGCCGTATTATAAGGATGCCTTGAATCTTGGAGCGGAAGGCGGCGGTGGTCCAGCATCGGTAGCAGCCGGTACCAGAGACGTCACGGTAAATGTAAATGTTACTTACGAGATATTACCTTACTAATTCCTAGTTACTTAACCCCAGATTTTCCACAATCTGG
Organism: uncultured Gammaproteobacteria bacterium; assembly: GCA_964511375.1. Taxonomy (GTDB): domain Bacteria; phylum Patescibacteriota; class Patescibacteriia; order Magasanikbacterales; family GWA2-37-8; genus DATDYA01. Next base: position 36,806 of record CAZEEW010000008.1, on the reverse strand, counting down.
GGTTTATTTTTTAGGCTGCCTATGCTAAGATATATGCGCTTAATTTTGTAGTTTTTTATTTATGAAAATTAAACAAATCCAAGCGAGGGAAATTTTAGATTCACGTGGTAACCCAACGGTAGAAGCTAAAGTAGTTTTGGAAAATGGTATTATTGGCGTGGCCAAAGTGCCATCAGGTGCTTCCACTGGTACGCACGAAGCACTTGAGCTTCGTGATGGAGGAAAAAGATACGGCGGTAAAGGTGTTTTAAAAGCTGTAAAAAATGTTAACACGGTTATTGCTAAAAATTTAATTGGGCAAGAAGTTGGCAATTTGGTAGTCTTGGATGAAAAAATGCTAAAGTTAGATGGCACAAAAAATAAGTCTCGTTTAGGTGCTAATGCTATTTTGGCTGTGTCTATGGCTGTTGCTCGAGCAGGTGCGGAAGCAGCAAAAAAGCCTTTGTATAAGTATTTAAGAGAAGTGTATAAATTAAAAGAGAAAGAATGGCGTTTACCAGTCCCGATGATGAATATTTTAAATGGTGGCCGTCATGCCGACAATGGTTTAACCATTCAGGAGTTCATGATTATCCCGAAGCATAAATCCATGCACGAACGCGTACGTATGGGTGCACAGATTTTTCATGCTTTGGCTTCTATTTTAAGTCAAAAAGGTTACAAAACAGCGGTTGGTGATGAAGGTGGTTTTGCGCCAGAGCTATTAAATAACGAACGAGCTTTACAGGTTATAATGGAAGCAATTAAAAGTTCTGGTTTCGAGCCGGGTAAACAAGTGTTTCTTGGTTTAGATGTTGCTGCTTCAGAGTTTCATCATCATGATAAATACTACTTCTTAAACAATAAACAAGGTTGGACAAGTGAGAAAATGATCGGTGTGTATAAACAATGGTCTAAGAAGTACCCGCTAGTTTCTATTGAAGATGGCTTAAGTGAAGACGATTGGAGTGGTTGGTCAAAGTTGACAAAGGAGATCGGTAAAAATGTAAATTTAGTCGGCGATGATTTGTTTGTAACAAATGTCGAAAGATTAGAACGTGGTATAAAAGAGAATATCGCTAATGCAATTTTAATTAAGCTTAACCAGATTGGTTCAGTTACAGAAACTATTCAGGCGATTAGTTTGGCCAAACAGAATGGGTACAAGGTAGCCGTATCACATCGCTCTGGCGAAACTTCTGACACGTTCATCGCTGACTTGGCTGTCGCTGTTAATTCGGAATTTATTAAAACTGGTTCTTTGTCACGATCTGACCGAGTCGAGAAATACAATCGCTTAATGGAAATTGCTGACGAGGTGCAAGGATAATATAAAAACCCGCCTTCAGGCCAATGAAAAAGCCTAAAAAGGCGGGTTTTTCGTCTAATAATAATTGCTAACTTGGCTTCAATAGGCTATAATACCCGCACTATGAAAGACTTTAAAAAGACCACGGCGCTAATAGTCATGGACGGCTGGGGGGTCGCTACAACTAAAAGCAAAGGTAATGTAATAGACCGGAAAACAGCTCCGAACTATTTTAAGTGGCTGAAGAAATTTCCCAATACTAAGCTGGAAGCAAGTGGAGAAGCCGTTGGTCTTTTTCGCGGCCAAGAAGGCAATAGTGAAGCCGGACACATGAATTTAGGGGCCGGTCGGGTGGTGAAACAAGACGCTGCCTATATTGTTGACGCTATTAAAGACGGAACTTTTTTTAAGAACAATGCTTTTGATTTAGCATTGCATCATGTCCGAAAGTATAAAACTGCTGTGCATGTAATGGGTTTACTATCCAATCATAACAGCGCTCATTCTTGTCCTGAGCATCTCTATGCCTTGTTAGATTATCTGCATCGTGAAAAAATTTCTAAGGTGTTTTTGCATCTTTTTACGGATGGTCGCGATTCTGGACAACATGATGCTTTAGAACATCTGGCAAAATTAAAGGCTAAGTTTAAGGGGGGAGAAAAAATTGCTAGTATTACCGGTCGTCTGTATGCTATGGATCGCAATAAGCAATGGGAAAGAACTGAAAGAGTGTATAACGTTATGGTAAATGGAAAAGGAAAAAAAGCTTCTTCAGTCGAAGAGGCAATTCAATTGGCGTACAACAGCGGAGAAACGGATGAATTTATTGAGCCAACGGTCATAACAGAAGGTAGTAAGCCCGTTGGGGTAGTGAAAAGCAATGATGCAATTTTCTTCTTTAATACTCGAAGCGATCGCGCCCGCCAACTTACTAAAGCTTTTGTTCAACTTAATTTCGAAAAAGCTAACCTTGGTGCTTTTAAACGTGTAAAGGCGCCAAAGAATATACGTTTTGTAGCCATGACGGACTTTGGTCCAGATTTGCCTGGTGTCTTAACAGCCTTTCCGTCTCGAGATGTCAAAAATAGTTTTGTGCAAACTCTTTGTCCCTTAAAACAAATATATATTGCCGAAGCAGAAAAATTTGCTCATGTTACTTACTTTTTTAATGGCGGTTATGCTAGTCATTTTTGTGATGAAGAATGGGTTAAAGTTGAGTCAAAGAAAGTAGATAATTATGCAGTTGCGCCAGAGATGAATGCTAACCTGGTGGGGGATTTGGTGGTAAAAAGTATCGAATCTGGCCGTTATGACTTTTTGTTGGTCAATTTTGCTAATCCAGATATGGTAGGACATACTGGGGTTATTGAGGCTGGTAAAAAAGCGGTTAAAACAGTTGATGAACAGGTTCAGAGAATTGTGGAGACCGTCTTAAAAATTGGCGGACAAGCCATTATTACCGCTGACCATGGAAATATTGAAGAAATGATTAATTCAAAGACTGGAGAGATAGACACTGAACATTCAACTAACTCTGTTCCATGTATTTTTGTTGGAAAGAATTTGAAGATAAAAAAAGTGCGTGCAAAGGGAAGATTGGGAGACATTGCACCAACTTTACTAAAAATGATGGGGCGACCAAAACCTAAAGAAATGACGGGTAAAGCCTTATTTTAATATGGGATATAATTATCGACCAGTAGTATTAATAATTAACGACGGCTGGGGGGTGGCACCAGATAATGATGGTAATGCTATATCACGAGCGAAATTACCAAATTATCGTCAGTATTTAAAAGATTATCCAGCCATGACTCTGTACGCTTCAGGAAATGAAGTAGGTTTGTTATTTGGTGAAATGGGTAACTCTGAAGTTGGACACTTAAATATAGGTGCCGGTCGGGTGTATTACCAAACTTGTCCTAGAATAGATAAAGAAATTGGCGAAGGTACCTTTCCAAGCAATAAAGCCTTTCAGGGTGCTTTGGAGCATGTTAGAAAAAATAAATCTGCTTTACATGTTATTGGTTTGGTGAGTTCTGGCAATGTCCATTCTAGTCAAGAACATCTGTACGCTTTGTTGCAAATGTGTAAGGAAGAAAAATTTACAAAAGAAGTATTTATTCATGCTATTCTCGATGGTCGAGACACTGTATATAACTCGGGTAGAGAATTCGTGTCTCGTCTATTAGAAAAAATGAAGGAGTTAAAGGTTGGTAAAATTGCTAGCATTTCTGGCCGTTACTTTGCTATGGATCGAGACAACCGTTGGGATCGGTGCGAAAAAGCTTACCGGGCAATGGCCGAAGGTGTTTCGGAACAAACTAACAGCGATCCGTTGGTTGCGATTGAAGAGGCATATGGTCGTAAGAATTATGACGAAGAATTTATTCCAGTTGTAATAACAGAAAATAATGAACCAATAGCCAAAGTCAAAGAAAAAGACGCGGTAATATTTTTTAATTTTCGTCCTGACCGTGCCCGTCAATTAACCAAAGCTTTCGTTCTGCCTGGTTTTAACAAGTTTGCCAGGAACTATATTAAAGATCTGTATTTTGTCACTATGACAGAGTACGAGAAAGACTTGCCAGTCGTGGTGGCTTACAACCCAGTAATTGTAAGAAATTCTTTGGCTGAGACGCTAAGTAAGGCTGGTTTAAAGCAGCTGCACATTGCAGAGACAGAAAAATATGCTCATGTAACTTTCTTTTTAAACGGTACGATTGAAGATGCTTTTCCTGGTGAAGAACGAATTTTGATTCCGTCACCAAAGGTGGCAAGTTATGATGAAGCACCGGAAATGTCAGCTAGTGAAGTTGGGAAAGAAACTATTAAAGCAATCGACAGTGGTAAATTTGATTTCATTGTTACTAATTTTGCTAATGCGGACATGGTTGGTCATACGGGTGATTTGCAGGCAACAATTAAAGGTTGTGAAGCAATAGATAAGGCTTTAAAAAATGTTATTGATCATTGTTTAGCAAGAAATGGTATAGTAGTCATGACCGCTGACCATGGCAATGCTGAAGAAGTTGTTAATTTACAAACTGGTGAAAAAGACAAAGAGCATTCGACTAACCCTGTACCAATGCTTATCATTGGCAAAGACTTTATGGGACAAGCTGGCCCATCTGGTGACCCACCAGAAGGAGATTTGAGCTTGGTACGACCGGTTGGTGTACTAGCAGACGTTGCTCCTACTGTACTAGCGCTTCTCGGGGTTGAACAACCGCCGGAAATGACTGGAAGATCTTTAATGTAGCTTTAACTAAAAAATCCCTTCAATTGAAGGGATTTTAGTTTTTTGGAGGCCGAATGATTTTTTTAAGATGAGAAACGACCTCCTCCTCTGCTTCTTTTAGGGTTTCTTTACGGATAACGAAGTTGACCATTTTTTTATTGCCGGTCGGAGAGAATTTCTTGCTTATTTCTAAGGCATCAAAATTTTTATCAACTGAAATAATACCATGTATTTCTTGTGGTATTTGGTTAGTCGGACCATCCTCGTAAAGTAATACTACGATTTTTGCTTCCGGAGCATTAACGATTAATTCATCGATGACATCTTTTAGTTCGTCCTCGGCAGCCCCGGAGCGAGTAAAATCTTCACGTGTAAGTGTTGTCCATACAAGTCCTAGTTCAGGCTGACTTTGCAAGCGGCTTAAGGCCTGGCCCCAAAGTTTTAGAGCAGCAATCGATCGGGAGCGGTATAAATGGCGCATGATAAGCTCGCGATCGGCTTTATAGTTAATTAATTTTGAAGCCAATTCCAAGGTTTGTGGAGAAAGATTAGGGGCCTTAAAGTTTTTGGTTTTTAAAATTAACGCAGCCAAAAGACTGGTGCTAATTTTTTCATCAACTAGCTCGGGGTGTAATGATTCGAAGATTTTTAAACTAATTTCAGTTACGGTTGGAGTTGTAATGTCTACCGAGTTGATTTGTCCGAAATGTTCATTACCTGCATGATTATCTACATTGATCACTGGTACGCGATAAAACAGGTCGGTATTGTTTTGGTAAACACCTTCTAAACTTTCGAGATCGGGCGTGTTTAAAACTAAAATTGAATCGTATCGGAAAGTAGATTGGGCAGTACGCAGTTCATTTTTCGTAATGATGCCTTCCTTGGGAGTGAGGTAAATGTAGAGTAACTTGTCCTTAATGTCATAGCTTAAGGTATCCAGTTTAACTCGTTCGAGGTCAACTTTAATAATGAATTTTTGGAGGTTGGTGATAGCGGGTTTAGTTTCTTCTTTATTACTTAAAAAGCGTAGTTTGCCTGGTGTTACATAATTGTCCACGACCAAATCCACTTGTTTTCCTTGTTTTTCTAACCAACATTTCCAGGCTAAAGCAAGAGGTAGTGCCTCGTCATTTTGAGCTGGACAGAAAGTCAAGAGAATATGTTGACTCCGGTCCAGGATCTGCTTTAGTTGTTCGTTGGTTGAGAGAGTCATCTTTTTAGGTGTATGTTACCAGCCTCGGCCTAGAAAAGCGAGCTAAATAACTGGCAATTCTACCAGTTAACATAAAAACTGTCAAATACCGGCTGGGGATGAGGTCAGCAGGTGATATTTGGGCTTTTAAAAGGCTAAATTACTTGCCTTTTCGCTCTAAATACTGTAAAATCCTTTATAAGGAAGCTTTGAATTAGCTATATTTAGTTATGAAGGAATTGCCAAAGGCTTACGAGCCAAAACAGTACGAAGACCAAATTTATGAAAAATGGGAGGGGAGTGGTTTTTTTAATCCAGATAATTTAATCGGAGATCCCTATTCCATACTTTTCCCACCACCAAACGTGACTGGTGTATTGCACCTTGGCCATGCTTTGGAAAACTCGCTTATGGATGTCATGACCAGGTACCAACGAATGAAGGGTAAAAAAGTCGTACTTTTGCCTGGTACTGACCACGCCGCAGTTGCCACTCAAGCCAAAGTGGAAAAAGAACTGGTTAAAGAAGGAATAAAACACCCCCGGGAAGAGCTGGGGCGTGAAAAGTTGTTGGAAAGAATACGTGAATATGCGGAGAATTCAAAAGAAACTATTTTGAAACAAGTTCGTAAAATGGGAACCAGTTGTGACTGGAGCCGTCTAGCCTATACTTTTGATGAGGAGCGTAGCCGAGCGGTAAACGAGGTTTTTAAAAAAATGTATGATGATGGATTGATCTATCGCGGCTACCGAGTGGTCAACTGGTCGGTCAAAGGCCAGTCTACATGTTCAGATGATGAGTTAGTTCATGTTGAACGAGCTGCCAAATTATATACCTTCAAATACAGCAAAGATTTTCCAATCACAATTGCAACCACACGACCAGAAACTAAGCTAGGCGATACAGCGGTTGCTGTGAACCCTGGCGATGAAAGGTATAAAAAATACATCGGTCAAACCTTTGTTGTTGATGTGGGAGCAGCAGAGCCCCTGAATCTCAAGGTAATCGCTGACGAAAATGTTGATCCAGCTTTCGGTACTGGTGCTTTAGGTGTTACGCCGGCACACAGCGCGGTTGATTTTGAAATGTATGAAAAACAAAAAGCCACTGGTCATCCGATTGGTTTTGTGCCAGTGATTGGCAAAGACGGAAAAATGCTGGAAGCAGCTGGTAAGGAATATGTCGGTTTAACTGTTGAAGAAGCTAGAGAGAAATTTGTTAACTGGCTTAAAGAAAACGAGCTTTTAGAAAAAGAAGAAGACATTACTCAAAACGTGGGTACCTCAGATCGCTTCCAAGATGTTGTGGAAGCATTGCCCATGGTGCAGTGGTTTGTGGATGTAAATAAAGTCATCCCAGGCCGTGGTAAGAGCCTAAAACATTTGATGCGCGAAGCTATAACCACTGGACATAATGGTGATCCAAATAAAAAAATTAAAATTACCCCGGATCGGTTTGAAAAAATTTATGTAAACTGGATAGACAATCTTCGTGATTGGTGTATTTCCCGTCAGATCTGGTGGGGACACCGTGTGCCGGTGTGGTATAGGGGAGAAGAGATAAGAGTTCAAGATAGTCAACCGGAAGGTAACGGATGGGCTCAAGATTCAGATACCTTAGACACCTGGTTCAGTTCTGGACTATGGACTTTTTCGACTTTGGGTTGGCCGGATAAGACCAGTGATCTAAAAGATTTTCATCCAACAAGCTGGATGCAGATGGGTCATGAAATCTTATTTTTCTGGATGGCGAGAATGATTTTGATGACTACTTACACTTTAAATGATATTCCATTTTATAATGTTTACATCCATGGTATCTTGCGCGATGAAAAGGGTAGGAAATTTTCTAAGTCCTTGAATAATGGTATCGATCCGCTAGACATGATTGGACAATATGGCTGTGATGCCCTTCGTTTAAGTCTGTTGTCTGGCATTACTCCAGGCAATGACGCACGCTTCTACACCGAAAAAGTTGAGGGGGCACGAAATTTCGTAAATAAACTCTGGAATATTTCTAGATATGTCTTGGGACAAATTGAAATTACTGATTCTGAACCTTCTATTCCAGTTAGTAACACTTTAAGTGATAAATGGATTATTAATCGTCTCCATACAGTTCTCAAAGAGATTGAGGAACTATTTGATCACTATGATTTTTCTTTGGCCGGCGAAAAGCTACGAGATTTCACTTGGAGTGATTTTGCTGATTGGTATTTAGAAATTGCCAAAATTGAGGGTGACAAGAAAGAAGTATTACAATATGTATTGGTCAATATTCTTAAACTCTGGCATCCGTTTATACCGTTTGTCACGGAAGAAATTTGGCAAGAAACTTTTGGTGGCGAAAAGCTATTGATGGTCGCAAAATGGCCAGTAGTGAAAGTTAGCAAGATAGAAGTAAGTACCGGGGACTTTGAATTGATTAAAAACATAATTACCGGAATACGTTCTCTGCGGTCAGATTATAAAATTGAACCAGGCAAGAAATTAGATGTAATAATCCAAGCCGGAGAAAATGAGCTACTTTTGAAAGAAAATGTCGAAATTATTAGACGCTTAGCACGATTAGAAAATATAGAAATTGGAGAAAGCACAGCAAAGCCGGAAAGTGCCATTACTTTTGTTGAGAAAGACGTAACAGTCCATGTAGATATCGCTGGAGTTGTTGATGTGGAGAAAGAGAAAGCGAGATTATCCAAAGAGTTAGAAGATACAGACAGCTACTTAAGTGCTTTGGAAAAGAAATTATCTAATGAAGATTTTTCAAGAAATGCTCCAGCAGAAGTGGTAGACAAAGAACGAGCCAAACTTATTGAAGTGCAGACTAAGTTAGATAAACTTAGAGAGCAAATTTCTTCCTTAGTGTCTTAAAAAAATATTCTTTTTAATATATGCGTCCAGGAATTTACAGAGAAATGTTATCAGCGGATCCTGCGTCTCATGGTGTTGGTGAAAAAAATGAACATGTAAAAGGACGCGAGTTGACCGATGGTGAAAAAAAGAAATGTTGCGCCGAAATAAAATTAATCCAAGAAGTCCTTTATGGAAAAATTGATGTTAAGGACAGTGAGTATACTGGTTTGAAAGAAACAGTGGATACGTTTTTTAAAGATGTTAAAGAAGGGATGGATGTTGAGGAGTTTTACCGGACCGAGAAGGTTAATTTAGATAAAATTAAGAATTATCTACAAGCCATTGACTTCTTTTTTAAAACTGTCGAAGATAGTTACATGTACGGACATTATGATCATGATTTAGGTGGAATGACACGTCGGTTTATAGAATTTCTACAACGAGTTACTGAAGACTATGATTTTCCCAAGGACTGGCCAGAGTTAACTAAGCATTTATTGGATTTAAAAGACGCCTGGCAATTTTTTCTTTTGAGGATTTGGGATACGCTTTTACGTGGAGTATCTAGAGAGAGGGTGCCCCCTGAGCATAGGGGAGAAGTAGATCTTGGTCTGATCGCTAATGGATTTTCTCATTTCGAAACATGGTACCGCGGGCAGTACCCCGGTGAATTTAAGGTACTGAATACTGGTGAGGTAAGAGCATGTAAGTTAGACTTACTCCAGTTCAATGAAGAGTGGCCAAAGATCATCGAAAGGTTAAATCGCGACAATAAATACGTACAAGGAAATACTGCTTTAGTTGCGAATTTGGCGATGAATGCTTTGGGAAACTCGATGAAGAATAGGATTGATTCAAACAATGTTAAAGTTACCTTACAAGTAAAAGAGAGCGCTGGGGCAGAATTATTATCTATAATCGTAGAGGATGATGGGCGCGGTATGGAGGATGAACATCTGGACCCTAATAATACGGAGCACTTTATTTTATCTTACGGCCGAAGTGATACGAATAGCACTGGTCTAGGTTTAGCAGACGCACATACTCGGCTAGAATCAACAAAAGGAATTTTACGTATTGCTAGCAAGAGGCGGCCAGAACAGGAAGACCAACCCACTAAAGTAGTACAATATTCAAACGTTCCGTTGGCTGAGAAACTAGATTTTCCTGAAGATAAGGTATGTGGTACAAAAATCGAAATCTGTTTACCAATCTTAAAAAGAAAGTAAAATATATTATATTATATTATATTATATTATATTATATTATATGTCAGTTTCAACTGATGCAAAAAAAATTGAGGAGTTATTAAATCGGGGTGTTGAGAATATTTATCCTACTCGGGAATTTTTAGAAAAAGAGTTGAAATCCGGTCGTCAGTTAAAATTATATACCGGGTATGATCCCACAGCCGCCACTTTGCATATTGGTCACGGCATTACTTTAATGAAATTACGTCAGTTTCAAGAATTAGGACATAAGGTTGTTATGTTGATTGGTGATTTTACCGGTATGATTGGTGATCCAACAGATAAATCTTCTGCGCGAAAACAATTAACAAAAGAAGAAGTTCTGGAGAATTGTCGTGAATATCAAAAACAAGCTTCTCAGATTTTAGATTTTTTTGGCGATAATCCAGCAGAGCTAAAGTTTAATAGCGAGTGGCTTGGCAAGATGAACTTTGCTGATGTTTTAGAACTATCGGCTAAATTTACCGTCCAACGCATGTTGGAACGAGACATGTTCCAAGAGCGGATTAAAGAAGGGAAGCCAGTATATGTGCACGAATTTATGTATCCGCTAATGCAAGGTTATGACTCTGTGGCGATGGACGTCGATGGAGAAGTGGGTGGTAATGATCAGACGTTTAATATGTTGGCCGGACGAGATTTAATGAAGGAATTGAAGAACAAAGAAAAATTTGTTTTGACTCTTAAATTACTTGTCGACAACTCTGGTAAGAAAATGGGGAAGTCCGAAGGCAATATGATTGCTTTATCAGATGGTCCGGAGGACATGTTTGGTAAAGTAATGAGTTGGACAGATGAAATGATCGTACGTGGTTTTGAATTGTGTACCAAAGTGGAAACAAATGAAATACAGGAAATCGTTGAGAGTTTAAATAACGGTGCTAATCCCCGGGATTTAAAATTACGTTTAGCTTTCGAGGTTACGAAAAGTTTCTTGGGAGAACAGGAAGCAGAGCAGGGCAAGGAACATTTTCAGAAAGTAATAAGCGGCAAAGAAAAACCAGCAGACATCCCGGAAGTTAAACCAACCAATTACGATGTAATTACTGCCTTAGTCGAATCTAAAATAACTAGCAGCAAATCCGAAGCGCGCCAGGTTATTCAACAAGGGGGAGTTAAACTAAATGATCAGAAGGTAGATTCTTTTGAGACTGAAGTGAAATCAGGGGACATCTTGCAAAAGGGCAGTCGATTCTTTGTCAAAGTAATTTAATATTATGAAAAAATATTTATTACTTTTTGTAGTGGGTATAGTGTTTGTTAGTGGTTGTGGCTTGTTAGGTTCTGCTGGCCCCACTAAGTTAAATGAACTAAAAGCTACTGATGCTAAGCAAAAAAGTGTTCAGTTTTATGTTGGAATTGGATACTTGGGTGGCCCTGGTGGGGCGCCAGTAATTGACAAAGAAACCGGAAGCATAGTTTCGTTAAGAAACGATCTTCCAGTGTATTTCGATGCTGATGAAGTCGGCGAATTGAAAAAACTTTTGCCAGCCTGTTATACTGGTAAACCAATTCTTCGAGTTATTGCCGATGTTTCTTTGAATAAAAAAAGTTTTACCAATGAGTCTTTGCCCGAACCAGAATTACAATGGTATGACGAAATTAAGGTTTTAAAATATCTTGAACCAACCGAGGTATCAGGTGTTGAACTGTGTGAATAATTTATGATGGATACTATTACTAAAAATCTGAAGAGGATCCTCGAAGGGGCTGGAATTTCGGGAGAAATAATTTTAAGCACCCCACCAAAGCCTGAGATGGGTGACTTAGCTTACGGTTGTTTCGCTTTAGCAAAAGAAGCTGGTAAAAATCCAGCCGAAGTGGCCAAAGAATTAGAAAATAAACTTAAGGGTATAAATGACCCTTTGGTAGATAAAGTACAGGCTTTTGGTCCATATCTAAATTTTTTTCTAAATGCTGGAGTTTTGGCTGAGTTAGTCTTAAAGAATTTTGATACCAAAGACGGTAGGTTAGGATCTTTTAATGCTGGAGAAGGTAAAAAGGTTTTAATCGAATATCCTTCTCAAAATACTCATAAAGAGTTTCATGTCGGGCATCTTCGAATGGTTTGTATTGGTAACGCTTTAGTGCAAATTTTTAAAAAGGCCAATTTTGATATTACACCCATAAATTACATTAATGATTTCGGCGCCCATGTTGTAAAGTGTTTGTGGGGAATTAATCGATTTCATAAAGACAACTTACCCAGTGAAAATCATCAACGTTGGTTAGGTGAGGTTTACGCTGAAGCGAGTAAATATATTAAAGAACACGAAGAAGAAGTGCGTCCGGAATTAGAAGAATTACAAAAGAAGTTGGAAGCGCGTGATCCAGAGGTAATGGAATTATTTGAAAGGACTCGAGAATGGAGCCTACAGGGTTTTGAAAAACTATCCAAAGAGCTAAAGATGGTTCACGAGCGTCTGTTTTTAGAGAGCGAGGTCAAAGATAAGGGGCAGGCTATTGTTGATGAATTGTTGGAAAAGAAAGTTGCGGAGGTTGGTGAAAAAGGCGCGGTAATTGTAAATTTAGAGCCTTACGGATTAGATATTGCTTTAGTTCGTAAATCTACTGGCGCCGGTGTTTATCTAACGAGCGATTTAGCTCTTGCTCATGAAAAGTTCGCAGAGTTTGACGTGGCTGAAAGTATCAACATGACCGGATCAGAACAGGATTTTTACTTTAGACAAATGTTTAAAGTTTTAGAACTGTATGGATTTAAGAACAAGATGACGCATGTCGGTTGTGGTCTAGTAACTTTACCAGAAGGAAAGATGTCTTCACGTGAAGGTAATGTTATTTTGTACGAAGATTTACGAGACGAAGTAAAAAGACGACTGTTGGAAGAAATAACCGCACGGCATGCAGATTGGTCTAGTGACAAGATGGAAGAAACAGCGATGACAATGACGTTGGCGGTATTAAAATTTACCATGCAAAAACATGAAGCCAAGAAAGTGATTATTTTTGACTTGAAAGAGGCAATTAGTTTCGAAGGCTTTAGTGCCCCATATATTTTGTATTCGGTGGCGCGTATAAATAGTTTAGAGCGTAAAGCTCGAGTCGAAGGGTTAGTTAGCGATAAAATAGAATACACTTCGTTAAAGGAGCAAGAAGAAAAGAACTTGTTACTTCTAGTGTCATCTTACCAAGAAGTATTGAAAAAAGCCTGGGAGAATTATAACCCATCAGCAGTGGCAAAATATGCTTTTGATTTAGCACAAGCCTACAATGATTTTTACAACAAACATAGTGTACTAAATTCAGAAAACGAAGAACTCCGGAGTGCTAGATTAGCGTTGTCAGTAATGGTTCGCGATACGATTATAGATGTATTAAACGTCTTAACTATTGATACGGTAGAGGAAATGTAATCATTTATGATTTACGCAAAAATCGTCCGACCTATCTTTTTCCGCTTTGATCCAGAAAAAGTACATAATTTTGTTATCCACCTCATGGGCTTTGGTGGGAGAGTTAACCTGTTTAAATTAGTCACCCAGTGGTTATTAAGAAGGAAACGACCAGAGTTGAATACCACTTTGGGCTCACTAAAATTAGAGAACCCAGTTGGTTTAGCAGCTGGTTTTGACAAAAAAGTAGAGGCTTTAGAAATTTATCCAGCCTTAGGATTTGGTTTTGCAGAAATCGGTTCCATCACAAACCGGCCAGTACCGGGAAATCCGAAGCCTAGATTATGGCGTTTACCGAAAGATAAAGCCCTAATCGTTTATTATGGTCTCTATAATTTAGGAGCGGAAGTGTCAAAGAAAAAACTCCAGAAAATTCGGGTTCGGGAAATCCCGTATGGTATTAGTATCGCACCAACTACGGATGTGCCTTTAGACAAAATGATTAGTGACTATCTTCGGACTTTTGAGATTTTATCTCCCTTCGCCGATTATGTAACTTTTAATGTTAGCTGCCCAAATGTGGCAAGCTGTGATCATTTCACGCAAACTTCTTTTATTGTGGATTTGATAAGAGCGGTAGCAGAAAAGCGTAAAGAATTATCTTTTGATAGAGATATCTTCTTTAAAATTGGGCCAGATTTAGCTTTAAAAGACTTGGACCCAATAATTCAAGCATGTTTAGAAAATAATATAACCGGAATTGTTGCCACTAATTTGGTGAAAAACCGTGTAGGTGTACAGTTTAAGTCGGAAGCAAGTTTGCTAAATCATCCTGGTGGTATTTCTGGTTTAATTGTCCAAAAGAAAAGTGATGAGGTTATTAAATATCTTTACCAGAAAAGCCAGGGGAAATTAAAGATCATTGGTTTGGGCGGCGTTCTAAATGCCGAAGATGCTTACCGTAAGATAAAACTGGGAGCAAGTGCAGTGCAGATATTTACTGGCTTTATTTATAACGGACCGTTATTTGTTAATAAGTTAAATCGCGAATTGGTTAATTTACTAAAGCGTGATGGGTTTAAGAATATTCAGGAAGCGGTAGGGTATGAAATTAAAAACTAGCGGCGTGATTAGTTAAGTGATATAATATTGACATCTAAAATATTTTATATGAGTAGTCATAATCCAGGAGGAGGAGAGGCGCCCAAGGCACATATAGCAGACAGAAAAGAAGAAAGGAGCGTTGTAAAAGTTTTTACATTAGAGGAATTGTTAGCACAAAAAGAAATATTACAAAAATACATTTCATGTTTTAGGGCTGTTTTTGATCAAGAAGAAGCAACAAAATATGCTCCTCAAGAGGAGAGATTGCAATGGGAAGGTGAAAATTGGAGTGAAGAGGCAGTAGCTCAGATGCTTCAAGAACATGCCGAAAAAGCAGGTAACGAATCACTAGTCACAATGCTGTTTAATGAAAAAGAAGAGGCGGTTGCGTTTACCTATGGAACTATTGTGTCAGGTGCAGAGCAAATTACCGATTTCCCCAAGTCTTATAGCGGGCGTTCAGATTTGCATGTTGATAAAGATGAGCTGGTCGGTCTTATAAGAAATCAATACCCTGAAGCGAAAAATTTTTTGTCACTACGAGAAATGGGTGTGCGCGGTGACGAGAGGGCAAAAGGTGGTGGTATGAAAAGAATATTTTCTATAGTTATACCACTGTTTATGGCAGCTATACAGAAAGAAGCGAAGCATTTTGTTTTTTGGACTTCGAAGAATTCGAATTTGTACAGAATAGCAGTTGGCTCGGGATTTGATTTAATCAAAGATTTTGCCGACGAAGAGCAACATGTCTATATGGGGGCTGATTTGTTGAAACTGGTAGCAAATATGTCTAAAGGCGCAGAAAAATTTAAAAAAGATATGAAGTCATAATTAATGAAGTATGAACGAGCAAGAAAGATACTTTTGCGATCATGAAAATTATTGTCAGGGATATTTAGATAGCCCAAACAATGGATATTATGTCTTGTTGACTCATTTAGCAGCTGTGGGAGTAGAAAAAACGCTTGAAACAGATGGCTTAAATTCTATTTTGGCCTTTGACAAAGCGGAAATTGAAGGAAGAAACGTGGGTCAAACTAATGCTATTGTCGTTTCGTCTTTTTGTGGCGTGAACGGAAAAATATGGGGCTTAGATATGTGCAAAAAAAAGTTGGATAAAATTGATACAGTGGATGGAGTTTCCGTATATGATGGCGAAAAATTACTCGAGGCAACAACACAGTTGCTGGGTACTGTGAGTAAAAAAAGATTTCCTATTTTACCTGGCTCACAGCTACCTTCCGCTATGAAATATATGTATCTTGATGGTCCGGGTTTAATTTATTCCCTAATAGCAATTGGTATTCCGAAGGACAGGAATACGTCTGCTTGTATACTTATGGAAGACGTTGGTGAAATGAATGAGGAAAAAGAATTTTACAGAAAGACAGCTGCTAAAAGCGTTTTGGCGATAGCCAAGAACCAAAGGATCGAGTGTAAAGAAATATTATTTTTGTTTCGATCAGCAAAAATAAAAAAAGGGTCAAAGGGTTGTGCGCTAGTTATGGCGCCCTATATTAAGTTAGCAAAATCAGCAAGAAAGCTAATTTGATTATGCCGATAAGTTACCAACTAGTTTATTTGTTGAACGCCCTGACAACATTTGCTTTAGGGTGTTTTGTATTTTATAGAGATATCAAAGATAGGGTTAATTTTTTGTTTTTCTTATTTTCTTTGTCTTTGTCTGGGTGGGTATTAACTTTGTATTTTTATTTCAATGATAAGTTTATTAGCCATATAACATTGGTTGGAAGACTGAATTTTGCTTTTATTATATTGATGAGTCTCTTTCTGTTCTTATTTGTTTATTATTTTCCGGTCAAAACATTGCTTTTTTCGAAATGGACATTAAGATTAATGTTTTTTGAATCTTTAGTTTTAGCGCTTATTTCTTGGCTTACACCATTTGTTTCCCAAATGGAAATTGGAACCTTGGGCGGAGTACGATCTACTGTCTTTGGAAGTTTATATGCAATATTTGCCGCTCATTTTATTTTTTACACAATAGGCTCCTGTGTCCTTTTGGTTAAAAAATTTTTTACGGTGGATAAATCATACAAAAGTCAACTGATTTATTTCACCTTTGGCTTGTTTATGGCTCTTTTATTCGGTACAACGACTAACATAGTTATACCATTTATCTTCAATAATTTTTCCGTGCAAAACCTAGGTTCACTTTCCTCCCTTGTTTTGGTATTCTTTACAACGTACTCGATCATTAAACATAAACTTCTAAATCTTAAGATATTTGCTGCCCAGGCTTTTGTGGTATTGTTTACGTTGGCGTTTCTAGTTCCAATTTTTTACGCCCAAACCTTAGATCAGTTATTAATGGACATAGGATTATTTGTCTTTGTTGTCTCTGTTGGTTTGCTTTTAATCAATAGCATACAGAAGGTTTATAAGCAAAAAGAGGAGCTTAATGAGTTGTTTCATTCCTTGGAAAAGGCAAATATTCGTTTGCAAGAGTTGGATAAACAAAAGACCGAATTTCTTTCGATCGCCGCTCACCAATTACGTACCCCCCTTTCGATTATTAAGGGCTATGTTGAATTAGTTAAAGAAGGTGCGTATGGTAAAACCACACAGAAGACCAATGCAGTATTAGACAATGTTGAAAGTACTAATGAACATTTAGTAAAATTGGTAGATGAATTCCTAAATATTTCCCGTATTGAGCAAGGAAGAACAAAATACAATTTTGAATCGGCAAATATTTGTGAGACTATTACTTCGGTTGTGGGTGAAATGACCTTGCGTGCGGAAGAGAAGGGATTATCGATCGTCTGGTCAAATTGCCGCTTACCAAAGTTAGTTATGGATGCTGAGAAGGTGCGCCATGTGGTGTTTAATTTTGTAGATAATGCCATTAAGTATTCAGAGAGCGGAAAGATCTTGGTTAAAACAGAAGACGAAGGGGATGGGATTGCTCTTAAGGTTAAAGACTCGGGTCTAGGATTTGAAAAAAATGACCAGGCAAATTTTTACCAAAAGTTCTATCGCGGAGATAATGTAAAGGGAACCAATGTGAATGGAACTGGACTTGGACTTTATGTGTGTCGTAAGTTTATCGAGGCGCATGGCGGAAAGGTTTGGGCACATAGTGAAGGGTTGGGGAAGGGAAGTGAATTTGGTTTTTGGTTACCCTACAAACCGGTTATAAAAGAAGTGAGTCAAGCAGTTGCTCAGCCTGCTTCTTAGACAGAGTGAACAAGATATTTGTTCGTTGCTTCACCTTTTTTTAAATATTGTGTATAATAGTATCAGCCGTAATAATTAATTTTTCACATATATGATTTTTCAAAAACCTTCTGCAAAGATCGCTTTAGAAAATAATGAAGAACAATACGAAGAAACTCTTTCTCCAGTTTATGATACTCATGATGAAGTAGAAACTGTGGTTGGTCCTTCGGTAAATGTTGAAGGTGACTTCGCATCAGAAGGTAATATTACGGTAAAAGGTTCAGTTGCCGGTAGTGTTCATACCAGTAAGCATTTATCTGTTGAAGAGGGGGCAAGAATTCTAGCCAATGTTAGAGCAGGCAGCGCCCGTGTGGCTGGTGAAGTGAAAGGAAACATGAAGGTGAAAGATTCTTTGGAGCTCACTTCTACGGCACGCATCTTGGGTGACATTGAGGTCAAGACCTTGGTGGTAGCAGCCGGTGCTTTAATCTTTGGTAAGATTGCCATGCCTGGTCTTGAAGGAGCGGATATAAAAAACACCAGTAAGAGAAATTACGGTCGAAAGGCTAGTAATGACACGACTTCGCCTGAAGACACAGTTTCTTAATTTGGCGCAGTGTAAACAAGGATCGAGAAAGACTTAAGAGACAAGGTATTTTATGTATGTTTACTTATACGACAATTTTTTGCGCCATAAAAAGTTTGCTTCAGTAGTGAAAAATATTGAGGTTCGACTGACCGACTACGGTATTGGTGGAAAAATTTTACGCTTGAATAATTTCATCGACAGTAAACCAATTATTGACGATGAAATCAAAAAAGGGGCAAAAACAATTGTGATTGTAGGAAATGACCATACCTTTGGCCATGTTTTGTCACGTGGTGCAACATGCGACTGTACATTTGGTTTTCTGCCAATAGGTCCAGATAATACTATTGCCGATGTTTTAGGTATACCGGTTGGTGAAGCAGCCTGTGATGTCTTAAGCCGTCGCCGGAAAGAAAGATTGGATGTGGGTTGGATGAACAATCGGTATTTTGTATCTCAGCTCCATGTCTTACCCGCAAAAATTCAGGTAATCTACGATGAAAGGTTCAAAGCTTACGCTAATGAAAAAATGGAAGTGGTGGTCTGTAATCTGCAACCTTTTTATTGGAAATGGGATAAAAAAGATAAAGATACTCAAGTAGTGCATCCTCAGGATGGCAAGCTGGAAGCCTTTTTAAGGCCGTTACGTAAGAAAAGTTGGTGGGGTTACCAATATGAAGATCCAAGCATCTTCCCTTTCGAAGAAATGCAAATAATGGCCAAGGAACCTTTTACAGTAGTAGCTGACGGGAAGACATCTAAGGAAATTAAGGTAAAGATAAAGTTGGCTCATAATAAGATTGATATGATTGTAGGTCGAGATCGAAAGTTCTAGTAAATATAACTATCCGCCTAGTCTTGATTTATTTAGAAAATTAGGTATAATTAGGCTATTCAAGCGCGGGTGGTGAAACTGGTAGACACGCTACTTTGAGGTGGTAGTGCCTTCGGGCTTGGAGGTTCGAGTCCTCTCCCGCGCACGGATTAAAATTATGCGCTACTTCGTAGGTACACTTCTTCTACTTGCCGGCACAGTAATGATATTCAAAACCGAATGGTTTTTGAATAATTTTGGTTCCATTTCTTGGGCTGAAGAGCATCTGGGAACAAATGGTGGTTCACGTTTGATGTACAAACTGATCGGGCTGGTCTTGATTTTTTTTGGTATGCTTTTTATTACCAACATGATCGAAGGTTTCTTGATGGGTACAATTGGAAAAATATTTATTAGGCAGTAATCTATGTCTCATTCCGGACTAGCATTAATTGATCCGTACAAAATATTTTCTGTCATAAATTTGTCTAGCGGCATGCGGGTGGCAGATATGGGGTGTGGACGCACCGGTCATTTTGTGTTTCCTGCTTCGCGGGTAGTTGGTGAGAAAGGAATTGTGTATGCAATAGATATTATTAAAGATATTTTAGAAAACATAAAAAGCCGAGTCCGCTCGGAAGGTTATGAAAATGTCCAAACCATCTGGTCAGATATTGAATTGCCGGGCAAAACACCAATTCCAGAGAGTAGTCTAGATGTTTGTTTTTACGTGAATGTGATGTTTTTACTTAAACATCGCATTGAAGCCTTGCAAGAAGCAAAACGACTATTGAAAACTGGTGGGTTTTTAAATATTGTGGATTGGGCAAAGAAACTAGGACCGTTAGGTCCTCAACCGAATATGATGGCTAGTCCAGAACAAATATTACAAATAGCAGAAAATCTAGGTTTTGAATTAATTGACAAAACCCCGGCTGGAGAGTATCATTATTCTCTCATCTTTAAGAAGAATTAGTATATATGAGTATTGGAAATCTATTTTATTGGCACTACTGGTTTAGCCTACCACGCGTGACTTGGGGGACAACTTTTTGGCTTTGGTTTGGTTTTTTCAGTTTGTTTTTAGCCGCTGCAATAGTGCTTCGGATTGTGCGCAACTACAAGCAAGATAATTTAATTCGTGAAGTCTTACGACGTTATTCCAATATTGGTATTGGTATGGGTCTCTTAGGGTTGCTATGGTTTTTCTTCCGTCAACAATCTGCTCCGATTTTATCTTGGCGTTTCTGGTTGTTGGTCTGGCTTGTTGGTTTGGCTTACTGGCTTTATTTGGTCATCCGTTACCATGTAAAAAGATTACCAGAGATACGTAAAGAAAAAGAACAAAGAACTACGTTTAACAAGTATCTACCTCAAAGGAAGAAATAATGAAAATTTACAGGGGAGTTGACTCCCTTGTTTTTTTTCTGTATAATAAGCCCAGTTTTTAAACATTTAATTTAGTTTAAATATGAATTTTAAACAAGAACGTACATATGTCATGGTTAAGCCAGACGGTGTAAAGAAGGGTTTGATCGGTGAGATTATCCGCCGTTTTGAACAACGTGATTTAAAAGTTGTTGCCTTGGAAATGTTCCAACCAACTAAGGAACAAATTGATGAACATTATCCAAAAGACGAAGCTTGGATTCGTCGCTTGGGTACCAAAACCTTAACGACTTATGAAAAGTACGGCTTAAACGCTGAAGAGAACTTGGGCACAGCCGATGAGTTAGAGATCGGGAAGATGGTTCGTAAGTGGCTAGTTGACTATATGATTTCTGCTCCGCTTGTTCGTATGGTAGTTGAGGGTGTGCATGCTGTAGACATGGTTCGCAAGATTTGTGGTGCGACATTACCGAACTTGGCAGACATGGGTACAATTCGTGGTGATTACTCCGCTGATTCTCCAGCAGTTGCTAATGCTGAAAAGAGAGCAGTTATGAACCTGGTTCATGCCTCTGAAACTCCTTCTGAAGCAGAACATGAAATTAAACACTGGTTTGGAGATCGTGACGTTATCTTCTCTTATACCAGATTTGGTGAATAAATTAAATTTAAAAAACCGGCTGTTTTGGCCGGTTTTTTGTATTTTGACGCCTTTTTCAAATTTAGGTATAATAAATTTAGGTTTGACTCGGGAAGAGTAAAAAGGTTCTACAATATGTTCCATTGGTAGGCCGATATCTGTTCAGCCCGTGGGCTAAACGTGAGGCTAACCACCTACAACCGTGGAACTACTACTCTTCTATAAGGTCAGGCCAAGATCTGATCCTTCTGGATCAAGATCAAAACAAAAGACAGGCTAATTGGCCTGTCTATTTTTTTTGTTATTATTATGCTTTTTTTACCAAAGTTCGGCGGCAAGTAGAGCAGATTTTAATGCTTGTGCCATCTACTTTTAAAAGCTGAAGGTTTGGTTTCTGACGGCGTGGCGCTTTGACGTTAGAGTGGCTAACATGGTTAGCGCGGACAGTCTTTTTAGCGCAGAGTTCGCAGTTTCTAGCCATAAATTTGCGTATTTAAAGGTAATAAGATACAATAAGGATACTATACTTTAAGTATTTTGTCAATATGGATGCGACTTCTCTCATCTTTTATTTTTTAATTATTATCCCTTCAGCTATTATCCACGAATACGCCCACGGCTGGATGGCCGATCGGTTAGGGGACCCAACCGCTCGTTATGCTGGTCGTTTAACTGTTAACCCAATTGCTCACATTGATCTATGGGGAACGATCCTTATGCCGCTTTTTTTGTTTGTCTTAACCGGTGGACGATTTTTGTTTGCTTATGCTAAGCCCGTGCCATACAATCCGTATAACTTACGGAACCAACGCTGGGGTCCAGCCTTAGTAGGTCTGGCTGGTCCTTTAGCAAATTTGTTATTAGCCTTAGTGTTTGCCATTCCTTTACGTACTATGCCGGCTAGTTTCTTGACCGAGCTATTTGGTATCATTGTCTATGCCAATGTTCTGCTTATGGTCTTTAACCTGGTCCCCATTCCACCTTTAGACGGGTCAAAAATATTATACGCCTTTTTACCTGACTCAGCACAAGGAATAAAGAATTTCTTGGATCGTTATGGTTTTGTCATACTACTATTCTTTATCTTTTTTCTTTTTGAACTAATTGCGCCTATCATTAATGGAGTATTTCGTCTAATTGTTGGTGCCTAGTTTTTTAGCATGCTCCCCATACTTACCGTCTCACAATTCATAGAACAGATTAATGGTATTATAGCTGGTGAGTTTATTGTTGAAGGAGAGGTTTCGCAATATAAAGTATCTCAGGGCAAATGGGTTTTTTTTGATCTCAAAGATGAGCAATCTTGCGTTTCTTGTTTTGCGACTTTGTTTGGTCTTAAAACTCCACTCGAAGATGGAATGAAAATACGGATTTTAGGATATCCGAAAATTCATGATAAAAGCGGACGTTTTTCCATCACAGTCCAACAAGTAGAATTGGTTGGAGAAGGTAGCCTAAAAAAAGCGTATTTACTCCTCAAAGAAAAATTAACCAAAGAAGGTTTGTTTGCCCCAGAACGTAAACGTGAAATACCTAAAATGCCAAACCGGATTGGTGTTATTGCTTCCCGGGATAGCGCAGCCTGGGGAGATTTCTGGCGAATATTGAATAACCGTTGGCAGGGAGTGGAAATAGATTTGTATCACACGGCTGTGCAAGGCGAATCAGCTATAACCGAAATCGTCCAAGCCTTTAATTATTTTAATAACCAGACAAAAGACGTTGAAGTTGTTGTTTTAATTCGTGGCGGTGGGTCATTAGAAGATCTGGCAGCCTTTAATTCTGAAGAAGTGGTTCGAGCAGTTTACGGTAGCAAGATCCCGGTTGTCTGTGGTGTCGGTCATGAGCGAGACGAGACACTAGCAGATTATGCAGCGGATATTCGTGCTTCCACGCCGTCAAACGCGGCAGAAAGAGTCGTGCCGTCAAAAGCAGATATTATGAACGAATTAGAATTTACGGTTGGACATATTGGTGAAAAGATAAACCATAAGATAACCATGCTGAGGCGACAAGTTGAACAACAGTTTTACTTTATCGCTAGCCGTTGCGAAGCACCCCTGCAGTCTGGAAGAAATTTGTTAGATCGGTTTAAAAATATTTTAGTTGTCATTGAAAACAGTGTTAATACCAAGAAAGAGTTTGTCCTCTCCAGTGAAAGACTGCTTAAAAATGTCGATCCAAAGCGGGTGCTGGAGCGGGGATACGGCATAGTGCGAAGGCGGAGTGGAAAATTGGTTCGTAGAGCTCAGGAAGTGGACATCGGGGAAGAGGTTGTGGTAGAATTAGCCGAGGATTCCTTGGTTACTAAAGTGGTGGAGAATAAGAATGTAAACCGAGACCAAGGGGTATTATTTAAGCCCGCGGAAGCGGAAACTGTCTAAACATATGTCAGAAGTTAAAAAAACCAATTTTGCCAAGTCGTATAGTGATTTAGAGAAGATTGTGAAATGGTTTGAAAAAGACGATGTTAATCTTGAGGAAGGAATAGAGAAGTTCGAAGAAGGCATGAAAATAGTTAAGGACTTAAAAAAGTATCTTGACAACATGGAAAATAAAGTGAGAGATTTAAAAAAGGAGATGGTATAGAAAAAAATATGAAGTTACTATTACGCTGGTTAATTAGTGCCTTGGCACTGCTCGCGATTGCGGCTTGGTTGCCCGGGATTGAGATTCGTAATTTTTACAGCGCTCTTATCGCGGCTTTGGTTTTAGGTTTGATAAACGCTTTAATTCGTCCTTTGGTGTTACTTTTAACCTTACCGGTGAATATAATAACATTAGGCTTGTTCACTCTCGTAATTAATGCCTTAATGTTTTGGTTGTCCTCTTCTATTGTAAAGGGTTTTGAAGTGTCTGGATTTTGGGCAGCTTTTTGGGGTGCAGTTCTCATGTGGATTGTAGGTTGGATTGTAAATGGTATTTTGAAAAAAGATAAATAATATAAATGAAAAATTATTCGTCTAACCGAGCACAGAAAGGCAAGACGGCTTACCGCACGCCTAGTTTGTATCGAGCGAATAAAGCGTATAAGAATACTTTAACAAAATCATTAAATTCTAATAATAAATTTTCTAATTCAATCTTTAAGAAAAAACCTTAAGTTATGGCCAAGTTACCTCCGAAGAAGTTGATCGTATTATCTCTAGGTGGATCGCTAATTGTACCAAAAGAAGGGTTTAATATTCCATTTCTCCAAGATTTTAAAAAGTTTATTACAAGTTATTTAGAAAAGAATTATCGGTTTGTGATTGTCTGCGGTGGGGGTAACACTGCGAGAATTTATCAGGATGGGGTAAGGGGGGTAAGTGAACTGGCGGATGAAGATATTGATTGGATTGGAATACATGCCACACGTTTGAATGCTCATTTCATGCGCACCATTTTTCGTAAGTGGGCTTATCCAGTCGTTACTAAAAATCCAACTAAAAAAATGAAATGGGAGAGCGGAGTGCTTATTGGTAGTGGTTGGAAACCAGGTTGGTCTACAGATTATGTGGCAGTGCGTTTGGCCAAATTATATGGTGCGAAGACGGTAATCAATTTATCCAATATTGATTACGCTTACGACAAAGACCCAAAAGTTTTTAAAGATGCAAAAAAGATCAAGGAGACCACTTGGAAAGAGTTTAGAAAGATTGTGGGAGATAAATGGGTGCCGGGATCAAATTTACCATTTGATCCGATCGCCAGTCGTGAGGCGGAAAAAGATAAAATAAAAGTCATCATTTTAAAAGGTAATAATTTAAAACAGGTCGGCAATGCTTTGGATGGAGAACCCTACCAGGGTACGACCATAAGCTAATATGGAAGAAGTTGGAACAAAAATTCAAGAGGCGTTAGCGGAAGCGCAAAAGCCAAAGAGCCAAGTTTTGAAAAAAACATTGATTGCTTTAGGTATCGTGGTTTTTGTCGTTTTGGCGGTTGGTGGCTCGGCTTATGGGTATACTTTAGTATATAAAGACAAAGTATACCCTGGTGTTATGATTGGCCAAGCTGACCTCTCAGGTATGACAAGAGACGAGGTAGTTAAATATCTAGAGAATTTAAACAATCGCCTGGTCCGGGAAGGTATTAGCTTAAGCGTTACTAAAAAAGACGGCACACAGGAAATAGTGAGATTAGAAAGCATGTTAAGTAATGGTGAAGACTCAGTAGAGGTTGTTCGTTTTGACAGTAATAATTTAGCCGATTGGGCCATAAGTAATGGCCGAACAAGCAATTGGCTTGGAGATCTGGTAGGTCCGTTTATTTTGCGTTTCGCGTATCCCAATCAAAGAGCGGCTGAAATAGTGGTTGATGAAAACCGGTTTAAAGAAAGTTTGTTGAATAATTTGGCTAAATACGAAGATGCTAACCAGAATGCTAATGTTCAAGTGGTCAACTTAAAAACTGGGGAATACAAAGTAACTGAAGAAAAAACTGGCCTGCGTTTTAATTATCCAAAAATTGAAGAGCAAATTAAGAATAATTTGCATAAGTTAAGTTTTAGTGTCGTAGCGATTGAGCTGGAAGAATTTGTGCCTACTGTCACTCGAATTGATGTCGAAAATATTTTGCCAGTTCTACCAGAAATATTTGCCGACGGTGAAATCGGTTTACATTATATTAACCCTCAAAATAAGTTAAGAAAAGATTGGGTATTGAAACCGGAGAACTATGCCTCTTGGTTAGAGGTTATCAAAGATGAGAACGACGATCCCATCTTTGCTTTGAACCAAGAGAAAGTTAAGAGTTTTTTGGAGGAGCAGCGTGTTTACGTTGATCAACCAGCTGAAAGCGCGCGGTTTGTTATAGAAGATAACAAAGTTAAAGAGTTCAAAGGAAGCCAGACAGGTATTAGCCTAGATATAAATAAAACTTACGATGAACTTAATACAGCTTTTAAAGCTAGAAATTATCGAAGAAAACACGGCCCTGAAAAGGTCATAAAAACCGTTGCTATGGCTACGCACATGGTTGATCCAGAAGTTAAACTTAGCGACGTAAATAATTTAGGTATCACCGACGTGATTGGCGTTGGGGTTTCAACGTTTCGAGATAGCCACACCAACCGTATTAAAAATATCACTAATGCCGTACGGAGATTGAATGGTGTTCTAATTAAGCCAGATGAAGAATTTTCGGCTAATCGTTATGCGGGGCCATATACAGCAGAAAATGGTTTTTTACCCGAGGCAGTCATTAAGGGTAATGAAATAAAAAATGAAATTGGTGGCGGCATGTGTCAAATCGGCACAACGTTATTCCGTATGGCGATGAATTCAGGGTTAGATATTACTCAAAGGCGCAACCATTCTTTGGTGGTAGGGTATTATGCTGATCCAGTGAACGGTAACCCGGGAACTGATGCAACATTGTATGAACCAATGCTCGATCTTAAATTTAAGAATGATACTGGTAATTATCTTTTGTTGCAGACAGATATAGATTTTAAGAAACAACAATTAACATTCACTTTGTGGGGTAAACCAGATGGAAGAAGTGGTTCGTATACCCATCCTCTTGTTTCAAAATGGATACCGGCTGGTACTCCGCAGGTGATTAAGACAACAAAACTTGCGCCGGGTAAAAAAGATTGCCAGGCGGCCTTCCGCGGGGCGGTGGCCAGTTTCACCTATACACGTATAACCCCATCAGGTGAAAAGATCGAACGAGTTTTTGACAGCTACTATCGTCCATTGCCACAGATTTGTTTAGTTGGTGTTGATCCGAATGAAATAACTGATACACCACCAACAGCACCTTGTCCTGAGGGTCAGGTCTGCGAACCGGTTGAACCAGTTACTGATCCGATTGAACCGTTTTCAACTTCAACATAAAAATAAAGGAAAATATAAAACCCCCCTGATGTGAGATCAGGGGGGATTTGTTTGTGCGGTCGCATAGTAGCGACCATAACCGCATCCAAGAAGATGTGTTAAGGGAGAAGTCGAGCTTAAAGCCTGAGCTGTCCGTCAACACATCTCCATGCTTGTCGTGGATACGGGCTAGTGACAATTACTTTACGCTGCAAAATCTGATACTTGGCACAAGCCCGGAACCATTATCTAAAATATTAAGCAACAGATCATTATACGGGAAAACATCACTTTTGTCAAGGGGGAGTGGTGGATAAGTTGATGATTTCATCTTATTTAAGCCAAAATTTCTAATGGATCATTGACAAATCCACTGTTATCTGCTATAATTTCCTGTTTTATAAGTAAAACAATACTTAGTGCAAAAAGTTAAAAATACAGCTTTTTGTATACTAGTGTTGTTTTCAAGACACTGCAGGTATAGCTTAACACCCGCTCGGGTGTCAGCTTCCCTGCGAAGATCTGTGAGGTTCGCATGTTTCGGTGCCTTTGCGCCCTGGGGGCGCTGGTGTCGTTGGTCAGTGCGATGGCAGTCAACCTGATGGGCTGTGGGGATGGAAACCCCTTCGAAACGGCCCGACCGTTCGGCCTGGGCCAGCTGGCCCAAGAGACGGAGGCGGTCGAGGAGCCTTCCTCCCCGAACGAGTGGGAGGATTACGAGGTCAAACTCGAGGGTCCGCGGCCGACCGACCCCAAACGGGGGTGGCTCATGGTCGAGGATGTGGTCCCCGGTCCCGAGGGCTACACCCTTGAGGCTCTCGTCCGGAAGGTGTGCGACCGCACACCTCCGGCACGCCGCGATCCGTACGAGTCGGTCCGTAGGCCAAAACCCTGCTCTCCGTACGTGATCGGGGATTGGATTGCGGCAACGATCGCTTGCAACGGCCGAGAAGGAGACTGGGACCGCGAAACCAGTTTCGCCATCTGGGGGAGTGGTAAACGGTACCCGGTTGGCTACGATTCGGTTCGGGTCGTGGTCTGTGCCCGGCGTTTGGCGCCGGGATACCCGTCTCGGTGGATTGACCCGCACATGTTGCGGTAAGGAGGTGACAATGCGCATCAGAGCGCCGTGATGAGGACACGTTAAAATCCCTCACCAAATACATTTTGTTCTCGGAAGAAGATGTTGAGGAATGAAAAACCACTTTTGAATCAAGTGGTTTTTTGTTTGTGTTTTTAATTATTCAATCACCTTGTCTACCAATCCGTAGTTTTTCGCTTCTAACGCACTTAAGAAGTAATCGCGGTCAGAATCTTTCTCTATCTTGGCCAAATCTTGTCCAGTATGTTTGGAGAGAATTTGGTTAAGACGCTCTTTAATTTTTAGGATACGCTCTGAACGGATTTTAATGTCACTGGCTTGGCCTTCCATGCCGCCCATAACCTGGTGAATCATGATTTCGGAATTGGGTAAAGCCAAACGTTTACCTTTCGTACCTGCAGCAAGTAATACTGCGGCCATAGAAGCCGCCATGCCAATACAGATCGTAGAAACATCTGACTTAATGTATTGCATAGTGTCGTAGATCGCGAGGCCAGCTGTCACTGATCCGCCTGGGGAGTTGATGTATAACTTAATATCTTTCTCTGGGTCCTGGTTATCTAAAAACAATAACTGGGCGATAACAATATTCGCGACATGGTCATCAATTGGCGTGCCAAGGAAAATAATGCGGTCAATAAGTAGGCGAGAATAGATGTCATAAGCCCGTTCACCAAAGTTAGACTTTTCAATGACTGTGGGGATAAGAATTTGTGATTTTATTTCGTTATTCGTCATATATATTTATTACTCTTAAATGTTACCGTAAATTTCATTTTACCTTGTCTTTATTCTTTAGTCAAAATTTGTTTTAAGACCGACTGGATCGTACCATCAACGGTAAAACCAGCAGCTTTTTTGTGTCCGCCGCCACCTAGTTTTTTGGCAAGCAGAGATACGTCGTGGTCGTCGCTCGTGGTACGGAAGCTGCCTTTAATTTTTCCATCCTCAGTCTCTTTTAAAATTAGAGACACAGAATCTTGTCCGAGATTGCTTAAGAAGTTCACAATACCTTCGCTTTCACTTTCACCAACGCCAGCTTCTACCAGGTCAGAAAGTTTAAGATAAGTGTAGGTAATGCCAGTGTTTTCATCGCGGGTGAGACGGGACAAGACAATACCCCAGAGCTTTAAAGAGCGCAGAGTTTTGTTTTGGGCAGTTAAAGTTTTAACAGATTTCAAACTACCACCCCGTAACATTAGTTCGCTAGCAATATTTAAAGAGTGAATCGTGGTGGCTGGGTTAGAGAAGTTGTCGGTATCAGTAACTAAGCCAGTCAGAAGAGCAGTAGCACGCGTTGGGGTAATATTAATACTATTGTGTTTGAAGTAGTGGTAAATAATTTCTGTAGTTGAAGAAGCGGTTGGCATGACTAGATTCCATTCACCGTATTGTTCGTTGGTTGGGTGATGATCAATGTTCACAATTCTATAAGGTTTCCCTTTTAAGAATTGAGCCACCCCGGCATAACCCAAGTCGCCAGAATCAACTACTACCACGGTTGTAATCTCGGGATTATTAAAAATACTGGGATCATGGGTAATGTTTTGAACATGATTTAAGAAGGTATATTTTTCTTCAACTGGCGTAGCACAAAATATGTATGGAATAACGTTATGTTGCAGAAGGTAGTCGGAAATAGCACTCACTGAACCTAAAGCATCCCCGTCGGGATTTTTGTGGGGGACAACAATGGCTTGGTCCACCTTTTGCAGGTGGCTATGAATTTGGTTAGCAATAGATTTCATAAACTAAAGCCTCTCAGTATATCTCCCTTGTTAGGTATTGTCAAGGTGTGGTATAATTTGTAAGTTCATGCAGTATGTACCTGAAAAGACTAGAAATTCAAGGATTTAAATCCTTTGCCAACAAAACCATTCTCGATTTCCTTCCGCCGAAAGACGGTCGTTTTAGTATTACTGCGGTCGTTGGTCCAAATGGTTCTGGTAAATCTAATGTTACTGACGCCATCCGCTGGGTAATGGGTGAACAAAGCATGAAGAGTTTGCGTGGTAAAAAAGGTGAGGATGTAATTTTTTCTGGTTCAGAGACTAAAGGACAGTTGGGGGCGGCAGAAGTAACAATGGTTTTAGATAACGCAGATAATACTGTCGGTCTAGATTATCCTGAGATTGTTATTACCCGCCGACTTTATCGCTCAGGAGAAACAGAATATCTAATCAACAATAATCCGGTTAGGTTATTAGACGTCCATCTCCTTTTAGCCAAAGCACAATTTGCCCAGCATGGATATACTTTAGTTGGTCAAGGTACAATTGACAAGCTTTTAACTGTTAGTATCCAAGAGCGAAAAGACTTTTTGGATGAAGCCTCTGGTATTAAAGAATACCAAATTCGTCATCACCAGGCCGAGTTAAAGTTAGCACGGACACGGGAAAACATGACTCAGGCGGAAACACTCATGACTGAAGTGGAACCTCGTTTGAAACTTTTGGCTCGTCAAGTAAAAAAATTAGAGAAACGCCAAGAATTAGAATTAGCCTTGCGCGAAGCACAAGAAAAGTATTATGCGACTTTGGCCGAAGCAAATGTTAATGATTGTCAAATCCTGGAAGAAAAACTAAAAGTAGTGGATGGTCGGTACCAGACTACATTCAAACTGTTACAAGAAACTCAATCTGAACTCGCCACTTTAGCGCGTGCGTCTAGTCGCGATGAGTTGTTTGATGAACTCCAGACAAAACATCAAGAAGCAGTCAGAGGGAAAAACGATCTAGAACGTCAGCTCGCTATTCTCCAAGGCCAAATGCAGTCTGAATACCGTGAAGCTGGCAAGCAGAATTTGAATTGGCTAAGTAACAAGATAGAAGAATTAAAATTAAAATTAGGTGAAGTCGAGGCTAGCTACCGTGAAGCAGATAAAGAAAAAGTATTAAGCGAACAAGGTTTTGACACGGAAAAGAAAAAACTACAACAGTTGTCAGAAGATCGGGCCAGATTAATATTACAAATTTCGGAATTACAAACTCGTCGCCTGACCGGTGAGAGTGAAAAGAACTATTGGCAGTGGAGTGGTTTAACAGCCGTTAAGGCAGTAAAGGAAGCCAGAGAAAACTTTGGTAAAATTTATGGCCTCTTAGCTGAACTAGCTGAGGTGGATGAAGAATATCGTCTGGCTTTGGAAGTAGCAGCTGGGTCACATTTAACTTCTTTAGTTGTTGAAGACGAAAGTACAGCGAGTCGAGCGATTGAATATCTCCGTCGAGAAAAATTGGGTGTGGCCACATTTTTACCGCTGACTAAAATTTCGGAAAGATATGGCGGGCGAGATATAGACAGTTTTGTAAATGGCGAGGGGGTAAGAGGGAGAGCGATTGAGCTTCTACGCTTTAACGAAAAATTTAGAAATATTTTCTCTTTTGTTTTGGGAGATACTTTGGTCGTAGATGACCTTTCCGCTGCTGAAAGAGTGGGGGTCGGGCAAGTGAGAATGGTTACTTTGCAAGGTGATCTGATTGAACGAAGTGGCGTAATGAAAGGTGGTTATCGCGCTAACCAGAGACGCAGTATTAGTTTTTCTGGTGAATTATCTTTGAATAGCGGTGAACGTTTACATGAGATTGAAGAGAAGATAAAGGTATTACAAAGTAATTTAAGTGATCTAGAGCGTGATAGTGAAGTATTAAAAACAACAATTTTAGAAAGAGAAGTGGCTTTCAAGACTGCCGAAGCACGCTGTGTGATGATTGACAGTGACCGAAAGAATTTAGAAAAAGAATTAAGTGGATTGAACCGGGAATTAGAAATGTCCACTTTAGCCCCAGAAGAGCGAAGTTTGGCCTTGGCCCAATTACAAACCGAGAAGGAAAACTTGGATAAGGAGTTATTAAAAGCGGAAGAAATAGTTGTAAAACTCTCCACCGAGATCAGTGACTTTAATCGTCGGGAGGAAGAGAAGAAACAACGCGTGTTCGCTTTACAAGAAAAAATGCAGAAAGAGCAAACGGAAGTAAACAACATCTTGTCCGAAAGACAAGAAATGAAGATTGAATTGGCACGTCTTGAAACCAAGAAAGAAGACCTTGAGCGGGAATTAGAGCGGGAAATGAATTTAACTTTAGCTGCGATCTTAGATCGTAAGCCGCCAGTGGTGCCAAGTGAAAAATTACCAGAAGTTGCCGATGATATCCAAAAGTTAAAATACCAATTAAGCTTAATCGGCGGTATTGATGAAGAAGTAACTAAAGAATACGAAGAAACCAAAGAGAAATACGAGTTTTTATCTTCTCAATTAACTGATTTGGGTTCAGCGATTTCGGACTTAGAAAAAATGATTGAAGAGCTTGACTCTTTGATGAAAAAGAAACGAGAGTCAGCATTCAAAAAGATTCGTAAGGAATTTGATCGTTATTTCAAAGTCTTATTTGGTGGTGGTTCGGCCGAATTAGAAGAAGTGTATGGTGAGATCCAAGACGAAGGTGAAGAGGGAATGCCGGTAGATAATACAGAAGAAGAAGTTAAACCAAAAAAATCTCTAAAAGTTTTAACCGGTATTGATGTTATTGTTAATCCACCAGGGAAAAAGATTAAACACATTAATGCACTTTCAGGTGGAGAGAGAACACTTACTTCCATTGCTTTGATCTGTGCCATCTTACATTGTAATCCATCACCATTTGTGGTGTTGGATGAAGTTGAAGCTGCCTTAGATGAAGCTAATACGATGAAATTTGCCGAAATTATGGGCGAACTATCTACCCAGTCCCAATTTATTGTCATTACCCACAACCGCGTGACCATGCACTCAGCTAACGCTCTGTATGGTGTAGTGATGGGTGGAGACGGCATTTCCAAGCTTCTTAGTGTAAAAATGGAGGATGTGCCGGCTTTTGAGGCAAAATAGTTGGAAAAATTAAATACCTTGAAAATATTTTGCCTGAGGAGTACCGTAAGAGCATTGAACTATAATAGATTTATATGTCAAGAGACCGTAGCCATCCGTTGTCTTTTCTAGAAGAATTGCCAGGAACATACAAACTTGTACAAGGCAAACAACAGAAAATCGAGACTGATGAAGCAACCAATGAGTACCTCTCTTTAGAGGTATTGTTTAATGACGTTGAAGTAATAAGAGACGAGATAACACGAAATTTACCATATGCCACCGAAGCACATTCGGGCCTAGGTTTGGAGATCCGAGAGGTGCGCGAAAGAGTAGAGAGTTTATATAATAAACTAATGCGTGCATTAGGTAAACCTGTAGATTTAAACTCGCGATTCGCTAATTTAGAATTTGAATCTGATGTACAGCTAGATGTGGTGACAGTCGCACAGCAGGTTCAACGAATTAACGAACGCCTAGATGCTCTGGAATTAGAGGTGGATCATTTTATCGATAAAGCCCAAGGAGGAGATTTGCTACTTGCTAAGGCCATGCAAGAAATCCTAACAGAGCCAGGAGAAAAAAGAGCGAAGAAGGCAGTGGTAAAAACAGCAGCGGCGCCTTTGATGACCGATGCTGAACAGCGATTGGCCGAAGAAAACAGACGACAAAGTGAGGTGGAGGAGAGAGCTAAAATAGTCGATGAGCGGCTTAGACATATTTTAGAGGCTTTTAACGACCAGACAAATGAATGGCGTAGAACTTTGACAGCAGAAGAAATCCGTTTGTTGTATTCAGACACAGTTACACAAAAAATACAAGAACTTCGAAAATTTCGAGACCTCAAGTTGGATGCGCCAGTTTTTTTCGACTGTCGACCAGAACAGATTGCCTGGAAAAAAGAGGAAATTAGAAGAGACACAAAAGTATATATCGGGCCACTGTTTAAAAATTGTCTTAGACTATTTAGAGATGTAGAGCGCGTATTTACTTCTTTCCCTGAGGATGAGTTTTTTCAAAGCACTGATATGGTCGGTGGAAGTACAAAAGAGGAATTAAAAGTTGAACTACAAAGAAAAAACATTAATGTTGGTGGTTATGTCAACGCTATAGTTGACCACGTGAATTTTACAACCACGGAAAGATCAGAGTTGATGAATTTAGGAAGGTTAAAAGTTCGGCAATTGGGCATTCAAAAAGATTACCCAACCACTAAAGAAATATTTGCCCGGATAAAATGGTTTGGTGGAGAATTGTGCCCACCTGAGGCCGGGCCTTATTATCGCCTGCAGCATAACGACCAGCCCAATGGTGAGTACTGGTATCTTGCTATGGAACCAATTACTGACCTTGATGCTCGCCCGATGGTGTTCTGGATGTTCCGCAATGCCGTCAATGGGTCATGGTTGTACGATAGTATCGCCAGGCCGGAAGAGTGGTGGAATCCTTGGGTAAGCTTCATCTTTCGTATCCCCCAGTAATTTTTTAATAAATCGTTATTATTCTCGTGTCTGAGGTATTTTATTAATAGATAAAAAAGTAGTGTAGCCTCCAAAGCCCAGATATTGACAAAATCGCTTAAATAGTATATATTATCCGGGCTCTCTAGGGCAGAATCGCCCAACCGTTGACTACGGAAACCGTCGATTGTTAATTATTGAAGTGTTTTTAGATTATGTTAATGATTCGCTTACAACGCGTAGGCAAGAAGAAACAGCCAACTTATCGTTTGATTGTTTCTGAAAAAACCAAAGATACCCACGACAAATACGTGGAACTTTTGGGGAGCTTTAATCCACACCTTAAGGAAGGTGGCTTTTTGCCAAAAGCTGATCGGATTAAATATTGGATTAGTGTTGGTGCTCAACCATCTGACACTGTCCGCAATTTGTTAATCAACGCCGGAATTATTGAAGGCAAGAAAGGCAAGTCTGTCTTCTTGTCTGGCAAACGAAAAGCTAAGATGGAAGAAAAGAATAAAGCCAAGGCTGAAGCTGAAGAAAAAGCTCGTGCTGCTAAAGCTGCCGCTGAAGAAGCTGCTCGCGCCAAGGCTGAAGAAGAAGCTAAGGCTGCCCAAGAAGCAGCTGCCGCTCCTGCCCCAGTTGAAGAAAAAACTGAAGAGACACAAACTGAAGGTGAAACTCCAGCCGCTTAAGTACCGGTTGACGCAAAATCTGTAATTGATATAATGTAAGAAAGCAGCGTGGGTGGCCAACCACTTAGTCGACAGGCTGCAAGATAAAGAAAAGTAAGTAATTGAATTATGGAAGCTGATCAAAAGTTTGTTGAAGATGTTGTAAAAGCCATCGTCAACAACCCGAATGACGTGAAGACCGAGCGCGTAATTGACGAGCGTGGAGTCCTCATCACTTTGGATGTAAATCCAAACGACATGGGATACGTCATTGGTCGTCAAGGTCAAACTGCTCGCGCTTTACGTACTCTTTTGAAGATCGTTGGTGCTAAGCACAATGCTCGCGTGAATTTGAAAATCAATGAGCCGGCTGGTGGCCGCGCTCCACGCCAAAGTGCTCCAATGGTTGACGAAGTAGTTGACACTAGCGCAGTTGATGACTTGAAGATCTAATCGATCTTTAAATAGACACTTAAACCGCCTTGTGGTAAAATGCTGCAAGGCGGTTTTATTTCGCCCTAATTATGCAATTTGATATCCTCACAATTTTTCCTGACCTAATTCATCACTATGCCAACGACAGTATTCTTGGGCGTGCGCAAAAAGATAAAAAGATAAGAATCGCGGCCCATAATTTTCGAGACTATTCTTTAGACAAACATGGCAAAGTAGATGATCGTCCATTTGGTGGTGGCCCGGGCATGATTTTACAAGTCCAACCTATTTACGATTGTTTAAAAAGCTTAAAGGTTTTAAAAGAACAACGAAAAAATAAAAAGCAAAAAGTGGCCGTGTTATTAATGGACCCAGCAGGGAAAAAATTTGATGAAAAAATGGCGGCCAAATTTTCTAAGTTAGATCGTTTGGTTTTAATTGCCGGACGCTACGAAGGATTTGATGCACGCATTAATAAATTAGTTGATGCTCGTATTTCTGTTGGGGATTATGTTTTAGCGGGCGGTGAATTACCGGCCTTAACAATTGTTGAATCAGTAGCTAGATTGTTACCGGGTGTTTTAGGTAATATTACTTCATTAACCGAAGAAACATATACAAAAAATACGAGCGGAAAAGAGTACCCACAATATACCCGGCCAGAAGAATATGCCGGTTTAAAAGTCCCAAAAGTTCTCCTGTCTGGAGACCATAAAAAAATAGGGGAATGGCGGAGGAAAAAAACTGGCTAACTTATCCACATATTTGGGGGTTTAGACCCCTTGACAAGAATTAGGTAAAATGTTAATCTTTAGAAGCTAAAAATTTAGGTTAGCAACCTAGCAATTTGTACCTCAAAAAACACGACTTCTTCTAAGTTGCCCTGGAGGGCAAAACTGGAAAGAGAAAAGAGTAACTCAAGATGGGTTCCTCTTTTTTCTTTCCTCGACATGAGGAAAGAATGTACCTTGACAACATCAAAGTGACAAAAACCATATAAAACGTCTATCTTAATAAATTCAAGTATATAAACTTGATCCTTTAATAAGGAGCAAGTATCATCTCTTATTTTTGAGAGTTTGATCCTGGCTCAGGATGAACGCTGGCGGCGTGTCTAAGGCATGCAAGTCGCGGGACGTGTGCTTCGCAAGAAGCATTACGACCGGCAGACGGGTGAGTAATACATTAGTAACCTACCTCCAAGACGGGGATAGCCTGGCGAAAGCTAGATTAATACCCGATGGCAATGCGGGGACAAAAGTCATTCGCATTTAAAGCTTCGGCGCTTGGAGAGGGGCTTATGGCTTATCAGCTAGTTGGTAGGGTAACGGCCTACCAAGGCTTCGACGAGTAGCAGGCGTGAGAGCGTGACCTGCCTCACTGGGACTGAGATACTGCCCAGACACCTACGGGTGGCTGCAGTCGAGAATATTCCACAATGGGGGAAACCCTGATGGAGCGACGCCGCGTGCAGGATGAAGGCCTTCGGGTTGTAAACTGCTTTTACAAGGGAAGAATTCGTGACGGTACCTTGTGAATAAGAGGTTGCTAACTCTGTGCCAGCAGCAGCGGTAATACAGAGACCTCAAG
>CAZEEW010000007.1:0-61486 GCA_964511375.1 uncultured Gammaproteobacteria bacterium | reverse complement strand
TCAAAATAATTATGACTAACTACAAATACACAGAATCAGATTTGGAAAACGCAACCCTCGAATGGCTTGAGGAGCTGGGTTTTGGAATTGTCTTTGGACCGAACATTGCTCCTGATGGTGAATCGCCAGAGCGTGAGTCGTATAAAGATATTGTTTTGATCGGCAGATTACGATCCGCTGTTTCAGCAATCAATCCCGATATTCCACGAGACGCCCAAGAGGATGCTATTAAAAAAGTTATTAATGTTGCTTATTCTAATCCGAGTCTTTTGGAAACAAATCACGCTTTTCATAGAATGCTGGCCGAAGGTGTTGATGTTGAGTATCGCCGTGATGACGGCTCTATTGCCGGCGACAAAGTGTATCTTGTAGATCATAAGAATTTATCAAATAACGACTGGTTGGCGGTCAATCAATATACTGTCATTGAAAATAACCACAACCGCCGTCCAGATGTCGTTATTTTTATTAACGGCTTGCCCTTGGCTGTGTTTGAATTAAAAAATCCAGCCGATATTAACGCCACAGTCAAAAATGCTTTCAATCAGATTCAAACTTATAAGTCAGACATCCCTTCTCTTTTTACTTATAATGCCCTTTGTATAATCAGTGATGGCATTGATAGTCGCATCGGCTCGCTTACGGCAAATATGGAACGCTTTATGAAATGGCGAACCATAGACGGAGAAACTGTTGCTCCGGCTTCTATTCCGGAGATGGAAATTTTGATCAAGGGAGTATTTACCAAAAACCATCTATTGGATATCGCAAAGAATTTTATCGTCTTTGAAACTGACGGAGAAACCACAATTAAAAAACTCGCAGCTTATCACCAATATCACGCTACCAATAAAGCAATAGTCAAAACTATCGATGCCACTTCAGAAAAAGGCGACCGCAGGGCTGGCGTTGTTTGGCATACTCAAGGTTCTGGCAAATCTCTGACAATGGTATTTTATGCTGGCAAAATTATTCAGGTATTAGATAACCCTACGCTCGTCATTCTTACAGACCGCAATGATCTTGATGATCAGTTGTTTGGCGTGTTCTCTAACTGTCATGAATTACTTCGCCAAACTCCCACACAGGCACAAGACCGAGCTGATCTTAAGAAATTATTAAGTGTTGCTTCCGGCGGTGTTATATTTACCACCATTCAAAAATTCCTCCCAGAAAATAAAGACGAAAAACATCCGCTATTGTCCGACAGACGCAACATTGTCGTGATTGCCGATGAAGCCCATCGAAGTCAATATGATTTTATTGATGGCTTTGCTCGTCATATGCACGATGCTTTGCCAAGTGCATCCTTTATCGGCTTTACTGGTACTCCCATTGAATTATCCGATAAGAATACCAGAGCAGTCTTTGGAGAATATGTTGATGTCTATGATATTTCTCGTGCGGTTGAGGATCATGCCACTGTTCCAATTTATTACGAAGCACGCTTGGCAAAAATCCAGTTGTCCGAATCGGAAAAGCCACACATTGATACTGAGTTTGAAGAATTGACTGAGGGCGAAGAAGTTGCGAAAAAAGAAAAGCTAAAAAGCAAATGGGCTCGGCTGGAAGCAATGGTTGGTTCTGATAAACGCATCAAGCTGATCGCCAAAGATGTAGTTGATCACTTTGAAGCTCGCCGTGACGCAATGGAGGGCAAAGGTATGTTTGTATCTATGAGCCGAAGAATTGCGGTTGAGCTGTATGATGAAATTATCAAACTTCGCCCACAATGGCACAGCGATGATATCAATAAAGGTTTTATAAAAGTTGTGATGACCGGCTCTGCCAGTGATCCGGCAAATTTCCAAAAACACATCCACACTAAAGACGAACGAGAGCTTATTGCTAAAAGAATGAAAGATCCGAAGAACGATCTCAAGTTTGTGATCGTCCGTGATATGTGGCTTACCGGCTTTGATGTGCCCATCCTACATACGATGTATATCGATAAGCCAATGCAGGGTCATGGACTTATGCAGGCTATCGCTCGTGTGAATCGTATTTATAAAGACAAGCAAGGCGGTCTGATCGTGGACTATCTTGGTATTGCTCCCTCCCTCAAAGAAGCCCTTTCTTATTATGCTGATAACGACAAGGAAACTCCTACTATTCCGCAGGAGGAAGCAGTTTCAGTCATGTTGGAAAAATATGAGATCGTCAAAGCTTTGTATCATCAATTTGATTATTCAGCTTATTTCTCATCCAAAGCTTCAGAAAAGACAAGAGTCATTTCTGGTGCAATGGATTATGTCTTGAGTCTCGATAAGGGCAAAGAACGATATCTTAAAGCTGTTACTGAATTATCTCATGCTTTCTCATTGGCTGTTCCTAGCGATGAATCACTGCAAATCAGGGATGATGTGGCGTTCTTTCAGGCCGTCAGTGCTGTTATCCGCAAATTTGATCAAAATGGTGGCCAAGGCGGACCGACAGAGGAAGACTATGATCAGGCAATCAAACAGATTGTATCCAATGCTGTTGTTTCTGATGAGGTCGTCAATGTCTTTGATGCGGCCGGATTAAAATCTCCCAATATCGCAGTCTTGTCTGATGAATTCTTGGAAGAGGTTCGTAATCTTGAGCACAAAAATATTGCTCTTGAATTATTGAAGAAACTTTTGAATGACGAGATTCGAACAATGCAGAGGAAATATTTGGTCAAATCTCGATCATTCGTGAAGATGCTTGAGGAGACAATTAAAAAATACCAAAACCAAACCATTGAGGCGGCTCAAGTGATTGCTGAATTAGTAGAGTTGGCAAAAAAGATTCGGGAAGAAAAAGAACGAGGTAATGAATTAAATCTTACAGAGGACGAGATTGCTTTTTACGATGCTCTTTGTGAGAACGACAGTGCGATTATGGAAATTGGAGACGATACTCTCAAAAAGATTGCTCAGGAATTGGTTGCTATGTTACGCAAAAATACCACGATTGACTGGACGCTAAAAGAGCAGGTTCGAGCCAAGCTTCGTGTCTATGTTAAGAAATTACTAAATAAATACGGTTATCCGCCAGATAAACAAGAACAAGCCACAAAGACTGTTTTAGAGCAAGCCGAAGTCTTGTGCAAGGATTGGGGTAACGAATAAAATATATGAGTAATCCATACCCAAAAGGATCAGAGTGGCGAAAGTGGGACCTCCATGTTCACACTCCAAAATCTATAATCCAAGAATACGGCGGAGACACAAAGGCTGTCTGGGATGCGTTTATATTAAAAATAGCGTCATTGCCTCCCGAAGTAAAGGTAATCGCAGTCACCGATTATTTATTTTGTGATGGGTATGAATATCTACTTACAAGAAGGAGTGAATTTTCAAACATTGAATTATTAATTCCAAATATAGAGTTTAGACTAAACACTTTTAGCGGAACAGCTAATAATACGCGCAGACACAATTTTCATGTATTATTTGATCCTAGTGTTAGCATACAAGATATTCGAGATCAGCTTTTAAATTGTCTTTCAAGTGGATACAAAATAGAAGATAACACTAAATGGGAACAAACCCCGACAAGACGATCCTTGGAAGATCTTGGTAAGCAAATTAAAGCGGCGGCTCCAACAGGAAATACCGTACACAGTAAGACAGACCTTGAGGTAGGGTTTGATAATATTACCTATGACCGAGATGCAATCTATGGATTATTAAATAAAAATTGTTTTACCGGAAAATTTGTAACTGCAATAGGTTATTCCGAATGGGATCATTCGCGATGGGATCAATCAGCTGTTGAAAAAAGAGATTTGATAAATTCTGCAAATTTTTGTCTTACTTCTCTTGATGATCCATCCAAAATAAGCGAAAACCGTCAGGACTTAGAAACAAATAAATTAAATAATATTGTTTTGCATTCCTCTGACGCACACAAACTCGACCGTGTCGGTCAATCGATGCTTTGGGTTAAGGCTGATCCGACATTCGCAGGTCTCAAGCAAGTACTCAACGAACCCGATGCTAGAGTTTTTATAGGCGATACCCCTCCCAATCTTAAGCCCGACCACAAGGTAATAAAAAAGATATCAATTCCTCAATCTAATAGATGGTTTGCTGATAACTTTGAGTTGGAATTAAATCGTGACTTAATCACGGTTATTGGAGGGCGTGGATCAGGTAAATCAGCCTTAGCTGAAGCAATAGCTTATGGAGCAGGCAGTAAAGATAACAGCGAGGATGCATTTTTAAAGAAAGCCTCAAAACATAAAAATTCCATAGCTGGAACTAAAATTAAAATTGACTGGGTAGACGGATCACTGACAGAATTTGAAGTTGGTAAGCTTACAGAGGATCAGGGACTTGTCCAGTATTTACCACAGGGAGCGGTTGAAGATCTTTGTTCTCATCGTAATAGTGAAAAATTACAGAAGCAGATTGAAAATGTTATTTTTCAAAAACTTGACGATACGGAAAGGATGGGAGCATCTGATTTTGACGAATTAAGAACCCGGATACTTAGTGGTTTTAAATATGAAAAAGAACAGGTTGTAGAAAAAATTCACGAAATTAATCACAAAATTGGTGACCTTGTATCAATACTTAGAAATTTACCAGAGAAAGAAAAACAGCTCGGAGAAAAGAAGGCTGAACTCGAACGATTAAATAAGAGCTTGCCAGAATTGCCAGCCGAGGACAAAAAGGGTCAAGAAGAACTTGCCAAGCTATCCGAAGTAAAGAAAAAGTTTGAGACGAAAATAGTAGAACTTCAGGGCAAGCTAAATAAGATTAATGATGTTGAAACTAAAGTTAAAATTTTTAAATCTAAAATTAAAGAATTTAAGGATGAAATTGGTGTTTTGCTTACTGGTTTAGATATATCGGAATCAAGCGTATTTGATGTCACCTTTGATGAGGATGCTATCAAAAAGGCTCTTGATGCGGAAAAAAATGCAATTGCCGAACAGCTTAAAACGATCAGGCAAGGAGAAAAGAAAGAGGTTGCGATATTACTATCTATCGAAGAATCCGAATTACCTTTTATTAATTTACAGGAATTAAATAAAGGCATAGAAGATAAGCAAAAAGAAACAAGGGCTTTTGAAACCACAAAATTAAAATACCAACAACAAAAGAAAACCATCCTAACCGTAGAGAGCTCTATTAAAGCAATCGATGGAGAAATTGCTCGTATAAAATTAGAGTCGACTCCGGAAAAAGAACGCTTAGAAAAAGAACGCTTTGAGACTTATAGTGCTTATTTTGAGTTGCTTAAAAGTGAAAAATCTAAAATGGAAGAGTTATATAAACCTTTGCAAGATTCACTTTTGGCAGGAACAGATACTGATAAAAAATTGGTTTTTGAAGCACAGATTAATTATCGACTCGAGCTTCAAAACAAAGCAGGTCTTGATATTATCGACAGATCACGCAAAGGAAATTTCAGAGAAATTGACAGCTTAAAAAAGGTTCTTAGTGAACATTCGGATGAGTTCATAAGACATGAATTTGATTTATCTATTCTGGAGACAAAATTAAAAGCGACCTTGGATAATTTTTCAATATTCGAGGAGAAAGAGATTCTTATTGAGGATCAATTAAGAGAAAACCATAATCTTGAGGATTTCTTTAATTGGCTTTTTGACCCTACCTACTTTGAGATTATTTCCTCACTTAAATTTGACGACACTGATCTATATTTGCTATCACCCGGGCAAAAAGGGATTATCCTTTTAATTTTATATCTAAAAATTGACGAGGCTGATTACAGACCATTAATTATCGATCAACCTGAAGAAAATCTTGATAATCTTTCTGTGTACAGGGATTTAATTGAGTATTTTAGAGACAGGAAACAATACAGACAGATTATAATGGTTACACACAACCCCAACCTTGTTGTAAACACTGACGCAGAACAGATAGTTGTCGCAAACTATAATGGCAAACGAACACCAAAACTCGAATATTGCTCTGGCTCTCTTGAGGATCAAGCAAGAAAAATTCCTGATGTGGAAGTTGAAAAATTTGAGGATGGAATAATCGAACAAGTTTGTAACATACTTGAGGGTGGCGAACCTGCGTTCGCAAAAAGAAAAAAGAAATATCAAATCTCAATAAGAAGTCAAATATAATATGTCGGAATACTACACAGCACAAAGAGTCAGGGGTCTATACGATTCAAAAATTGATGAGCCTTTTAAATTATCACGATCAAAGATTGATCTGTTTATTAGTTGTCCGAGATGCTTTTATTACGATCGCAAACTCGGTGTCGGTAGGCCACCGGGATTTCCTTTTGCATTAAATTCGGCTGTCGACCATCTCTTAAAATTAGAATTCGATATTCATCGTGCGAATGGCACAAAGCACCCATTGATTAAAAAATACGGCGTTGATGCCCAACCGGTTGCTCATGCAGATCTGGACAAATGGCGACATAACTTTACCGGCATTCAACATCTGCATCCTCTGACGAATTTTCTCGTCTTTGGTGCGATCGATGATCTTTGGATTAATTCTAAGGGCGAATACATTGTTGTTGATTACAAATCCACATCTAAGGAGGAGGACATTACCGAATTAAACAAGGACTGGCAGGATGGCTATAAGAGGCAGATGGAAGTCTACCAGTGGCTCTTGAGACAAAATGGTTACAAGGTTTCTAATACCGGATATTTTGTTTACTGTAACGGTCAAACTGACCGCAAGGCGTTTGATGGC
Source organism: uncultured Gammaproteobacteria bacterium (assembly GCA_964511375.1). Lineage (GTDB taxonomy): Bacteria > Patescibacteriota > Patescibacteriia > Magasanikbacterales > GWA2-37-8 > DATDYA01. The sequence continues at coordinate 54,821 of CAZEEW010000007.1, read as the reverse complement.
AAGCTGGAATTTGATATCACATTAATCCCTTATGAGGGCGATGATTCTTGGGTTGAGAAAACTCTGATAAAGGCACATACATGCTTGAATAGTCTGGAGATACCAGAAGCTAGTCCTGATTGTGATTACTGCAATTATATAAAAACAATAAATTCTAAAAAGTAATATGGCGGATGATTTTGAAAATAACGAAGAACGGGGTGATGATGCTCCCACCGAAGAGGTGGCGGAGTTAATGGAAAGTCACGATCTCGACAAGGAAGAAGCCGAGCATGTTCAGGAAATTATGGAGGAATACAGTCTTGATGAGGATGATGCGGTGGAATTGTCGGAAGATCTGTAGAAAGCTCGCCACAAGGGCAAACAAACGGCAAAAAAGGGGCTCAAAAAGGGCTCCTTTTGCATTGTGGGGTTGTTTTAGTCAGATCAATCCGTCAAAGAGATCCAAACAATTCGATAAAGTACTAAGGGCTGGAAGATACAGGACAAAGACAATAATGGTCAGCTTGGTTATCCCGGTATTGTCTTTTCCTTTTCGATCATCCAACGGGAGAAGTATTATTTCCACTCTTTTTCGTATGCACACTTTTACGGGTTTCTGACAGTGGGGACAACGGGTCACAAATACCGCCTCGGAATTGAACACCGCATCACGAAAGATTATTTTCGTGCAATGAGGACAATTGCCGACATTTGATTCATCTTTGTCCATACTGTTTTTTTTCTTAAGGTTTCTATTTTAGAAATCCTCGATCATAAATTATTAATAAACGAACAATCAAAGTCCGGGCTCGACCACTCCCGAACTTCAAGGCAATCTAAGTATCCTCGACCGCCTCCCATCCTCGGCCAGTCCATAGATGCTTTTTGCCATCAATAATTTTGATCTTTGCTCCGTCAATGGACATTTTCTCGGCTAACATCGACCTTAGTTCTTTGAAATTTTGAAGTTGCTCGTAATTCTTTTTATTTAAATATTTATATTTATTATTGTTAGTAGTTCCCATGGACCGATCCGACCGGTCTATATGACCGATGTGCTGGTCTGACTGACCGATCTGTTTTGAGTTCGGTCTATCTGACCTATCTATTTTCAACAGGTAGTACACATTGTGGAGTCGCTTTCGCTTCTTGCTGATCAGTCCAAGTTTGATAAGAATTCGTATACCTCTTTGCACACTTGAAATACTCGATCCTATTTTTTCAGCTATGTGTTTGTGTGATGGAAAACAAAAACCCTCCTGATTGGCGTACTCCGCCAAACAGTTGTATATGGCAATGCCGATTGGTTGGATTTTCTTTCCGTATTCATCAAGGACTACTTTACTAATCCAATACCAATCGCCATTCCGGACATCTCTGACTTTTGCTTTTTCGTCTTGCATGGCAATGAAAATATAGGCGTGCGAGTTGACCAGACTCTGAGATCGCGCCTCATCGCTCCTCTCAATGTCACCACCCATTAAGAGGAGAGGGATGTGCGGTCTATAGCTTCGCCTTGACTAACGCTTTGTCTATATTTTCAAGAGCCTCCCGGACGCTTTGTGCGGTTATCGGATTTTCAAGTTCACCGATTGTGAAGCTATTCAATATTGCCTCTCTCCTCGCCAAGAGAAACTTCCTCGTCAAAGGTTTTCGATTCAACCTCTTGGCTATCCTGCAGAAGATCCTCGTCATCAAGATTTTGATTCTCATATTTTTTGATGTGATCCAAATGCTCCAACAGCATGAATGCCATGCGTTTGAAGCCAGCATGGACACGCCAAACTTCTTGCTTGCTCGGCTCTCGGCCAAGAACATCAGACAAGGCATTTTTGGTAAGCTCAATAAGAGCTTCCTCATCCTTTGTTGGTTTGGACATGTGGTTTGGTTCATAAGAGTGACCTCACACTTTTATTGACCTCACACACCTCTTTGGTTTAGCAAAATTGCTTAACTTCTAAGGCAAAAAAATATCTTCTACTTTCACCCCCAACGCTAGGGCAATTCTCTGGGCGGTTTCCAAGTTAGGCCGTTTTCTACCGGTCTCATATCGACTGATCGCTGTGTTATGCTTAAAACCAAGAATGCGGGCTAGTTTGTATTGCGTTAGCCCTTTCTCGATTCTAAGTTCCCTCAGTCGAATGTTGGTTGGCGTTTTTTTCATATTCATTGTCTTATTTAGACCTCTATAGTCATATTAAGCAATTTTGCTTAATTCGTCAATCAGTGTTAATGTGGATAAGCATATTTGCTTAATCTTTACAGATTTGCTATACTATACTAAGATGGAATTAAGCAGTGGATAAATTAATTATAAAAAATATGTCATTTGGCTCATATCTAAAAAAACAAAGAGAAACTAATAAATGGACGGCCAAGGATATCGCTGATCGCCTTGGCTTTTCTGCTAGCTATATTTCCCAGTTGGAAAACGACACCCGGCTCCCTTCCCAGAAACAGTTGGCCGTTTTGGCCAACGCCTACGAGGTTTCTGAGGAAGAATTAAGAAAACAGTGGACCGAATCCAAGATTCATAAAGTCAGTATCTCAAGTGACTACAAATTCAACATCAAAGATGCTGGCGAGAAGCGTGTCGAAGAGATGACTCACAAACTGGAGGCAGGTTTAGAGGAGTTAAAAAAGACGATCACCGCTGATGAGGTGGCTCATTATAAAATGCCACTATTCAGTTCCATTCCAGTTGAAGACCTTGATCTGCATTTGAAGCACGCCGATGAATTTATTTTTATACCGAAAAATGGAATAGTCAGAGGGCATAGAATTTTCGGTGTTCGTGTTTCCGATATTCAATTTCCGGAAGCAAGCATAATCGCAGGCGACCTGATTATGCTAGATGCGGATATTGAAGTTAATGACGGAGACATTGTCGTGCTTTCCACGCCAGATGGTTTGTTGATGACTCACTACAAGAAGCGTGGTGACTTCTTGGAAATCGTCACCAGCGAGCATGGTTTCAAAAAAAGTTATTCGGGCAGAGATGCCAAGTTAATAGGTCGGTTAATTTATCACATAAAAAAATACTAACCCCAGGGCTCGCCAAGAGCCCTGCTGTTTTTTATAGCAAACATTATGAGTACAAATTATTTAATTTACGGCCGTGTTTCTACCTCTCGTCAGGCCGAACGAGAATTGAGTATTCCGGCACAAGTCAAAGCGTGCCAGAAATATGGAATGGATCGCCATTGGAGTTTACTTCCCGATGGTGTCTACGAAGAAAAGGGTGAATCGGCAAGAACCACCGATCGTCCACAGCTTCAGAAAATGCTTCATCGTGCGAAGACAGACAATAAGGTTGATGTGATCTTGGTTCACAAATTGGATCGTATGTGCCGAAATGTGGCAGACTACGCCGCCATTAAAATGATGCTCAAAAAGCACGACTGTAAAGTCATCTCGGTTGTTGAGCAGTTCGATGAGTCTTTTTCCGGTGAGCTGGTCGAAAACATCATGGCTTCGATTGCTCAATGGACATCTCAAAACATCAGCTGGGAGGTCAGGAAAGGCCTTAAAGAGGCCGTAGAGCGTGGTAGGTTTCCGGGATATGCACCAATTGGATATACGAATGATAAAAAGACCAAATCTCTTATAGTGGATAATATCAGGGCACCTTATGTGAAGATGGCTTTTGATCTGTACGCAACCGGCAAGTTCTCTTATTACACGCTCCGAGACGAGTTGGCCAAGCGTGGTCTCAAAAGTAAATCAGGCAAAAACATTTCAAAAAAGAATGTCGAGAGAATGCTTCAAAACACCATCTACTATGGTCTTATAAAAACTCGATCAGCTACCAATCAGGCAAACTTTCCACCATTGATCACAAAGAAAGCATTCGATGATGTTCAAGAGATTATCGCCCAGCATAATCATTACGCCGACAGGTCTCGCAAGCACACTTTTCCTCTTACTGGGTTCATGAGGTGTGCTTATTGCGGTTCTATGTTGAGTGGTCAGGTCAAAAAAGGTCATCTTTACTACAATTGCAGTCATCGCCGTGATCCACACTGTCCGGAAAAGAAATACATTCGATCTGAGCAAATCGAGGAGCAAGCAGTGACCTATTTGTCACGAGTCCAGTTACCGGATAAGTTCAAAAAGGTGCTTGATTCTTATTTCCAATTCTTTGCAAAAGAAAGGCTTGAGCAGGAGGAAAAAGAACGAAAAAGTCTCAAGCAGGAGTTAGTCAGAATCCAGCAACAAATTCGCAATATCGTCATGGATCGTTCAAAACGCATCATTGATGCAGAGGTCTTTATAAAGATTCAGGATGAGCTTTTAAAGGAGAAGGAAATGTATCAGGACCGTCTATCTGAGCTCGAGGGTAAGTCTGACAAATTCGTTCAGAAGTTTAATGAGTTACTGGACTTTACGGATCATGCAGACAAGGTATTCCAAAAGGGTGGTATCTACCAAAAACGCACAATCTTGAAGCTTTGCTTTGATGGGTTCACGGTTAAAAACCAAAAACTGACGCCTATCTGGACGCCAGTCTTTGATGTTCTCATGGATTTACAATTGTCTAAGTTCGACCCTCCGAAGCCTTCAAAAGGTTCGGAAACCCTTGATGATTCTAAGGTTCTAACTTGGACATCTGGCGGAGAGGGAGGGATTCGAACCCTCGATACAGTTTTAAGGCTGTATAACACATTAGCAGTGTGCCGCTTTCGACCAACTCAGCCACCTCTCCATAAGAGTTTTATGTCTCTTAAGGTGGACTAATTGTAGCAAAATTAAGAAAAATGTCAACCTAACCTTTGCCACGCGCCAAAGCAAAACCCCAGACTTCTTGTGCGCCATTTTCTTTCAGGACTCTAGCACACTCATTCATAGTAGCGCCTGTAGTAAAAACGTCATCAACAAGTACAATCTGTTTCTTATGCAATGCTGTCGGAATAATAGAAAAGGCATTATATACATTTCTTTCCCGCTCTTCTTTGGTCAACTTAACCTGTTGTGTAGTTGGTTTAGTACGTTGGAGATATTCACCATACTCCACGCCGCAAGTTTGCCCATTTTCTTTAATAATACGAGCAATAATCTCACTTTGGTTAAACCCTCTTTCCCGTTTACGCTTAGAATAAAGAGGTACAGGTACGACTAGCCGATCTTGAACAAGACTTTGAAAGATCGAGGAAAAGCTAATCGCAATTACTTTTGCCCACAGTAACTGGATATCCACAGCAAAAGAATATTTAAAGTGATGGACTAACTGACTGACCGGGCTACTATCCTCATAATTAAAAACCGCTACCATTCCATCTAAAAAAGTAGCGGCTTGACATTCTAAACAAGTTTTTCCATTAGCTGTTTCTTTGTGACAAACCGGGCAGCAAAATATACCAACTTTTTCTTTTTTTAAACAATCTTTGCACCACCAGTCCCCTTCTTTACCACATTCTAAACAAAAAACTGGGAACAACGATTCTTTAAAAAATTGTTTAATCCCTCCCCACATCTTTTTACTGTTTTACCCAGGTAAAACTATCTACTAGCCAATTTGTCCCTACTTTAGCTAGTTTAACTTCGGAAACGTATCTCGTTTCTGTGGTTACACCATTCTTCTCTGTTTCTTGCACTAATCTGACTTCAGCCAATGCATTGCCCCCTACAAATTCCTTCACTTCGCTAGTGTACACACGGGCTAAAGAACCAGAATATTCACCGGTAATGGGACGACCAATGCGAGTTTTTAATGTTGCCCACAAGTTCGGTGTTGAGATGCTCTCTAGATCACGAATATTGTCATAATTACTGTCAGTTGAATACGATCCGTAGCGCTCAACAAAAATACGGGCTAGATTCTTTGCAGCGTTCCTTTCCGTCTCTTCTGAAGTAACCGGTTTAATTGGTGTACCAACGGGAACTTCTCTAATTTGAGTTTGGGAATTATTGAAGTTCTGAATTTGATCACTGCCGATAATATTAACAGTACTGGTCGGCGCTGTTGTATCACCATCTTTTCCTTTTCGGGCGATAAGTAAGGCAATACTTATACCCAAGATTACTAAAACTAGGACACTTAGGAAAATAAATAAACGAGTACGTAGAGATAACATAATTTAAACTTAATATATTAACCCATCTGCTCTTCAAAATCTTTTTTTGCTTTTTCAATTTCTAATAACTGCTGCGGGTTAGTGGTGACTAGCTGATCTTCAGTATATGAAGCAACTACTTTAATCGCTGCATGTTTCAACCCGGCAAAGAAGATTCCTTCACCCACTCCGCTCTCAAGTAACAAATATTTTTCACTGTCTGTTAATAGAAATACTTTTTGAATCATGTCTACCGAGGCTGGTGACTGACGAAGAAGCATTTGCAAAGCTGAGTTGGTCACAATAGCTTGACCATATTGTGAGCGCAAGAAATCGTTAACATCTTGGGTAATAGTTGTAACACCGAGATAGTATTTACGACAACGCTTAACAAGAGCGTAGATGAAACGAGCGGAATCTTCGTGTTGCATAAGCCACCAAGCTTCATCAATGACTAGGATACGTTTTTTGCGCTCAGAGCGAACAACATTCCAAATATAGTTAACAATAGCATAAATTGCTAAGGGTCGTAATTCGTCTTCCAGATCACGGACACTAAATACTACCAACTGGTTTTTGGTATCCACGTTAGTTGGCGAATTAAACAAACCACTAAAGGTACCGTCGGTATATTTTTTGAGCTTAAGGACCAAATCACTTGAACCCTCCATACCTTCTAAAACTTCTTGCAAATCTTGCATTATGGGCGGTGTTACTACAGATAAATCAGCATCGGCTGTAATATCCTTTTTAGCATAGGTTTCAATTAAAGCGCGGTCAATGATAGAATCCTCTTCGGTAGTAATACCCCCCAACATGATACGTAGCAAACCTTTTACCGTAATAACAGCGCCACGGATAATGTCTTCAACAGAAACTTCTTGGCCCATTGGCCGGGGTAAATCAAAAGGATTGACTTTACTTTCTGACGAAAGCGAGATGTTGATGTACGTTCCGCCAACCGCGTCACACAAATGTTTGTATTCCATCTCTGGATCAATAACAATAACATCCGTACCCATCATCATGCTACGTAAAATCTCCAATTTAATCGCGTAACTTTTACCAGCGCCCGAGGTAGCAAAAACAACCATGTTGGCATTTTGTAAGGAAAAACGATCAAACAGAATTAGACTATTGTTATGTCGATTAATACCATACAAAATTCCTTCGTCCGAGGTTAATTCCGCGGAAATAAAAGGGAAGGAAGCTGCAATCGGTGACGAGTTCATGTTAAAGGCAATCATCAGTTCGTCGTTCGCGAGTGGCAGGGTGGAATTAAAACCCTGTTCGGATTGGAACAATACTTTACGGCTATAGATCAACTTACCACCAAAGATATTCTCAACATCTTCACTAATCTGGTCTAACTCTGCTTTGCTTTTAGCATATAAGGTCACATAAAAAGAAAACTGAAAAAAGTGTTCGATGCCTTGGGTTAAGTCATCTCGTAACCCTTCAATATCCCGGAGCGCTGTTTCACGAATTGGGTCACGCGGCGCGCCCTTTTCAGTATCGGCAGAAATCTGGGCTTCCAGTGCACCAACTTTGTTTTTTAATTGCTTTAATATAACACCGGACTTTACGGGATAAAAGAACATGGAGATGTCCATGGTTACGGACAAGTTAATTACTGGCGAACTCCAGCCAATCGAGATGTAGCGAGGGTAGCTAATTACAAAGATAGTACGTGCAAAAACATCTCCCAGTTGCAAGAAGCTTGGTTCAACGTTAAAAGAGGCCGGAGCCATGAGGTCGCGGATCGAAACAGTGCCTTCACGATAGATGCGCTCTTCTTCTAAAGTTAGTAGCTCTTCGGATGATTCTTCAGCCAACTTGCCTTTCTCTTTCTGTAAAAGACTAACACGGGGATTATTATCTTTGATTGTATTGCCGGGTTTAAAAGCCATAATATTTAGATATTTTCTACTTGCATTTTTTCAAGGGGAGCCAACGGCTCTGACAACGCAATATCCGGGTTATATGTCGAGTACATTAGTTCAATTAGAGACTGTGTGTCTAAGCGCACCACTTCCAGACCCATGTTTGTTAATCCTGATTCCACCAAACGAACACGTGTGTCCAAATCTTTTTTCCGTTCCAAAAATTTTTCTTCTTTTAACTTAACAATTTTTATGGGGTTTAAAACCTCGCCAAACCGATTGAAAAAACCTTTCTTCTTATTAGACAAAGGATCGTATGGTACGATAACAAAGAACTGCTTACTCATAATTTTCCCAAGGTCCACCAATTCCGCTACAAAGGAGCGGTAGTCCGCAATCTGTGCTCGTAAAAGCTCGTTGGTCTGTTGCCTTTCCTTCTCCACCAATGTATTTAAGTAAGGCTTAATATGTAACTGTCGTGACTGGATTACAACCTGCAACGGATGATCTAAAGAATTTAAAAAGGAAACATAAGCGGAAATGATTGCACTTTGTTCATCATCGTTTTTTAAAGCAAAGTTAATACTCGAAACTAACAACACCGCTCGGAGCGTACCATCTTTCATAACTAAGGTGTCCTGTTTTACTTCACCAATTGGCAAATGGCTCTGGGTGGAGGGTAAAGAATTTTTCTTTTTTTCCACTGACTTGTTCTTCATAGTAATTAGTTAGACGTTATCCTCTGGTTTATAGTAACCTCCAGTATTAACGGTTAGAGATAAATCACGGAGACGGTTATATGACAGTTGTTTGACCACTTTGGCTTTTTCTACTACTTCTACCTTATCCATTTTACGTAGTTCTTCTAATTCTTCTTTGGAGTAGAATTTATTCCATAATCTTCGACTGGGTCGACGCATGGTTTGGAAAATATTTAAAAGAAAAAGATGAAAAGCTTGTCCGTTTATTTTAACAAATGCTAAGACAAGTGCAAAGCCGCCGATAAGAGCAAGAAGAAAAATAAACAATACAGTATCTGCTAATTTGTAAGAGACAAACAGAATTAATCCAGCGCAAAGGAGGATAATAAACTGGCGCGTGGTAATGGGACCAAAAATTTTGTCTTCTACATCAATAAATTGTGGGACCACGAATTGATTTTGTTCAGCCATATTAATTTAATTCTTTTTCCATTTCTATTAATGCCTGGATTTCAGGAAATTGAATATTTTCTGTGTTTCCCGTAACAACCGCTTCCAACGGGATGCCCTTTTGTAGAGAAATTAAGACAGCCCGGAGATAATCTTGAAATAACGGACTAGTTCTCCAAGCACTCAGGGCCTGTAGAAACAACAAATACGATTCTTCTTTCAGATTAACAAATTTTTGTCCCAACCGTTTCGCAGCCTCAACGGGATTTTTCGACAAACGACGAAAATCGGTAAGACTAACATATTTCAGTTCTTCAACTGGCCCCATGACTTTTTCTGTACTAACAATATCTTGCATGGCGCGCGGTGCCTGGGTACTAGAGATGTTGAACTGCGGGCGAGACTGTTCTCTTTTGCTAGATGAAATAGCCGCAGCAATCGGCGCTGCTTTTTCAACCGGTAAAAATTTTTCTTCTTTACTTAAAATCGTGGCCTTTACTCCAGACGCAGTTTTTGGATCATGAACAAATGAATTAAAGGGAGTTGAATTAGCAGGAACTCCGGGAGGAGAATATTTTTCTGGTATTTCACTTGACTCTACCATTGGGAGACTAGCCGCCAGGGACTTAGGCAAAGACCTTTTTAAATCTTTAATATTCTTAATCTCTACACCTTCATTTTTTACATTGGAGACTTTATTACAAGCACTAAGTAATTCTTCAGCCTGCGGCGATGTTAAACCCAACCCCCCATCTTTAATCGACCGCAGAACCATTTCTTTAGTTTCTCTTTCGCCACGCACATCTTTTAAGCGTAATTGGACAATACTACGAAGACGATTTATATAATCCTGGGGAACTTTAAAAGATAATCTCTTCATCACTTCTTCCGCTTGATCGATACGCGATAGCGCTGTTCTCAACGAAACATCTTCTGCTACTACATCTTCCAAAGGCGAAGAAAAGTCTTCCCGAGAAAGCTTAGGCTTATTAACTGGCATCGTTGACTTAGGCGAAGCGGAAACTGGGGCAACCAAAATATTATTAGTAACCACTGGTTTAAATGGATCGGCAGCCTTTTGGGCAGGTACTTCAGTCTTAGGACTTGGCGGAGCAGATGCTGGTTTTTTTAATTCCGAAAGTGGCACTTTAACGAAAGTACCATCTGGCTTTTTTACCGTTACCATTATTTGTTTTTGCACACTGTCAGCCATATTTATTCATTTTTCCATTTAAACTTACCTTCGGCTTCATCGTAGTAGTACATTTCGAGGATTGCGGGGTCGTTATATTGTTCAGCAAGTTGTTGCAAACGCTCTAGAATTAGCCGCGGATCTGTGACATTGTCTTTGAAAACTTTTTCCTTAATACTATCACCAGAGAAAAGAGGTAGTTTCGAGGCGGTATTACTGTTTGTTACAGAAACTCTTTCTCGATGAAGAAACAGATCTAAAACCTGCCATATTTCATCTTCAGTTATATACAAGAATAACTCCAGCAGGTTTTGAAAATTTTTTACGACTTTCTCTTGCTCATCATAGTACTTATAAAACCCAGCTTCTTGCACTGGGAAAAATATTTTTTTTAATCTCCCCAAATGTTCTGCTAAATAAAGCGACTCATCTCTATCCCCCTGATTGTCCCAGTCTTTAATTATGTCTGCCAGACTTACGGTTATTTCCCCCTCTTTCCCTATTACAGCTTTCGACTCAAGAAACTCTCTTTGGAGAGAAATAAAGTAAGATGAGAGTTTTTCAAAATCAAAGTAATAATTAACACTCAAATACATCATTATCTCTTTATCGATTTGAAAACCGAGCTTCAAAGCAGTTGGAATTTGCTGGCGCACTAAATCTAACACCTCTTCAGGGCCCATAGCATTAAGTCTTTCCCACGAGAGCTTGCAATACCATCTCCAATAAGTATGTTCGAAATTTTGATTTCTTTTATTTTCATTTGAATTAAAAAAATTCTTCAACTCTGTGTAAAGCTCAAATTCAGATTCTGGGTCAAGAACCATCTTCTTAAACTCAGACTCTTTCTCATCCAGCTCCTGTGGTGATAGATCTAGTTTACTTATAAACATATACTAATTAGACTGTGTTACGTGTGTTCCACACACCATGCAATCTTGCCTCATCAAAATGATTTCTGTCTAAAACTTTATCAAGCTTTTTACAAAGCATCGTGAAGGCTCTCTCATCAGCGGCTTGTTTAGCATAAAACTTTAGCTGGGCTTCTAATTCTGCATCATTTAATTCTGCGCCGTTAAGGTCACCGATAGAAGGCAATTCAGATTTGCTTGATACATTAGTGATAGTGTAAGGTCCAAAAAGAGCAGCGTTCGTGCGAGCTTCCTCGGTGCTGATATTTATCAGAACATTTCTACCATTTGGTCCCAGCTGACGTGATCCTATTGCTTGTTTCATCTTTCTTGGTTCTAGATCACCGGACTCATGCCAACCACGCATTGTTGCTAATATACCAGCCTCTGTAGTAGGACCGGGTTCATAATTTTTTAAACCAGTCAAAGATCCGTCTGGAGCTACATCTGGCGTTTCATTGAAAACATAAGCTCCGGCAGTACCCTGCGCCATCTGATTTTTAGCATGTGCACCAAGCTGTCTCATTCTAATTCTATATTCACTTTCACCCACTAAATTTCTATATTCTGCCTGGGCAGCATCCTCTTGATCTTGTGGAACTATTCTACCTAGTTTCCTAGACAAAAATCGCCTTCCAGCATTCCCCAATGTTAAAGGCTCATTCCAACCTAAAGCTCTTAATTCTTCTTCCTCTTCTTTCTGCCAATCATAAGCACCTAGAGTTGAGTTTAAATCGTTAAGAGCATCTTTTTGTTTAATTAACTTCGCTAATTTTTGTTGATCAACCGCACCCCCACCAGGCGGGTTTCTGGTAGCGACAATTTGTTGCATTAATTGTGCAGCTAAAATTGCCCTTTCATTTGACCCCAATTCACCAGATTTGAAAACTTCTTTCAATTTATTCAGTTCAACAGTACCGGCTTGTTGATCGGCCAAACCAGCTCGTAAATACTCTCCTCTCTTTCTTGCTTCTGTCGCTTTAGCGCGGTAACTTCCTTTTTGTTTTTGTACATCTAGATTATCTGTAATGTTTTCTGAGACAGCAGCTGCATCTTGGGCAGTTTTGACCTTCTGATAGTTAGAAATATCTCTTTTTGTCAGTTTCTTACCATTTAACTCCGTGTTTCTTATTTGGCTTTCAACTTCTTCAGTCGCTCGATCAATTTCTTCTTGGGCAGCCCGCATACCATCTCTATCTCCGACCCTCTTAGCCTGATCGAATGCACTTTTTGCGTTTCTAAGTCCTACATGACTATCAAAAATTTCACCTACACGTTTCGCTCTCTCCGTAGCCTCATCCTCTGATGAGGCTGCATATTGCGCCTTCTTTTTTTCTGCTCGAAGCTCACTCCTACGCTTATCCTCGGCTCTCTGTAGTTTTCTTTGGCCGACAGGTGATGATGTGGTACTAATTTCATATTGCGCAACATCTGCCTGCAATTTTGCAACCTCTTCTCTATCCTTTACCATTTTTTCTTTAAAAGAACCAGTGGCTCCTAATAACCGGGCACGGGCCTTCTTTCTTTGCCACCATGAATACTTACCGTCTTTGTCATAAGCAATTTTAAGTAAATCCGAAGATTTTTTATTTCTTCTTGCTTGAACTTTTCCTAGCTGCTCGCCCACCATTGCTTTAATAGCTCTCCCCCTCCTGTCCCAAGATTCTTTCCCGACTATCGGCATCTTTTTTAGAGCAAAATCTCCTGCCTTACCCAATCCTTTCTTGCCTGTTTTATAAGCCCACTTGGCTGCTACTGCACCGCCAGCTAGGGCAGCGGCTTTAACACCTAAATTAGCTGCCTTTTGAAGACTGCTGGCGCCAGTAGCACCAAGCTGTCCGGCCACCTTAGCACCGACAATTAAAATACCTAAGGCCACAGCAAAATTTGCCATCTGGTTCCAGTCCATAGCACGACTCAAACCAGCCGATTCTCCACCAACTGCGTCTGCCCCCGAAGTGCCTCCTTCTGTAGTGGAAATCTTTTGTGTCGAAGCGCTGTTCTCACTTATTTCCGTATGGATGTCTCCGCTACCTACAGTGACAAAGGACAACCACAAAAAGAAAACCACAACCGGACCAACAATGACGTTATTGTTAAATTCACTCCACCACTGACTAGCATATTTATTAGTTTGTGGAATAACATTTAAGACAAAGGCGATTGGTGAAAATACGATCGCCACCCACAGAGTGATCATGCGTCCCAAAAGAATTACTAAGAATACTGCCATGATGGCCATTGCTGCGACACTAAAACCTACTGCTGCAACTGACGCAATGAAGACTTCTCCTGCACCAACTTCTGCCCCGTCCTGCCGACTGATCTGTAAAACCTTTTCTAAACTAAAAGCATTGATAAAATTACCACCAGCAGTGGCCGCAATTGCGTTGACAAAGGTAATCATGATTACTTGGGCAACATCAATGATCAGGGCACAGATAATACGACTGAAGTTTACGAGTATGGCGGCAAAGATTAATTTTACTAATAGTTTTTTCCATTCATATTGTTCAATACCAAGAATCGTACCAAAAGCAATGAGTAAAAGTACTACAACAAAAAACATGTTGGCTAAGTCACGAACCATCACCCAACCATAATTGACTGCTCTAGCGTCAATAAAGCCGTTATAACCAGCAATTTCGATGATAAAAGACAGGATAAAAACGGCCAAACGTATGAACAGCGAAGCTATCCAAAATAAAAGACTGCTGAAAGCATGAACAATAGCATTACCAACGTCTTCAAAAACTCCAGCATGAGCTGGCTCAGTTAAACCGGCCCAAATCAATACAGCCAGAGTCAAAACAATAACAAAACTAACGATCCCTAATCGTTTTTTCGGTACGATGAAATGCCCCAAAGCGACAAGCCTAGCTTTTAGAGCCGCAACCATAACAAATATGTGAGTAATTGATGAGATCATTATACCACACTTTGCTTAGTAGAACAACAAAATGGGGATAACATGAGATAAGAAAAAACCAGGCCAAGCGACCTGGTATTTACAGCTTTTTTATTCTTTAGTCTGCTCTAGAAGCTCCTGCCTAATTTCCTCTAATTTACCTTTGACTTCTCTATCATACACTTCTCGTAAATGTTCAACTCGATTCTTTAAACCCAACCGTCTTCCTGGCCGGCTTAATGTCTGTCCCATGCTTTTCTTGTCATATTCCTTACTCCACCTCTGAACAGCAGCGACATGTGTTCCTAATATCGCAACTAATCTCCTTACCTCTTCAGGCAAAACAGTCATCTTTGCCGGTCCTGTATACCGACCGATCAAAAAAAATAGCTCATTCAGACTAGTTTCCAGAGAACGAGCAACAAATTCAGCATTAGCCAACTCAGAACTGTTCCTTTCTTGACTACGTCTGACTTTGGGATCAGTTATATAGCTCTCTATTCCGGCTTTATTAACAGGTGACTTATCTTTCATAAAAGTTTTACAAACTTATATTCAGCGTCTACTCTTTACTTTTCCGGTGTTTACCCCCGCCTCTTGTCCCTCTCATTGATGCCCCACTCCCTGGTATGCGATCAGATGTTATAGCGGGCAAAGATCTAACGACTCTGACAACTTGATCAACATATGGAGCAACCTCTGTTTTGTAGACAGCAAATCGCTTTTCTAAAGCCTCTGGGTCTTTTAGGTGTTTTTTATACCTCTCTTCGGATAAAGATGAATAGAGTTCCAATAACTTAGCGATTAGCCCGTTATACGTAACTAGCCAACCATTTCTGTCTTTTACCGTCGCATATTGTTTGAACAGTATCTTTTGAGTCCTTTCTTTTAGCAAACTAACATGATCACCAAAGCTACTCCACATTGCTAGGGCATTTTGACGATCTATTTCTCCTTGCTCCACCCTCCCACCAAATCGTGAACTGTCTGACGGTGCCATGAGACCCTCTATCCCCCCAGATCCAGGATATTTATTCATAGATAATTCAAATTAATCTTCTAAAGTATACCACAATTAACTAAATACAATAAGCTTTAAGCGAACTTATCCACAGATAGCTTGAATTTCAGCCAAAAATATGCAACAGTATACTTAGTCAGAAATGAAGAGTGCGGACCGGCTGGTTTAGCTTTCTTTTCTAGCTAACAGCCGGCCTAAGGCTGTTTATTGTTTAAACAAATTTATCTATAATTAGCCAAATTTGGCTAACAAGGCATTGACAAAAGAACAAAAAGGTGCTAAACTGTCCAGTTATTTGAAAGATATAGTTTGTAAAATGTTTCTTTAGACAAAGAGCCAGTTTACAGACTTTATCTAGAAAAGTTCTTTACAAATAGGTATCTTCTTTGCCGCAAGGTAAAGGAGATCCTAATAACAAAGTAGCAGAACAGGAGTCGCGAGGACAAACCTCCGTCGTTATTTGCGAAAAGTGTATAATGTTTTGTACCTTTTTCGTGAATAACGGCGGAGGGACCTCCCCTTCGCCTACCGGCACGGTTGATGCAGGGCGTTGTCTAGCCCTGCGGAGGAGGAAAGCGATGAACTACTGGTTCACCGCCACCCTCATCGCGCTGGCCCTCTCGGGGGCCGGCTGCGAGACCTCGCCGGAATCGTCCGGCGGGGAACTCGGCTCTGACATCCGCGTCGGGGCCGATTCGACCCATCAGGGGCCGCTCTGCGGGGACTACCCCGCCGACGACCCCCGTTCCTGCGTCGCCCCCGGGGGCGACGCTGACACCTCCTCACCGGTCGACATCACGTCGGCCGGCGACTCCTTCGCCCTCACCAACAATGGTGACTGCCCAGCCTCTGGTTGCAGGCTCGAACTGCAGCAAGACGGCCTGTGGCTGTGCTACGGATGGAACGACGGTCTGGAGTACTTCGGTGCTCCCACCGACAACCCCACGGCCAGGTCCTACTGCGATGGGACCTGGTACGAGAAGAACGGGTAGCCCGCCACCCTCAAGGCGGGCGCTCACTCCAAAGCAATGTTTAACTCTAAAGATTATTTTGGACATAAAAAAACACCTCTAAAGGTGTTTTTTTATTCTTAATGTCAAGGTTTTATTATTATTTTATTACCATAATTTACCCAATGATCATTAACAAACATCGTATTATCGCACTGCTTTGGGGCTCCATTATAGCACCCTCCGCCTGTTATACAACTTCCGCTACACCACCCCCAATTATCCATTACCTGAACCCGAGGCACAAATTCACATTGATTTCTACTTGCCACCCAACCTGGTCCACCTTCAGTACAACTATAATAATGAGTGAATTCAAAATAACCTTCCTGACAAGCATCACCCGAATTCCCAAAAAACAGCCTCGCCTCTGAACCCTCTGAGTTACATTCTCCATTTTCTCCACAATCGTCTGTAGTTTTACAAGGCATGTTAAAATTAGTTCCATTTCCACAAAACATGTATGATCTACCTGGATTACAGATCAATTTGTGATTTTTAAACCAACCCTGTGTAATATAGGGAGAGGTACTGTCGCCCCAGTCAACCTTAATACGAGTCAAAGGCATCTGATTGTTGTCTGCGTAGGCAAAAAATTGAAGATTTACAGCCCCGCCTCCAGTAATTCTTACTTCCTTTTTACCATCGTTAGCATTCAACGAGAAAGTGTTAACATCACCCCATATATTCTTCTGTACACCCGGTCTTTTTACAGCATGAATTTCTGGTTTTTTATAATTAACGTTGGCATTCTTATTGCACCCGTGTTCATTCGGATAACCATTACCATTACATCCTGTTTCGTAATCATTAGTACGTGTTGTTATACTTCCATCGAAAATTCCTCCTGTATCATTTTCTGCGTATCTTCCAGTGGCCTGATCAAATTTCCACGTTCCATACCAAGATACAAATAATTCATATAACCTCTCCATTGAACGAGCAACCGGGCTTGTAGAAGGCACCGTTTTCCCCGGGTCTAGGGTACTACCAACACAAACACCATATTCGTTGATAGTTTGGCCATTTATGCCAGTAGAAGTTTTTGCCGGACAATCAGTATTACCGGCGCAAACCAGTCCATGCCTTTCTCCACCAATACAATAGCCAGCTGTGCCTTCAGTATTAACACAACGATGAGAAGCGTACCCAACCGAAGTTATACCATCGTATATTACAGTTCGACAGTAATCATCATCCTTATCAGTACAATCATACCCCATTCTCTGTCCGCCATTACAAAATTTTCTATCATTATTTTCTGAAGGTTCACAAAGAAACTGCTCGGTGATACTACAATCTGATGCCGCGTTACAAGTTTGTGCCCTAGTAGGATAATAAGTGTAATTACTTTCTCCTTCTGCTTGAAGCCCACAAAACTTCACCCCAGACACTGTATTGGTATCATTGTAATCTAGTATGCGCCCACTGGTATCCATCAATTTATTGCCGTCATTAACACCACAAGTAATTTCAAGTCCGTTCACATGGTTGTCACCGTTTGAAAGCTCCTCTACAAGTCTCTTAACCTGAGGATATCTTGCACAAGTGTTAGCAGAGGTCTCGTAGGATTCCCAACGATCTAAAAATACATTGTCTAGCAGAATACTATTGTAACTGGAACACGGCAAGCGTGTGTTATAAAAATCTCCATCATAGAGACCTACCAAACAGGCACTTTGACGTCTGGGCTCTTGACATGTAACCACGACTCCCGACGTATTACAATCAGCGTTATTATTACATGTGAGTTGATTTTTTGGTCCACCTGTACAAACATTTATATTAGGGCGCAACTCACAAGTAGATTCTACTGGGACTCGACAGACTAAAGGTCTTCCGTCGTTTTCTTCAGGATCACAAGGTACTATTTCTCCGTTTGGCATGTCCTGACAATAAGAGCCACCGCCGCACGAACCGCCATTTTTATTGGCGCAATTTAAAGGGGTACCACCTCCGGGTGCTAACCAAATTGGCCAGTACCCAGCATTTGATAACCTGTTTATTTTTTCTCCCATTGTCGGTTTATCATTTTTTGATGTAGCCGCATTAAGATAGGTTTTCAAACTTGTAATATTTGGATCTTTATCCCGGTTAAAAGAACCAAACGGCGTGAACATCTGATCGTAGGAAAGGGACAAAACAGAAGCTTCGGGATCACCACCTAATTTATATTTACTATTCTTCCATATTCTATCGGTTCGAGCTTTAGCCTTAATACCGAATGGCTCGTTTTTTGCATCAGTACTTTCTGTATCAACAACTTTTCTTACGTCCTCACAAACTTCTGTGAGATAAACATTTAATTTGACCTTGATACCACCTGACTTAGCAGAAGCGTCACAGCTTTTCGACCAAAATTTCTTAAGAAGTCCTGTATTTCCGTCAAAGATCAACCTCATACCCATGGCGTTATAATCTTCGCCTTCTATATCGCTATACAAATTACACTTTGAAAGATTAAAGGCTTCAAAAGACGGTCGTTCTGAAGATAGATTTTCTTGCCAAAAGAACTCCATAACCAAATCTCCGTTCAACGTTATTTCCAGCGGGCTGGCCCAATACACCCCCCTATCTATTTGTTTTCCATTGACTTGCTGGTCTCTAAATATGAATATTTCTGATTTAAAACGATCTGTTCCACCGACCCTTGAAGTAGGCTCGATTCCTACCGCGACAATCTCTGAGTAATGAAGTTTGTTTTCTTGTTCGTTGGCAGGTATTTCAATATCAACCCACGTCTTTCTAACATGCTGTGATCTTGGAATTACCATATTCCAATCGTTTGAAGAAGCCCAATAATCCCAGAAGTATTGATTCAATAAATAATTATCATCTACTCGAGTAGTGTACTTATAAGAACCGTTTCCTGTACCTATATTTGAATTACCTTTTGCCTGTAGACACCAATACTTGCCTGAGGAGTCAGCAGGTAAATAACCAGCAGAAGAAAATAAATTGTACCTGTTAACTGAATTTGATGGCGTATCTATAGGAAACCACAAGTCACAGTGAGCGGTATTAGCATTAAAATCTAAGCAGTAACCTTGCCAGCCCGTGTACTTCTTGCTTTCTTCTTTTCGTCTTTGCATACAAGTTCCGTTCGAGGCCGTAGCAGCAATACCAAGGTAATCTTTTACAATAATCCTATCGTCAAGACAGTCTTCATTGCTTAAACATGCCAACCCATCTTTTGAACCACCCTCAACATCTAATCCGCCACGACAAACGCCTTCAGGGCCAAATACTTTTCCAAGAGAATAATACTTTTCTATTGTTTCATTACTGTCTCCAAATACTCCTTTTGTATAAGAGCAATCACAATTTTCTCCTTCCGAACAAGTTCTCGGAGCTATCTGTGAATTAAATTTGGCTTCAAAAGGAAATGGTGAGAAAGGCTCGGGATAACCACGGCAAGAGGAGGCGACTGTAGTAGAAGCATTTGATGGAGACACGTAGGTGGTGTTATTAATTTTAAAGCCTAAACCTTTACTACCGATTGGGCTAGAAGACAAATCATCAATTTGGTAACTATTAAACAAACTGTAACCAGTAAAGTCTTTTCCGTAGAAAGACACGTCACGACGTAGATAGTTATATCCACTGCCATTATTAGTTAACATTTTGTTCTTAATAACTTGTCCGGAGCTATCTGCTTTGCTAGTGTCAACCCAACTAGCACACTGGCCGATAATAGTGTCGCTCAATTGAGCTTTGTTACAGATCCCTAAATCAATACAAACCTCTTTGTATGAATTAGTGTCAGGATCAAATACAGTTTGCGAACTGTTGCAAGCCAACCACTCAGCACACTTACGATTCTGAGTAACCTTCACAATCAAGTTTGCATCCTTCGTACCTGTTGAGTCAGGGGTAACTGAGGCAAAACCGTTCTTTTCACTTAGGAGGTAGGTAGAGGCCGTACTCCAGTATTTACTTGGCTGATCAGTTTGATCCAGTAAAATACAACCGAGTTTTTCACTTACTTGCCCTTGACAAGCATCTTGTTTGGTTTTTAATTTTTCATTCTGTAAGAAATAATAGCTGACATTGGCTCCTTTGTTATGATCAACAAACTCAGTACACGAGCTCTGGCTAGACGGGCATTCACCAACGAAATTCTGGTATTTGTCTTCGTTGCCACTAGACCACAAACCATATTCACCATTTTGAACATAATCTGAATAACAAGGTTGGCTGCCGATATTCTGACATTTTGAAGTGGCACCACCAATAAGTCCAGCATTAAATATTTCACAGTCTTTATCACTCTCACAGAAAGAATTGGTGGACGCTGTATTCGAACACTTACCGACTCCCTTCCAGAACCACCCGTTGGATTTAACACTATCTACAGATACGCCAGTTTTGTATTCGCAAACCTTGTTACCAAAAATTTTCGGATCTTTGAAATAAGTAGTGCCTTGATTAAACCCGTAAGCAGTACAACCCACTGCTTCGTTTGTACAAAGTGAGCTACTGTAATTAGCTGGTAAATTCTTAATGGTAGTTGTCGTATACTGGGCGCCCCTTGGTCCAAACTCTTGCTTACCCGCAAGCGTACAACCAAGA
Organism: uncultured Gammaproteobacteria bacterium; assembly: GCA_964511375.1. Classification (GTDB taxonomy): domain Bacteria; phylum Patescibacteriota; class Patescibacteriia; order Magasanikbacterales; family GWA2-37-8; genus DATDYA01. The sequence continues at coordinate 34,138 of CAZEEW010000007.1, read as the reverse complement.
TCCACAGCATTACAGGAACCAGCCTGGTTAGCAACTAGATAAATTGGCGTAGAGGAAGGAGTGTCAGCGGGAATATATTGAGAAGAAGTAACAAACGATACTCCGGAAATAGCATCTATAACCGATGCTTCGACACCTTGGATATTAACATAACAACCGTCTTTACCCGCCTGAATCTGACAAGAATATTCTTTTCCTTGAATAGTCTTCTTAACCAAGCTACCACCAGCACCACTAAACCAGACATTATACGCTGAAGGTCCGGGGTCATCAACTGTATTATATGTATCTAACAAGGCTGTACAACCCAAAGCTTCGTCGCGGCATAAGTAACTAAATCCAGTCAGATAGAACTCATTATTTTGTGTACCCGAACTGCGATAAGCCGAACACCCGAGGGCTTCGCCCGGTTGGTCGTCTAACTTATTACTATCACAAACATCGGGAACAGTTAGTTTATTTTTTACTAAATACAAATAGTCGGTTACTTCAACTAGCTCAACATTATCTACATATACCTGGGTACTGCCACTTACACTAAACCGAATCACGGTGGAAGTAGCTGTGCCCGTATACTCAGTTGGACCTAAACGATAATTCTGCCAGGTCGCACCAACACCAACTCTACCAAAATTTCCAGTACTATTTTGGAATTCAACATTCAAACTTGGCGAATTACCTTTGGCCCAGAAACTTAAGATATAACTACGACCGGGACGAACATTTACAGTTCTACTAAAGCTACTGTTTCCGCTAAACCCTAAAGAATGTTCACCGCGACGAGTAGATTCTGGCGATTGGCTTATTGATCCTCCGTTGCTTTGGTTCCAACCAGATAAAGCTGCTTCTGGTGTACCAGCTTCAAAAGTATCCTCAAATAATTTTTGGGTTCTGTTCGCTGAGTTGCCTTTATAGGCGCGACAGCTTTCAACACTCGCACTACAACTACGACTTGCTCCAGCTTTGCTTTCTACACCAGCTGGGAGGCCATAATAATAGCAGAAACCATCTCTGTATTCCCCGTTTTGGTAGCATTGGCCGGGTGGAAAGTCTGAGGAATTCAAACGATATGGTGTACATTGGTCAGAAACAACAATAGTTTTGGATAACAAAGCATAATAAATATTTCCCGCTTCATCGTTAAACTGACGACAATCAGGGCTAGCTTGGCCTTTACGATACAGCTCGGGGGTACATTGTGCTTCTAAGCGTGTTTTTTCGGCTTGATCGCGATAAGAATACTTTGGTGCGCCATTTTCTGATTGCAAAGTAAATACTTGCAACTGATAACCACCAACAACTGACCCTTCATAAGTATAAAAATTCTTTTGACTAACATTTGGGCCAGGTTTAACACAAGAACGAAGATAAGAATAATATTCTACCTTTTCTTGCTGACCGGCGGTAGTACTTAAATTAGTAAAGCTACTACATCCTTCATCTTCAATTCGGCAAGCAGCCGCGTCTCCCGGGATAATATATACCGGATCATGACCACTGGCATAGGTGGAAGGCATCTCCTTATACGCATCATAGCCGACACAACTTTTGTCACACTGGTCATTCCAAACAAGCTGCCCGCTAACAACTTCGGCGGGTTTAAATTTACCCGGAATATCCCTGCCAACAAAACTGAGAGGTGTATACAAAGCACACCCAACTTCGTTAGGAATACAAACACCGGTATAATTAGAGCATTCAGGACTGGCATTATTTTTTACTCTTTGAAGATCTGCAAATGTGACTGGCCATTGGATACCACGCGTAGCAACGTCAGCGTCATAGCAATACAAATAGTCAGGAGCCTTTTTTAAAGACAGAACAGTATTTTGGGAACTAGAAACTTTAAAAGCCGAACATCCTGCTGACTGCGCAGAACAACTTGTGTCGACACTATCATTAAAATGAACAGCTGCATTCTCGTAGGAAGGTATTAGGAAACTTCCGCCACCGGCACCGAAAATTGTAATCGCGCCCTGGGCACTAGGAGTAACAGGGTTCATCCAAGCGCCTCCAACTCTTAATAAACTATACGCTGTACATCCAGCATTTTCTTTCGTGCAATCTTCGGTTTGTAAAGTACGCGACAAATACGAAACACTATTTCCGTTTTTATCCGAGTATACATCACAAGTAGCATACTGGCGATCACATTTGTCTAAATCAAAGTCCCAGTAATTCTGGCTTCGTAAACAATAACCATAGCTATAACATGAGCCATCTGGGTTGTAGCCAACACAAGTCGACATGTCCACACACTCTTCCATACGGCTTCCGTCACCATTAGGTGCCACCTCATTACCGTAGACTTTAGCGTTACATCTGGCTGAGTCAACTTTTAAAATCCAATTCGGATCAATTAAATGACAAAAAGGTTTGTTGCTTTGATCATTTAAAACACCTAAAGCTTTGTTGTTCGGGTCAACATAATTACAATCATCGAAGCCTTTTAGATAATCATCTAAACTAGCTGGTGTATCTGGATCAGCATTAAGAGCTGCGATCTCAAAACCAAGCGGTAGGATCCCGGCTAAACGTAATTTTTTAATATTGTTATAACAAAAAGCCGTGTTACGACAATTCTTGTCGTTATTTAAGGCCTTGTTCTTTGGAGAAATCAACTTCCAGGAACCATTGAGAAGTCCTTGCTCTACAGCTTGCTTAATAGTCAAAGGATCAGAGTAACGCGCTTCTTCGATAGCTTTAGCAAAGGACTGGTCGACTGTACAATTATTCGGCGAAGCGTTGTAGCCATCATCACAGGCAACAAACTCGTCTAAAACTGGATAATCACTAACACTATGTACTTTGACGTTGAGATAGTCAGCGAATAATGCCTCAGCCGCTCGTCGTCCACCCACACGTGCGCCTTCGTAGGATTCCGGGTCATTGCCTTTACAGTGTTCTCCGCCATAACCTCCCACACACATACCAAACGGCAAAATACCTTTAGTCTGGAAGTTTTTTAACATTTGGCTCGACAGGGTATTTAAAAAGGTCGAGAGTGTGGTGGGAATAATTTGGAAAGCACCAGAACCCATGGCAAAACCAATCTGTTGTTCGTTGCGTTTGTTTTGTTCACTTGGCAAATTAGCGTTAGCCTCGTGTTGGATCTGCTGGGAAGGAGTTAGAATATCTCCTGAGATTAAACTTGTTAACGACTTCCAACCGCCTCCTTCCAAACGCTCACTCTTAGCAGCGTCCTGCTGTCTAGTTATGGTTTGATCAAGTTTAACAGCGGAATCTAAGTAAATGCCGAAATCAGTATCTTCCATCACAATGGAAGCATTAAATCGTTTTAAAAGTGCATCTTCGCTACCATATTGACTTGCCCAATTATCTCCGGAAGACCAATTTTCTATAAACTCAGAAAATTTACATTCTCTTTTTACTGCCGTGCTTGGGTCATAGCGCTGTTTTAAACCAATCCTTAATTTCAAATCAGCCCGAACATCTGGGATATTACAAAGGTTCATATGCAAGCTATCGCCCAGGGTTTCAATAAACCGTCCCCCAGCGTCATCTGCCACTTCTTCCATGTAGTCACCAAAGCTATTAGTATGGGCAAATGGCGACTGACCCTTACCGCCAGAAGCTAACCAAACAGCTGAATCATAGGCAATTTTCTTCATGGCGGAAGAAACAGCATTAATTGCTCCCTGCAAAATCGCCTGCATCAAATTTTCTTTAATCATGGCGTAAACCTGTTCCATCTGTGATTGTAAATCTGCCAAAACAGTAACAGGAAACCCGGCGTTGGCTGGTCTAGCAAACCCAAAAGAACCAATTAGAACAAAAATGATTACGGTTAAAATTGCTCCAAGGCTAGCACGACGAAAACGTTCTGGCATAGAAACTATATTATTATTGCCCAATAATACTATTTGAGCTCGTTGGCATAAGTTTATTAATACTTTCCAAGCTCTGTATGGTTGAAGTAGAGTTTAAAATTTCTGCCACCATGACTAACAATTCATTATCTGTAATACTGTCTAAAATTTTCACATCCATCCCGGCTTCGACTAACATTTTACGCACTTCCACCGGATTTTGTAGCATGGTTGCCAAATCTACTGGCTGGACAGCCACGGCACTCGGGTCAACCCCGGAAGTAGCCAACGAACTGCTAGCAAATCCATTGGTTAGGGTAACATCTCCTTTCATAATCGGACCTTCACAACTTTTACCTTCTGCACACAACGGATCACTGCCTTTTTCTAGTTCAGATTTATCCGAAATACCGTCGGAATCACTGTCTAATAAATAAGCGCTCGTGTTATAAACATAAATTTCATCAAAATCATTTAACCCGTCTTTATCTGTATCCCGAAACTTTAAAGTTACAGTTGGATCCAATTCATCCTTAACAGACAGTGGGATGCTTTTGTTTAAAGAAAACGGTCCGTAAATAGTATTTCTAATTTGCATTATTCCAAGACCAACGGCCAAAAGTGCAAAAACCAAAAGCAAGACAAAACCGGTTTTTTGCTCTTTAGTTAAACCGACGCTTGAATTTTCCTGGTCAGGCATAATATACCAGGTAAGTTAGTGTTATTGTATTGCTAATAGTATAACACAAAATAGACTGGAGAGTAAGTGGATAATTCAAAATTATTAGTTAGAGATGACTAGCGAGCCTTGTCCACTCTTCGAGGTTTAGATCCTCAGCCCGAACATTGGGGTCAAGGTTGGTTTTTAGGAAGATATTTTGTAACTTATCTTTGTCCTTACCAACGAGTGGTAAAAGATTGTTAAAAAGTTTTTTTCTTTTTTGACTGAAGCCGATTTTGGCAATGTGAAAAAACTTTTTGTTAGCTGAGGCATCAGAAGAATTGGCCTTAGTTTTACTCTTAAGCCGTAAAATTACAGAATCTACTTTAGGTTCTGGCCAAAAAAAGGTACGAGGGACGGACGAGACAATCTCGGCTTCGGCATAAAATTGTACGGCCAAACTCAATAACGACATGTCCCCAGGTTTAGCGCAAATTCTCTCCCCTACTTCTTTTTGAACCATTAAGACTAAGATCTCTGGGGGGCTATCTAACTCTTCAAGAAAATGACGGATTAAAGGCGAGGTAATCTGGTAAGGAATATTAGCAATTACTTTATATTTCCCAATATCCTGCAGATGTTCTTTGGATGAATGTAGGAAATTCCCCCAAATTATTTCCAAATTATTTAATTCTAATTCTTTAACTTTTTTCTGCCAGTACGGCTCTAACTTTTTTTCAATCTCAAAAGCAACAACTTCTTTAGCTGTTTCTACAAGACTAAAGGTTAAAACTCCAAAACCAGGGCCGACTTCTATTATCACATCGTCTCTCGACACTTCTCCGGCTTCAACCATTTCACCTAAAGGCAAAGGATTGACAAGGTAGTTTTGTCCATAGTCTTTCGATGGTCGTAAACCGTATTTTTGACAGAGCGATTGAATTTCCGAGGGAGTAAGAAAATATGACATATTGTTTCAAGCTCACCTGATATTTCAGTATTCCTTAAATATATTACTTATTAAGCAGTTTTATTAGCTCCGGGAAAGAATAAATTTTATTACGCTGTTTTTCCGGATTTGCTTCCTTTAGAATCCCAGCGTTTACGAATTTTTTAATCAAACTAAAAAAAGTCTGCGTATTTTTTATTTTAACATATTTTCGTAAACTGGCAGTGGTAAAAATAGGGCGAATAAAAATAGCATCTAACAAATTACCGGCATAGATTGAATTAATCTCAGTAATTTTTTCTTTAAGACCGGCGTGTAATTTCAAAATTTCTTTGCCTGTTGATTCCGCCTTGTTAGCTTGTATACGTAGTGCTTCTAAAAAAAATTTTATCCAACTGGTCCAATCTCTTTTTTCGCTTACCCCACGCAACAATTCATAATAATATTGTCGGTGCTCTTCGAAGAACTCACTTAGATAAAGGAATGGGTAAGACAACAATTTTTTGTCATACAAAAATAACGAGATGATCAATCGACCTACACGGCCATTGCCATCGAGAAAAGGATGAATGGCTTCAAACTGATAATGGGCAATAGCAATTTGTACAAGTTTGTCTTTTTCTTCGTTGGAGTTTAAATATTTTTCAAGATTGCTAAATAACGACACAATTTCATTAGCTGGCGGCGGTACATATGACGCATTTTCGATGCTCGCACCAGGTCTACCGATGTAAACTTGTATTTTCCTAAACTCGCCAGGGGCTTTGTTGGCGCCACGACCGGATTTTAATAAAGTGGCATGCAATTTTTTTATTAAATTTTCCGACAAAGGCAAAGTTTCTAAACTTTTTACACCCAAATCCAAAGCCTGGCGATAATTTAAGACCTCGTTTATATCTTTGGTCTTGGTGGTGTTATCTTTTTTTTCTGCCACCGCTTCATATTCCAACACTTCATTGATTGTGGCCTCTGTACCTTCAATTTTAGAGCTCTCCACAGCTTCTTTGGTTTGCATGGTTCTCCCAAGCAGGGCCGGATTAGGCAGGGCATTAAGAAGAGAATCCAGACTAGCAATTGCACGGTGTGCCTCGGTGATTTTGCCGATAAGTTGGTCGTAATCGATTTTTATTGGCAATATGGCCAAATTATGTGGTTTTACTGACATATTTAATGAGTAGAACAAAGGTTTTTCTTATTCTAAGGTTTAGAATAATATATTGCGCTATTCTAATAATAGCATATTTATTAGAATAACACAAGAAGTCAAGCCTACTTATTCTGTGTAGAAGTCTTTCTTTAAACCAGCACTGCTATAGCGATTAGCAGCATTCCACATTAACCAACCAGCATTGGTATATTTTTCAATTGTATCTATCTGGGCACGAATTTTAGTCCCATCATAAACTGCACCGATATTAAAGGCTTGGATCCACGGACGAACTTCAGCTCGCTTATCTTTAAAAGCGGGCAGGCCTTTCTTCAGGCCATTAGCAAAAACTTTGGCTGGATATTCGGCCGGATTATCTAAACCAATATACCCAGACGGATAATGAGAGGGATACATCATAGGACATATATAATCCACTTGGTCAACCGCATCCACTAAACGCTGACCAATGGACATATCATTTGTACCCTTGCTTTCCATAACGAGACCAAACATATCAATAGAAATCCAAGCGGGTTCATCTTTTAAACTATCACTTAGGTATTTATAAAAATCGGCCATCACCTGGTATTTTGTCTTATTCTTTGTGGTGTAAACAACACTAGACATGTCACCGTCGGATGGAAAACGGACATAATCAAAGTTAATTTCATCAAAACCTAAGTTAATCGCCTCTTTCGCAATTTCAACATTGTATTGCCAAACTTCTACCCTAGTCGGATCAACCCAAGCCAATCCCTTATGATCACGCCAAAGACCACCGGATTTAGATTTAATTGCGAAAGTTGGTTTAGCTTCTGCTAAGAGCGGATCTTGAAAAACTGTTTGCCGAGCAATGGTATAAATATTATGCTCATGAAGTTTTTTCAAAAGCGCACGCACATTACCAAGCTGGTCTCTTTTTAATTTCTTTTCAACAACGAGCGGATGCTGGCTATTATACAACACCTTGCCGCTATAATCTTTGATGTCGATAACCACAGCATTGAGTTCAGTTTCATCAATTAACTTAATTAAGGAGTCCATTTTTGCTTTATTTCCAGCCGAGTAAGCCGTAACATACAAGCCCTTCACAGTCTGTCTCGGTATCTTATACCGCACCTCTTTTTCTGGCTGAATAGACAGATCAATAACAGTAGCGCTTTCAATAGCTAAAACCGAATCGTGCCAGGAATAAAAAATACCACCGGACATGAACAAAAAAATTGTTCCTATAATTATCCAATGCTTATGCAAAACCACCGCCCCCAATAGCTTGCTCATAGAAATTAGTCTAATTTTAATTCTCCTTGTCTTAAAATCTTTAATTCGCCGCCAATGACGCTTACAATAGTTGTAGGTAAATTTTTCGGTAAAACTCCCCCCTCGACAATTAAATCTGGCTTTATTTCTTGTCCTAAAAATTCTTGTTGCACTTCCTCAAGTTTATAAATTTCCTGTGGGGCACCGCTAATGTTCGCAGAAGTACCTACCAAAGGTTCGCCGAGATTAGTAGTTAAGCTTTGCAACCAAATGTCTCCGGTAACCCGTAAGGCCAAAGTGCCTTCAGAGGAAACAACCCCGGGCGGTAATTTCCCGGTCAAAGCGCGAGATACAACAGTTAATGGACCGGGCCAATGCTTATGCGCCAGTTCTTCCAGTTTGTCATTCCATTCCAAGTATTCTCGAGCAACTGCAACACTAGGCACAATAACAAGCAAAGACTTAGTTTTTTCTCTGCCTTTAATAGCAAAAATCTTTTCCACTGCTTCGACATTCCTGGCATCACAACCTAAACCATAGGAAGTTTCAGTTGGAAAAACGGCTGTTTGGCCATGTAATAAGCAGTGAGTGATCTCTTGAATTTGATTGGGTTGGTAAATTTTCATAACAAGAACTATTCCTTAAGCCATTTTAAATAGGCTTCGCTAAAAGATTTAAGATCGCCATCCAAAACTGTCTCCGGGTCACTAGTTTCATATTCTGTCCGATGATCTTTCACCAGGTGGTAAGGATGGAGCACATAGGACCTTATCTGGTTCCCCCATTCAGCTGACTTGTACTCACCACGTAGCTCTTGGCGCTCTTTAGCCTGCTGCTCTTCTTGTAGACGGAGCAATTTAGCTTTCAAAACTTTCAAGGCGGTTTCCTTATTTTGCTGCTGCGATCGCTCGTTCTGACAAGACACAGTAATACCGGTTGGAATGTGGACAATGCGAACAGCGGAATAAGTGGTATTGACACTTTGTCCACCTTTACCACCGCTCATAAAAGTATCAATACGTAAATCCTTAGGATCGAGATTGAATTCTACACTCTCATCTAATTCTGGCATAACTTCCACTAAAGCAAAAGAGGTGTGGCGCATTTTCTCAGCGTCAAACGGAGAGATACGAACTAAGCGGTGAACACCGTGTTCGCTTTTTAGATAGCCATAGGCGTAGCGGCCTTTAATTTCAACCATAACCGACTTATAGCCTGCTTCACCACCCCGCGACTCATCAATGACACGCGTTTTCCAACTTTGTTTTTCGGCAAAACGGAGATACATGCGAAGCAACATTTCAGTCCAATCTTGTGCTTCGGTGCCACCGGTTCCCGCATGTAAAGCAATAATAGCACTCCGTTCGTCATAAGGTCCATTTAGAAACAAATAGAACTCGTAAGAGGTAAATTCTTTTTCTAATTCTTCCGTCTGCTTACTAATCTCTTCCTCCAAAGAACTATCTCCAGATTCGGCAAGTTCAATTAGACTATTTACTTTGGTTTCAAGATCAGTCCATTTTTCAATTTCACTCCGGATACTCTCATAATCCTGGCTTATGGCTTGGGCACGTTCTTGATTAGACCAAAAATCCGGGGCGTTCATCTCTCCCTCTAGCTGCACTTTCTTTTCTTGAAGTTTATCTAACCGAAGCAGATCAGTAGTTCTTTGTATTCTTTCTTTTAGTATTCCCAATCTGTCAGTCGTCATACTTAGTTAATTATTTGGTTTGCTCCTAGGCTTACAAGCAAAATTATCGTTGCAGACATGATCACCCCAGCCAAAATTGCAATCCAGGCTTTTTTAAAAGGTAAAGCTAGTAGAAAAGCAATGACCGCACCAGTCCAAGCACCGGTTATAGGCAGAGGTACACCGACAAAAATAGCTAAGGCAAGCAAACCATACTTTTCGTATTGTTTGTTGTCGAATTTCTTTTGTGCCCGGTCTAAGTATTTTAACCACGAGCTAGCAATAAACCCACTTTTCTTTTCAATCCAGCGATGGAACTTATCTACAAACAAAAGGATAATAGTGATGGGAATCATATTACCAACCACTGACCAGAACAACGCGGACCAAATCGGCATCTTGTAAGCCAAAATTGCGACTGGCAAAGAAAGTCTTAATTCTCCTATCGGAGTCATTGCCATGAGCAAGGTGCCGAGCCAATGAGGGAAGGAGGAAAAAAAATTGACTACCATTTCTACCATAAATTTTTACTTAATCATTTACTAACCAGTTAGGTTATTTTACCTTAATCTTGTGGCCTTGACAACTATCTATACAAAAGAATAGACCCATGATGGGTCTTTTCTTTTTTTAAGTTTATTGAGTTTATTAATACATTCCACCACCCATTCCACCCATACCAGCTGGCATTGGTGGCATCGGTTCTTCTTTCTTTGGTAGATCAGTAATGACCGCTTCAGTGGTTAAGAACATACCAGCAATCGAAGCGGCGTTCTGGAGAGCACTTCTCGTTACTTTGGTCGGATCAATAATACCTGACTTAATCATGTCTTCATAAACACCATTTGCCGCATTGTAACCAAAACTACCGTCGTGTTTTTTAACCTCTTCAGACACAACTGAACCATCAACACCAGCATTTTCGGCAATCTGGCGCAAGGGTTCTTCCAAAGCACGGCGCAAAATCTTTACCGCCACTTCTTCTTCGTGTTCCAACTTCAAACCATCCAAGGCTTTAGCTGCGCGGATTAAAGCGACACCACCACCCGGTACCACACCTTCTTCTACAGCCGCTTTAGTCGCACCAACAGCATCTTCAATGCGGTGTTTAACTTCTTTCATTTCGGTTTCTGTGGCTGCACCAACCTTAATGATGGCCACACCACCAGCTAATTTAGCCAAACGTTCTTGTAATTTTTCCTTGTCGAAATCACTGTCAGTTTGTTCAATCATTTTCTTAATTTGACTAACGCGATCTTGGATGGCTTTTTCATCACCCTTACCCTTAACAATGGTCGTTGTTTCTTTAGTCGCAATAACTTTATGCGCTTGCCCTAGATCGTCTAGTTCAGTGGCATCTAATTTCAAACCAACATCTTCGGTAATGACCTTACCACCGGTTAGAACGGCAATGTCTTGCAACATTTCTTTACGACGATCGCCAAATCCAGGAGCCTTAACAGCCAAGACATTAAAGGTACCACGCAATTTGTTAACCACAATGGTAGCTAAGGCTTCGCCTTCTAAATCTTCTGCAATTATTACTAAATCTTTCTTGCCACTTTGGGCGACTTTCTCTAGTGACGGAAGGATGTCATGAATAGAAGAAATCTTCTTGTCAGTAATTAAAATATATGGGTCAACATATTCGGCTTCCATGCGCTCAGAATTGGTAACCATATACATGGAAACAAAGCCTTTATCAAAGCGCATACCCTGGACAGTTTCAATTTCCATTCCAAAAGATTGAGACTCTTCTACGGTGATGACACCGTCTTTACCAACTTCTTTCATGGCATCAGCAATCTTTTGACCAATTTCTTTGTCATTAGCTGAGATGGCCGCCACGTTCGCTATCTCATCCTGGTCAACTGGTTTGGAAATATTAGTTTTTAGTTCTTTAACAATAGTATCGACTGCCTTGTCTATGCCACGCTTTAAAGCTACTGGATTAGCACCAGCTGTTACATTCTTCATACCTTCACGAACAATAGCCTGGGCTAAAACCGTAGCAGTAGTAGTACCATCACCAACATCATCGTTAGTTTTGCTGGCCACTTCTTTAACTAATTCAACGCCAGCATTTTCAAATTTATCTTCCACTTCAATTTCTTTGGCAACTGAAACACCGTCTTTAGTAATGGTTGGGGCACCGTACCCTTTATCCAAAACGACATTGCGGCCTTTGGGACCAAGAGTTACTTTAACGGCATCGGCCAAGGTATTAACACCTTTTAATAGTTTCTGTCGCGCATCGTCGCGATACAAAATTTGTTTAGCCATAGATCTAAAAATAATTAAGAGTTAGATTATTCAACAATTGCAAGAATTTTATCATGAGGTAAAATCTTGTACTCGACCTCTTCCGAACCTTTACCAACTTTTACCTCTTCTCCGCCCCATTTTTCAAAGATCACTCGATCGCCAACCTTTAAATTAAGTTTAGCGAGATCTTCACCATTACCTAAAGCTACAATTTCGCCCTCCGCCTTTTTTTCTTTATCTACTGTTGCTGGCAAAACAATGCCAGAGGCAGTTACTTCTTCCTCCTTAGCTGGTTTGACCAAAACACGGTCACCGATTGGTTTAATCATAGACGATGTATTAAGTTATTTATTAAGATATTATCACTCTATTATTTCGAGTGATAATCGCTTAATCATTTTACAAGAAAATTAGGAGCTGTCAAGAGGATATCCACCCCTGGACTATCCACAAGAAAAAATGGCTTAAATAGCCATTTTTTTCGACATTGACTTACTTAAAGATACAGAGAAAAGAAGAGATGTGAATAAAAGCCCAGGGAACAGACTCCAAGGCCAATGTTCAAAACTAGCCGCAACAAGGAGAGTAACCAGTGGAGGAAGGTAAAGAGGATTTTGTTTGAGTATTTTAAACAGTAAATATCCTAATCCAAAAAATAAACCGAAGGCAAAAACTGTACCCATCTCCACTAAGACCAATAAATAAGTATTGTGAACTGGTAACTTAAATTTATCACCAATCCCCTCTTTGGCCAGGTAACGCGTATAGCTACCCGGCCCGACTCCGACCAGTTTGTTTCGTTTATAGACAATCTTCCATTCACTAATCTGACTCGCCCTTGAAGTCATAGATTTTTCTTCTAATCGTCCTTGTAAGGTTAAGCGAGTAGCAACTAATGGATTAAACAAAAAATTTAAAAAAAATAATAAAGCCACAAATGGTAAACCGACTTTAAATAAAAGACAAACTTTTTCTCTCAAACTTTGGCTGATTTCCCTTTTAGCAAAAAGAAGGGCAGAAGCAAACACAACCATCCCAACTACTCCCGCCAACCATGCGCCACGCGAAAAAGTAAAAAACAATCCAGAGAGAATCACTAGGTTACCGAAGATTACCAAAATCCTAACCTTCGATTCACGAAAAACATAGTACAAAATCATGCCTAAAACTAAACCTCCAGCCAAAAAAATACCTAAGGGGTTTGGTCCACCCAAACTACCATAAGCGCGAAGCCAACGCTCGCCAGCAGTTTCTATGACATTTACACCCAAAGTACTAGGCAGAGTTTCCGATAAGCCCAACCACTTATTTGCGCTAATTCCCTGGTTAAAGAATTGCCAGACACCAAGTATACCCTGGACTACAGCACTAAGCCATAATGAAAAAAGTACAAAAACTTTATTTAAAGATTCCTTTAAAATTTGTATGTAAACAATTATACCAAACACGACCGCAGCAAATAGACGATTATAAAATTGTAAAGTAATTTCTCTGTTTAAACTAAAATACCAAATTATATACAACCAGATTAAAACAATCACAAAGAGAGCCATGCGCCGAACGACTGGCCTATTGATTCCTCTTTCTTTCACTAAAGCAATAAAATTTTTATTTAAAAAATTATTAATAATAAAAAGAATAACAATAATCCAAAGTAAAATTTCTGTACCATAAAAACTTAAGGTGCCATATTCATTACTGAACCCTAATAGATAATCTTCGTGGTAAATCCAACGTGTTTGCCAGGGGAAGAAAAATACCAACAAAAGTATTAGGTAATTAACAATTTTATTCAACATATTCTTCTTTATTTAAAGTAGTAAGGGTTTCTAACCACTGATTCAGAATTCGTTTTCGGCTATCTTCTTCATGAAGCTTTATTACCCCTTTACTAATAACTACCCCTTTATCTCCTTTCTCGGCTGCATCCTTAACTGCTAATGGCAACTTCAAAAGCTGCAGTTTGTAGGTTTCCGATTCAACATATTCGCCGTAACTCCCCTGCCAAGCGATTTCCCAAAACCGACGCCAAATCTTGCTAAGAGAGTTCACTTTAACTTCATTTAAAAATTTGGCAACCGGGCGGTCAAAATAATTGGGGATGTACTCGGCCACCCAGCGATTATGAGTTTTAAATTTTGTCGCAATTTGATTGAGATCAAACAAGGGAATCATTTGGATAAGCCAATAAATAAAATGGATGTCTGGATTTGAGACACTTAGGGGTTTAAGATCCAAGTTGTCTTCATCCACAAAAAAAGACAAACAAATACGGTTGCGCATTTTATGACCATAAGTACGTAATCCCCAAAGACGTAAGATAAGATTTGCGAAAAAGCGGACAATCCAAAGCCGATTTTTTGCGGAAACGATAAAAAAATCTATATCACTATCTTCATTCGCCTGATTAGCCGCGACAGTGTTACAAACGAAAATTGCTTTTAAGAACGGAATGTTACGCAATTTTTTAGCGGCTCGAGTAGCAACTTTTAACTTTAGGATACTTTCCAGCTGACGCTCACGTCTTTTCTCGACATTCTCTTCTTTGCCTTTAAGATAAAAGAAACCCCACTTTTCTTCCCAGCGATTGTTTCCTTTATGATCGTCTAAAAAGGCTACGAAGGTTATGTAATTTACACCACTTGGCGGTTGCCAAAGATAATAAAAAAGTTCCTCTTTGGTAAGAGGATAGGAAAAAATATCGAAGTAATTTAGGGTTTTGACTATGCTTTCGGTTAAATCTCTTTCAAAGACCATAGTTATTAATTAACTAGGCAGCAAATTCTTCGGGGCTTTTTTCTTGAGGCTCATCATCGTTCGCGGCGTCAAGTTTTACCGCTCTTTCTCCTGGAGACATAAAAGCCATCTGGATACCATTTATTTCCGCCTGGAAACCCCAGCCGGTTTTGACTACACTTGTTGATCCACGGCTCTTTTTGAATGTGTCATAAAATTTATTTAAATTGGCCGGTGATAAAACAAAATAATAGTCTAACCCACGATCGGGTCGATTATTGTATTGATTCAAATCGTTCTTTCTAAATTCTGTTGGGTACCAATCTTGTAAATAGTTTTCCCCACCAGATTTTAATCTAAGCATTCTGGTAACATTATTCGCACCAATTGTATCAAAACCGTCACACATGGACATAAACAAATTGTAAAGCTCAAGATAACCCTTAATGCGTAACGAAGTTTCTCGTACGATCTCCTGACCCTTGACCTTAGCCGCCTTGATCTCTTCGTCATTCGCCGCGTTTTGTAATTCGTCGACTAATCCTTTTCGACGCTCAGCTTCGGTTTCAAGAGCTGGTTTTTCTACCAAAGTGAATATCTCCTCAACCATATCGCGATTAACTATCTCCACACCCAAAGTTTTACCTTTCACTTCAGCAGAAAATGATCCCCCGGTATCGCGGATAAACTGAATCGCCTCATTTTTTTCCTTTTGTAATTTGTCCTGTTGTTTTCTTTCCTCTTGTGCCTTTCTCCGAGAATCAAGATCAATAACATTATCCGCTTCCTGGGGTTTAGTCTTAATTTCTCGATTAGAAAAAAACATACAACATTAAGAGTCTTCTCTTGGCATAATATTACCAAGTGTTTCGGCTGGTTTAGTTGCTGGCAAAGCTTTTTCTTTGGCTGGTTCCTTGGTCACATTATCTTCCACAATCATCTTTTCTAAAGTGATGGATCTAACCTGGATCGGACGAACCAGATACATATCTTTATTCATAAGCCCACCAGAATTAACCACATAATGCCACACAGTATGATGGTCAATATCAAAAACTACATCACCAATTTTCCCGAGACGTGTCCCACTCTCGGTAAATACCGGTAATAAAAGTAATTTTTTGATATTAATCTGCATATCCATTATTTTTTATCGGGCTCTTCAATTTTTCCTTCAATTACATTAGACGGTCCGACTGTTTCCTTATTCTTACGAAGTAAAATCCACTGTTGTAAAGCCATTAGTATGGTGCTCCAAAACCAGTACAAAGTCAAACCGGCTGGAAGAGAAATACCGATCACAACCGTCATAATCGGCATGAAATACAACATCTGCTTATTCATCATCGCCATCATGTTTTCATCCTTGCCGCCCGCTCCAGCTTGCTTTGGCGGGGTCTTCCTCATCAACATCTTCGTTTGAATAAACTGAGCAGCACCAGCTAAAATAGCCAAAATGAAATTTGGCTGTTGTAAATTAAACAGTCCTAGAGAAACCGGATTAATTGTACCGGGGTTCGCAATAAATGGGTAAAGTTCATTAGCAATATTTTTAGAAGCCAACGCATCGCGGAGCACCCAATACAAGGCAATCAAGATCGGCAGCTGGATAAGTAACGGCAAACAAGATGCAAACGGATTAACTTTATTGTTCTTATATAACTCCATAATTGCCTGCGCCTGCTTTTGTTGATCGGTCTTATACTTTTCCTTAATCTCGGCCATCTTAGGCTGCAATTCCTGTAAAGACTTCTGGGATTTAATGGACTTGGAGGTTAATGGGTAAACAACGAGACGGATAATGATTGTTAATACCAAAATTACTAGGCCGACGTCATGACCCGGTAAAATGTTATAGAGACCAACCAACAAGTTATACATTGGCTGATAGAGAATAGCATGGAAAAAAGAAGAAATCATAAATTGTGGTTAACTGAAAAAATTAAGTTTTTTACTCGGCTTCCTCTTCGGATTCAGCTGCTTCAACCAATTCTTCACTTGAAACCACTTGCGCTCCACCTTCTTCTTTAACATTTAATTTCCATTCAGTTAATTCTGAAGCTAAACGAACATTCTGACCAGAACGGCCGATAGCCAAGGAAAACTGATCAGGAGCAACATAGACATCAGCGCTCTGTTCTACGGCGTTTAATTCTACGCGGAGCACTTTAGCTGGAGATAAGGAATTAGCAACATATTGCTCAGCTTTATCATTGTACTGAACAACATCCACCTTTTCTCCACCTAGTTCTTCAATAATAGTATTAATACGACTACCACGTTGTCCAATACAGGAACCAATAGGGTCAAGATTTTCATCAGTTGTCGATACTGCCACCTTTGAGCGATAACCGGCATCACGAGCTACACCTTTAATTTCAATAGTTCCATCTTCAACTTCAGGGATTTCCTGACGGAAAATTTCTTTTACCATTTCCTTGTTGGCACGAGATAAAATAATCTCAGGTCCGCGGCTAGTCATTTCGACCGAAACCACATAAAATTTCATGCGGCTGCCTGGACGATAGTTTTCACGTCGGATTTGTTCGCTCGAAGGCAGCACAGCCGTAACTTTACCAATATCTACCAAAACCTTACGACCTTCGACGCGTTGAATGGTACCAACAATGATTTGTTTTTCATGTTGTTTAAAATCTTCAAACACCATACCACGCTCGGCTTCACGAATTTTCTGGATAATAACCTGTTTAGCAGTTTGAGCAGCCATGCGACCAAAAGAACCAGGAATTTCCAGGGGAATTTCTAATACATCGCCGAGATTAGCTTTTTTCTCAATCTTTTCTGCTTCGCTTAACATTATTTCTGTCTTCGGGTTAAAACGAGGTAAATCAGCAGTTTCTTCCTCGGTTAACTCACGATTCTCTTCGCGCGCTTTTTCACGGCGAACGGCCAATTCTTCCTGAGCGTTTAACAAAACTTCTTCATCAATATCTTCAACAACCGTCTTAACATCCCAGGCCTGCATGTTAGCAGTATCTGGGTCAAACTTAACCTTAATATTTTGTTGCTTATTGCCGAAGTCCTTGCGGAAAGCAGCCGCGAGTGCCGACTCAATAGTTTCTAAAACTGCTTCATATGACAAACCCTTTTCGTCGCATAAAGCTTGGATGGCTTTGGTAATTTCTGACATACCAATATATATTTAAATATTACTTAGTAAAAAGGCGGCTTCGTATGGAAGCGCCTATCATGGTAAAAAGTATACCATGAGTATATTTTACTGTCAAGTTAATAAAAAACAACTAGACAACACTCGTACTATGGATTAGTTTGGCATCCAAAAAAAGCTTCGCGGTGAGTAACCAATATTACCAGCATCATCATAGGCTTTGGCTTGGTAGTAATAATTACGCCCACCTGGCAAATAGCCAATATTGCCACAGGAATGTGGATTTTGTGCTCTGCCGCAAGTCATAGTTGGGGTTTGGCTGAACTCTTGACCTTCGGCCGCGATAAAGAATTCCATGTTAGCCACTGCTCCGCTATTATCTGTAGCTCGAATGGTATAAACATAACCATGGCCTTCTGGACTATTAGAACTATTGGGTTCAGCCTCAACAGAAACTACCGGAGCTTCAGTATCATTCCCTACCGGAGTGGTGGGGGTAGGATTAGTATTATTACTCCCGACTCTTAGAACTACCCAACCACTCCAAGCTTGGTTGCCAGCGGCGTCATAGGCTGTGGCGTCATACTTATGTTCTCCTACCGTTAATGGTCCATCTGTATAGCTGCAGGTGCTTACTCCATTGTTTATCCCATCACACTGCTTAACAGTATCCAAGCCGAACTTTCTTATTTCGATTCTATTCACACCGTAATTATCTGTTGCACGAGCGGTTAGAGTAACTTTGTCACCTAGTTGTAGGTTGTCTTTGCTCGGGATTAAAATAACCTGTGGTAAAGTTTCGTCAAAAGATGGTATGTCAAAATAATACATCATAGACATGCCTCGATTACCAGCCTCATCATACGCATATGCCTGGTAAGCGTAACGCTTGTTAAACATGAGATCAGCATTCCCGGATTCTAAACAACCAGAGGGAGAGGGTTTGGCTCCGCAGGTAAACACTGGGTTCCCCATTGGTTGTCCAACTTCAGTAATGTAGATTTCTGTTCGGGCAATCCGCCCACTATTATCTGTGGCATTCGCTTTTATTTCATAACCCTGACCCCCTTCTCTAGTTTGAGAAAGTCTTAATTGCCCTGTTACTCGCACTTGTGGCGCCTCGTTGTCTACCCCTCTGGCTGCAGCAGGCTGGGTTGAAGATCGGACCCAAAATTTTCCCCAGGGTTTAATATAATTACCGTCAGTATCAGTTACAATGAAAGTGTAAGCATGTTCTCCTACATCCTCGGTCGTAAAAGGACCGGCAGTTGTTCCACATACTTTTTCGTTTGCACAAGTTTTCAGAAGATTTCCATCAAGCAAAATATCTATTTTAGCTATCCCCTTATTATCTTTGGTGGTAATTTCTAAAGCAAAACTTTCACCAGGAGAAAGCTGGTGGTTAGAAGTAGTAATTTTGGTAAAGACAGGCTTTTGTGTATCTTTTTTGGTGGGAGTTACCAAGAAACGACCAGTGGCAGTTCTGCGAGATTCATTATTTTTGCCCTGTACATCAATTGCAGTTATTTCATAACCAACCCAGGTTGGCTTAGTCACACTAAACGGACCAACAGTCTGTTGGCAAAAATATGTACTTAGACACTTATAACTAGTACTACCAATTTTCATTTGAAATCTATCTACCGGCTGGCCTTCATAGGTGGCAGCGAGAGCGGTGACAGTAACAACCTGTTGATCAGTGATTTTGTCAGCCGAGGTTATGACCTGCAAGTACGGACGCGTCGCGGGATTTGCCGCTAAAACTTCTTCTCCTCCCAAGATAAACAAGCCCCAACCCAATACAACTAGGGGAAGAGCATACAAGATGTTTTTTGCCTTCATATATTATGAATTAAAATTAATTTTATAATAAAAAATTTAGCCACCTTGACACTTTTAAGAAGTTACTTTAGCTTGTGCAATTTTCCCTTTCGGAGTAGTGCCATATACCTTAACTGTGTCCCCCACTTTTAAAAATTTATATATCTTCTCCGCATTTTTATAACCAATATTTACACAACCATGACTCATCGGGCGAATGCCAAACTGGTTGTGCCAATAAGCGCCATGTAGATAATACCCACGTTTAAATTCCAGATTCCATTTGGTGTTTGGTAAATAATACCCACGCCCAGCATATAGATGAACCGGCAATTTACGCATGATCTTAAACTCTCCTTTTGGAGTATCCATCCCCCGTAAGCCAGTGGAAACTGGAATGGATGCAATTTTGACGTTATTTAAAAAATAGTGCGCTTGCTGGGTAGAAAGATCTACTTCAACACGGCGAGCTAAGCCCTTGTCACCACCTCCCTTAAAGGGATTATACCCATTCTCTACTTCTTCTCCGTCTTTATAACCATCTCCGTCCATGTCTGGGTTGTACGTTAAAGTGCCAAGCTGTAATTCTAATTCGTCGGCTAAACCATCTTGGTCGGTATCAACAACCGCTGCCTTAGCAGAAAGCGGTAATAATAAACTTAAGACGAAAATGAGTGGTAGTAATTTGACCATATCTAATGGTATATTATATCACCGGTCTCATCTGTACGCAAAATCTTGGAATTCACTCTTTCGATTTTTCGTGTTACCCGTAATGACGGATGACCGAAAGAATTCTTGCCAACTGAGATAACCGTTTCTTCTGGTTGGACTAGCTCTAGAAACTCTTCACTAGAAGAAGTATCGCTGCCGTGATGACCAGCCTTCAATACTTCAATGTCTTGCAATGGACAATTTATTCCTTCCCCGCAATATTTTTCGATTATCTTCTTTTCTAAGGGAATTCCCGCGTCACCCATGAATAACCAGTCTTTATCTTCTCTTGTCAATTTAAAAACCAATGAATGTTCGTTGTGACCTTCCGGATCCATCCCATATTCTTCACTCGGAGAATAGAATTTAACTTTCTCCTTACCGATCTGCCAAACCAACCCGGCCTTAGCGGCGATGTACTCAACTTTCTCATTTTGGAGATAATGATCAAAGTCGATAAAATAGGGATCACCTTTTTTCTTAAGACCATTGTCCACCACCTTTTTAATTTTGTACCGACGTAATACATCAGTGCACCCACCATAGTGATCGCTGTCATAATGGGTAATTAAAAGGTAATCAATTTCTCGATCATAAAAAGGCAGGGCTTTACCGAGTTTAGATAAAATCTTTTTGTCCTTACCACAATCTACCAACATTTGCTCACCGGTCTCAAATTCAATCAAGGCAGCATCACCTTGTCCAATGTCAAAAACAGTAACTTTGAATTCGTGTCGCGAAGACAAGATATAAATATACACTAATATACCAGCAGCGATAGCGACTAGTATACCTATGGCAGTAAGAAGTTTATATTTTGCCTCCATTATTTTTGAGCGATGATAATTTGGTTAACCCAAACCTCTTTTTCTTTAATAATTTTTTCGGTTTCAATACCAAAAGCCAGTTCTTTTAACTCTTCTTTAATTTTCTCTGGCCGGTGGTAGTACGACTCGATTTTAATTGTCCCCTCTGCAGTTTTCACATCTGGCGGTTCTTTTTGGTTGATGTTGGTAACCAATAACTTTCCGCCGTCTTTCAGTACGCGGTAGGCTTCGATGAAAAAATACTTTGGGTCTTTGAGGTGGACGATCACAAAGGTTGAAATAATCCAGTCGAAAGAATGGTCGGGAAAGTCTAAATTTTCAGCATCGCCGACAACGGTATTAATTTTGATACCAGCCTTCCGAGCTTTTTGTTCCAAGACCCGAAGCATACTACCGGAAACATCTAGGGCGATTACTTCTGCACCCAGGCGGGCAAGCTCAATCGCTAAACGGCCGGTACCAGCACCAACATCCAGGACCTTTTTACCAGCCAGATCACCCATCATTCCCAAAACCTGGCCTTGTTCAAAGCTGTTTAAATATTTCTCTTTTTTGTCGTAGCCAAGCGACGCTAGGTCATATCCTGGGGCTGAGGCCATTATTTTTACTTTAGTTTTAGGCATAGTAAACCTATTCTACCTTACCTATCAACCGTTGACAACTGCCCTATACTACGGTCTAAATTCTTGTCTTTGTGGAATTGAATGACGTAATAAATTAATACTGTGTATGAAAAAATTAGAATCGTAAGATTAATTTGTATTGGCATGGCTGCCCAATTTTTGTTGCCAAAGTATTCGGTAATAAATATTATGTATCTTAACCCTATTCCAGCTATCCAGGCGATTAGTTGCCCCAGCGGGAAAAATACAAATGACAAAATAACACTAACAAAACCAAGTAACATGAGCCAGGGTATTAACCAGAGCACTAAAATGTTGGCAATTGGAGCGATGAGTGAAAGTCGACCAAATTGAAATAATATTAGTGGTAAAGTAGAAATAATGGCGGAAAGAGTAGAAATTAGTATTTCGCTTAAGGCCGCGAACCAACTATGGCTCGAAAATTTAGAAAATATTTTCTTTTTCAAAATCTTTTCTTGTAGTATTGGTGAAATGTATACCAATCCTAGAGTGGCAAGAAAAGACAACTGGAACCCTGCGTCCCAGAGTAATATCCAGGGATTAAAGAGTAACATTACGGCAGCGGTAAATACTAAGACATTACCAATGCGGGACAATCGCCCTAATTGGTTAGCGAGTAGCACCAGAATACCCATAATCCCGGCCCGGACGACCGAGGCCGAGGCACCAGTAAATATTACAAAAAGAATAATGCCCAGGACTGCAAACCAAAACGCTTGGCGGCGATAAAGACCGATAGCAATGAACAGAGACATAAGGAAGGTGGCCACTATACTAATGTTATAACCAGAGACAGCCACAATGTGAGTAATACCGACTTTACTAAAATTATCGGACAGTTCTTTGGTAAATCCACTTCGGGCGCCATATAATAAACCAGCCATCAAGCTAGATTCTGGTTCTGGCCAGAGCTCATTGACCTTGTTGTTCAATGAACTTTTCCAAGAAAAAATCACAGATTTTAAAACATTCCCCTCCCCGCTTTTGGTTTTACTTATTTCAGGATAATAGCAAAGTGAAAATATTTTCTGTCTCGCTAAATAATTGGCATAGTTAAATTCTTCACTGTTTTTCGGTTTTTGTAATTTACAATAAATACTTATTACATCGCCATACTGGTATTCTGGATAAATTGAAGCCCGGACCATAATTCTCCCTTTCGCTGCTTTTTTCCACTTTGGGATATCTTGTGCTTCAACGATATATACGCTATCTTCAAGCTTAAATTCCGGTTCTTCGACAACTTTACCCACTAAACTTAATTTTTGCTCGTTATAATAGGCAATGTGTTTATCGGTAATAACCGGTTGACTTAAAACAAAACGAATGACTCCAAGCGTAACAAATAGTAAGGTCAGTGCGAAGAAACGGTACTTTAGCGAATGAAAATTATATATAACCAAGAGGACCGCAACTAATAAAATAAGCGTGAGAAAAAACAAATACTCTCGATCTAAATATATTCCTGACGAGAGAGCAATGCCTAAGATAAAAGAAAAGCAGAACCATAAAAATGTTCTGCTTTTTGAATAGATAATATTATTGATCCCCTCCTTCATAACCACTAAACCACGATACTTACCAATTTTCCTTTGACATAGATGACTTTTTTCGGTTCTTTACCCTCCAACCACTTCTGGACTTTTTCACTACGGAGAGCTAATTGTTTAGCTTCCTCATCCTCAATCTCCGGAACCACGACAATTGTGTCTCTTAATTTGCCGTTAATTTGCACTGCCAGGGTAATCTCTTTTTCTTTAGCCAGCTCAAGGTCAAATTTAGGCCAAGGCTCATAGGCAATTGTTTTCTCATGGCCAAGTTCATTCCACAACTCTTCGGCAAGATGAGGAGCAAAGGGAGACAATAACTTTAAGAAGCTTTCCCACTCGGCTTTTCCAATTGTTTCTGCTTTAACCATTTCATTGGTTAATTCCATGAGTTTGGCAATAGCCGTATTAAAGCGCATCTCATCAATATCTTCGGTAACTTTCCTAATCGTCTGGTGCAATAACGTGGTAAAAGAATCGCTTCCCGTGTCTTTTACTTTTTCACTTAGGGTGTAAACACGATCTAGGAAACGTCGAACACCAATTAGACCATTAGTGTCCCACTCGACAGCTTGGTCAAAAGGACCCATGAACATAATATATGTTCGAAGGGCATCAGTACCAAATTGTTCCACCATTTCATCTGGATTAACCACATTGCCTTTTGATTTACTCATCTTCTCTCCACCTTTAGCCAGGATCATCCCGTGGGAAGTACGTTTTGTATATGGTTCAAAGGCTGGAACTAGGCCAAGATCAAATAAAAATTGATTCCAGAAACGGGAATATAACAAGTGCAAAACCGTGTGTTCCATCCCGCCATTGTACCAATCAACCGGCATCCAGTATTTTAATTTCTCCATTGAACAAAATTCTTGATCATTGTCCGGATCACAGTATCTTAAGAAATACCAACTTGAGCCCGCCCAGTTAGGCATGGTGTCAGTTTCACGTCTGGCTTCGTGGCCACACTTGGGACAGGTGGTTTTTACCCAGTCTTCAATCGCGGCCAGTGGAGATTCACCAGTATCAGTTGGTTCGTAACGCTCTACTTCTGGTAAAGTAAGAGGAAGTTCTTTTTCTGGGACTGGCACCCAACCACATTTACTACAATTGACCAAGGGGATCGGTTCGCCCCAATAGCGTTGACGTGAGAATACCCAATCGCGAAGTCTGTATTGCACTTCTTTCTGGCCAAAACCATTTTCTTCAAGCCAGGCAATTATTTTCTCTTTAGCTTCCGGGGTTTTTAATTCGTTTAAAAAGCCAGAATTCACTGCAATGCCGTTATCACTAAAACACTCGCTTCTTTTGCCTTCTAAAATATCCCACATGTACAAAAAGTTAGGCATGTTGAGAAACTCACGCATTTTTTTTGCTTCTACCCAAACTGGTTTGTGGTTCTTAGTATGCTCTTCTTTTGTTTCTAATTTCTCATCATTTACAAGTTCAAACAGCATGTCCTCACCTAAAGCATAACGATTAACATCTTTATGAGCGGCAAAAAAGTGATTGCGATGGCCGTAGCCAATTCTCTTAACAAATCTAACATTTTGGTAACCAGTTTCTTCCTGGATTTCACGCACAGCAGCAACAATTGGGTCTTCGCCCTCATCGATCCCACCAATGATACCCGAATGCCAACCATATTTCTCCCAATCTAAACAAAGGTACTTATCTTCCGTATGATGTTTTAAAAACATGTAGGCATTGTGGCGGGTAACAGTTTCTTTATCTTCCCGTATAGCATCTTGACCAGAAAGTTCTTCAAACAAAGGAATGACGACTGGTTTAATCGGGAGATTAAATTTTCTTGCAAACTCATTATCTCTTTCATCATGTGCTGGCACGGCCATAATTGCACCAGTACCGTAACTAGCTAAAACATAGTCAGCCACAAAAATTGGCAATTCTTCATTGTTTACTGGATTAATTGCTCTTATTCCTTTTAATTCAACTCCGGTTTTCTCTTTAGCTAAATCAGTCCGTTCCAGGTCAGACTTAGCCTTTGCTTCAGATATATATTTTTCAACTTCAGAAAAATTGGTAATTAAATCTTTTTCTTTGGTTATTAACTCATGTTCCGGGGCAATAACCATATATGTAGCACCAAACAAGGTATCCGGGCGAGTTGTGAAAACTTCAAAAGTTTTTATGTCTTTACCGTTAACAGCAAACCTAACAAGTGCGCCCTCGCTTTTCCCAATCCAATTTTCTTGCTGGACTTTAGCACGCTCAATGTAATTAACAGTCTTTAAACCTTCTAATAATTTATCTGCATATTTAGTAATAGCCAACATCCACTGTTCTTTATTCTTTCGCTCAACTGGTGTACCACATCGTTCGCATTTTCCATCCACCACTTCTTCATTCGCAAGACCGATTTTACAACTTGGACACCAATTAATCGGCATAGCTTTTTTGTAAGCTAAACCGTGCTTGAAAAATTGTAGGAATATCCATTGAGTCCACTTGTAGTATTTCGGATCAGTGGTATCGACAGCACGAGACCAATCAAAAGAAAAACCGAGCATCTTTAACTGACGGGTAAAAGTGGCGATGTTTTCTGCCGTTACCTCTTTGGGAGGACGGCCGGTCTTAATAGCAAAATTTTCGGTTGGCAATCCAAAGGCGTCAAAACCAATCGGGAATAAAACATTGTATTCTTCCATTCTTTTCTTACGGGAAATAACGTCCATAGCAGTAAATGGACGAGGATGACCAACATGTAAGCCAGCCCCAGAGGGATATGGAAATTCGATTAAGCCATAAAACTTTTGCTTATCTGAAACTTCTTTAACCTTAAAAGTGCCCTGGTCTTCCCAGTACTTTTGCCATTTTTTTTCAATATCTTTTGGATTGTATTTCTTCATAATTTTAGCATTCAAGTAAAAGTATCTTACCCAAACTAGGCCTAAAAAGCAAGTATCCACATTAGAATCTAGACAAATTTGTAAAAGCATGTCTAAATAAGGTTGTCAGTTATCTTTACGATATTTTCCCGGTAGGCCGCTTGAGTCAAGCGTGCAAAGTGATTGATCAAGCCCAGTGCTTGATTAGTCCAGCGCGTAACTCGCGCCTACCCATGAGTTCCAGGGTCTCTACTGACGAGACCCTGTACCCGTAAAAACAAAACCCTGCACTTCTCTGGTGCAGGGTTATTTTTTCTCTCTTATCCTCTCCCCCGGTCCTTCATAGCGTTAGCCACCCGCTCGACCGCAAGAACAAAAGCGGCCGTACGCAGGTCAATTTGGTATTTTTCTTTCTTTTCCCAAATCGCTTGGAAGGAATCAACCATGATCTTTTTTAATTTAGTCAAAACCTCTTCTTCAGTCCAATAATGATTGTAAGCATTCTGTACTTGCTCAAA
Organism: uncultured Gammaproteobacteria bacterium; assembly: GCA_964511375.1. Classification (GTDB taxonomy): domain Bacteria; phylum Patescibacteriota; class Patescibacteriia; order Magasanikbacterales; family GWA2-37-8; genus DATDYA01. Next base: position 7,544 of record CAZEEW010000007.1, on the reverse strand, counting down.
GTATGAAACAGTTACACCACCAGCATTGGTTAAGATATCTGGGATTAGTAAGACACCATTACGGAATAATATATCGTCAGCTTCAGGAGTGGTCGGGCCATTAGCCAATTCGGCCACGATCTTAGCTTTTACTTTATCTGCATTGGCGGCAGTGATCTGATTCTCTAAGGCGGCGGGGATCAAAACATCTACGTCTAATTCCAAAAGTTCATCATTAGACACGGAGTCGGTACCAGGGAAAGAACTAACCCCACCAGTTTCCTCTTTAAACTTAGACAGGGCAGTAATATCTAATTTTGTTTCAGATTTTACACCACCACGAGAATCACTCACAGCTACAATCTTGTAACCAAGATCGTTTAAAATTTTGGCCATGAAACTACCAGCATTACCAAAGCCCTGGATTGCAACTGTGGTTTCTTCTCTTTTCTTTCCTAATTTGGCCATTGCTTCTTCAAGGACATAAACACCACCTTGTGCAGTTGAGAAACCGCGTCCAGCTGAACCACCAATAGACAGGGGCTTACCAGTGATCATGCCTGGTGCATGATGACCAACTAGTTTTTCGTATTCATCTAGCATCCAGCCCATTATTTCTGGTGTGGTATATACATCCGGGGCCGGCACATCTTCAGTAGGCCCTAGATATTTGTAAAGGGCTTGAATATATCCGCGAGAAAGACGCTCTAATTCACCTTTAGACAGTTCTTTCGGATTTACAATGACTCCCCCCTTACCTCCACCCAACGGAATTCCAACTGTTGCGCATTTCATCGTCATCCAAAAAGACAGTGCTTTTACTTCATCTTCTGAAACATTCCAGTGATAACGAATACCTCCCTTAAAAGGACCACGGGCGTTGTTGTATTGACTGCGGTACCCAGTAAACACTCGCAAAGAACCATTATCCATCCGAACTGGAATAGAAACAGTTAACAAACGCTGCGGTTGTTTTAACTGATCATGGACAGAAGCTGGCAGATTCAAAATCTTGGCTGACTTCTCCAACTGAGTTAAAGCATTAGCAAAAGCACTTTCTGACATAGTTAAATTCGATTAGCTCTCCTTTTATTGTACTGACGCACAACAACCCAAATAATTAAAGCGATTAATAACCAAAGAGGGATAAAGACAACCAGCCAGATCAAAACATTAACTAACCCTTTGCCAAAACCTAACAAACCACGAACAGCATTTTTTAGAACCGCTAAAGGTTTCCACGTATTTTTATCTTCAAAGGCTGGTAAGTTATCTGGATCAGTGGAAAGACTAACTTCAATACTAGACAAATCTGCACTCTGTCGTAAGAACTTCATTTTCCCTTCCATACTCTCAATATCTAAACGCACACGATTCAATTCTGATTGAACAGCCAAGATGTCAGTAATTTTCGTTGCTTGAGATAATATCTTTAAAAATTGACTTTCGCTCGCGCGCATATTTCGGAGTCGTGCTTCGAGGTCGACATATTGTTCTGTCACATCCTCGCCATCGATACTTTGGCTCTGCACTTCGCCTATTGACTTCAAATTATTTAAACCCTCATCAAACTTATTAACTGGGATGCGAATCTTAATACGACCAACAGGGGAGATGCCACTTTTATATACATTACTCGTAACAACAAAACCACCGTTTTTCTCAGCATAGTCACTAACTATTTTAACAGCTGCTGGCACATCTTCAACCACTACCGCGACTTCCGCTGACTTTATTATTAAACGCTCTATTGCTTCGTTCCTTGCTCCATCGTCCCCTGGTTGCGCCCCTACTTTATATCCCTCTCTGGCAGAGGGTGGCACACTAGCTTTTGGGCTAACACCAAAAGAGACTCCCCCCGCTGATTCAGTTAAACCACTGTCCGTGTCATAGGCATAGAATTGACTTTCTTCAACAGCCTCTCCGAGACGTACAACATATTTTGTAGCAGTGCCAACGACCAATACTAAAACTACTAGGACAACAAGCCCCAGACCAATTTTTAAACCTTTGTGCATAGAAGCAAGGTTAAAAATAATTAAGAGATGTATTTGTTGATCATTTCTTGGAGACGTTCCTTTTGTACGCCCCCAACTACTTGGTCAACCACTTGACCATCCTTAAAGAGAAGAAAAGTCGGGATACTCATGACATTGTATTGGCTAGCAGTATCATTGTTTTCATCCACATTCAATTTGCCAATTTTAATATTTTTACCAGCATATTCTTCCGCCATAGTCTCAACAATTGGACCCATCATCTGACAAGGGCCACACCAAGGTGCCCAAAAATCTACAAATACCGGAGTGGAAGAAGACAACACCTCTTCTTTAAAATTAGCATCAGTAAAAGTATGCTCCATATTAAAAAAGTTAAATATTAAGAAATAATGAAATACAATTCCCCCACTTCTCAAAATTTAACTTAATTCCAACTTACGTTCTTTAGTTTCTTCCTTGTAAGCTTCCAGCTGATCACCAACTTCAAGCTTTAATTTACCATCAAACTGCACACCGCATTCTGTTCCAGCCGGGATTTCGTTCATACTTTGTTTACCAACCTGTAACTGGCTGAGCTTCCCTTGACCAACAGCCTGACCTTTTTGCTTGACTCGTACTTTACAATCTTTTAGTAATTTGCCTTGATCTACTGAACCACCCACAATCATAAAATTCTTGTCAGTGCGGAAAATAGCTTTAACAGTAAACACACCAAGTTCAGTCACGATTTTTTGTGGATTTAAAAGTTTCGTTAAATCTTCTTTGACTTTATCTATTAGATCGTAAATAACGCGGTACTGGCTGTATTCAACATTACGGTCACGAATCATTTCGTCGGCAATTGGACTAGTAGATACATTAAAGGCAAAAACTTGTGCGCCGGTTGTTTCGGCCAAGGTAACATCATCGGCAGTAATATTGCCCAAACCTTTTCCCACGATTTTAACGCTTACTTCTTCGTTTTTTAACTTTTCCAATGAACCAATAATCGCCTCTAAAGAACCAAGCACGTCAGCCTTAACAACAAGATTCAGAGTTTTCTTACCCTCTTCCTCATTATCCCCTCCTGCTTGGGCAACTTTTTGTTCAGCGCCAGTTTGTAGTGTGCGTTTAGCTCGCAGGTCAACCTGCACGGCGCTTCCGGCCTGACTTAAATCTAAGACATCACCAACTTGCGGAGCAACTTTGAAACCTAAAATACGTACTGGAGTTGACGGCAAAGCGCTAGGCATTGGTTCGCCTAAATAATTTTTCATGGCCCGAACCTTACCATAGATTTGACCATTGATAATTAACGGATCATTATTATTTAAAGTACCAGTTTGAACTAAGATGGTTGCAACCGGACCTTCACCTTTGTCAACTCGGGCTTCAATGACCGTCCCAGCAGCGGCACGATCGGGATCAGCTTTAATGGTATCTTCGTGCACATCAGCGACGACGAGTAAATTGTCTAACAATTTATCTATATTTAAATTCTGCTTGGCGGAAATTTCCACCATCGGTGTATCACCGCCCCACGCTTCAGAAATAATGTTGTATTGGGCAAGTTCATTTCTAACACGTTCTGGATCAGCCCCTTCTTTATCTATTTTGTTAATTGCGACAACTGCTGGTAGTTTAGCCGCTTTAATAATGTTAATGGCTTCAACTGTTTGTGGTTTAACACCGTCATCAGCGGCGACAACCAAAATGGCGATATCGGCCACCTTAGCACCACGGCTACGCATAACAGTAAAGGCTTCGTGGCCTGGAGTATCAATAAAAGTAATTTTTCTTTTTTCTTTAGTATTAGGATTAGCCCAGACTACTTGGTAAGCACCAATATGTTGGGTGATACCACCAGCCTCACCCGCAACAACATCCGTGCTACGAATAGCATCCAATAATTTTGTTTTACCGTGATCAACATGACCCATAACGACAATAACTGGTGGACGAATCACCGTTGCATTTTGCGTTAAAATACTTTCTAATTTTGCGATATGCTCGGTGGTTTCTGTTTCTCCGTCAGCAACTTCCCCATCAGCAACTTGGAAACCCATTTCTTCGGCGACTATTACCGCGGTATCATGGTCAATGTTTTCGTTTTGACCAGCAAGGATGCCATTCTTCATTAACTCTAAGATCAGCTTGTTAACTGGCACCTGCATTAAACCGGCGAATTCTTTTACAGTTAACTTAGCCGGAATCGTAACTTTGGCACCAGTCTCTCGACGCATTTCTTTTTCTAGTTCCTTTTGTTTTTCTTTTTCCGCACGATCTTTTTGTTCAAGTGCGTATTTAATACGCTTCCAAGAACGGATAACCTGCTGGGCAACTCGGTCATCAATCTTCACAGCGCGAGCACCGATGTCAAAACCAAACTCAGGCAAAATTTGTAAGAGCTTCTGGGGATGGATTTTGAGTTGTCTAGCTAGTTCACTTACGTTCATAGTAACGTACATTATACTCTTTAAGTTCCAAAAGTCAAATTTAGAGCAAAAAATCCTTTGGACTAACCGACTCCTGTACATGGTAATCGCCGATTGCTGTACGAATCAGTTCTTTACAGAATGCCCCGACCCCCAATTTGCGACCTAAATCATCCGCCAGGGTACGAATGTATGTACCGGCTGAGCAAGTGACTTCGATTTTCAGGATCGGCCAAGTATAATCTATAATCTTGAGATTATATATTTCGATTTCCACGGGGTCACGTTTTATTTCTTCCCCCTGCCGGGCTAGCATGTACAATCTTTTTCCACTGACCTTCTTGGCTGAATACATCGGCGGCACTTGGAATTGTTTACCAACAAACTTTTTTGTTAATCTTTCAATCATCTCAAAATCTGGACGCTCGCTTTCCGGAACAGCCTTTTGAATAATATTACCAGTTGAATCTAAGGTGTCAGAAACTGCCCCCAACTCAATAGTGGCGATATAGGTCTTTGGCAAAACCTTAAACTCATCAATTCTTTTGGTTGCTTCCCGTCCAATGCCGACGATAAGCAAGCCGGAAGCAAATGGGTCAAGCGTCCCAGCATGGCCAACTTTTATCTTACTATTTTCTGAACTAGTCGCCCGAATCCTATTCCTTATATAGGCGACCACATCGAAGCTGGTCCAACTGACTGGTTTATTGATTAAAACAAAGTCTTTCATACCCGAACAGTTTAACCAATTTACATCGATTTAGCAAGACGAGAAGCCCCGTTATGTAGCCAAATTGACACTTTAGCCCATTTATGCTAGTATATAGCTATATTAATATATTTTAATGATTGAGGGATGAGATCGTCCCACCAGTCTGCGAATGAAATTAGTTTATATTTTAGCCAAAAACCGGATAGTCTGCGATCGGAAAAGAAATTATGAACACCAACAATTCGAAACAAATTCTTCGAAAAAAACAAGCAAAATCGCACTTTTCTGCGCCTCGGGTGTTTTAATTTACGCTAAAATTAACTGTTTTCGCCTGGTGGCATCACACTCCTCAATCTTGAGGATTTTTTATTATGTCAGAGTATTTAACAATTGGACTAACCCTTGGCGGGTTAGTAGTTGGTGGAGCCTTGGGCTACTACCTGCGCAAGAAAATTGCTCAGGCCCAGGTCAACTCCCTAGAAGCTAAGGCTGAGAAGATTTTGACTGAGGCTAAAACTAAACATCAAGAAATTATTTTGGAAGCCAAAGAAAAAGCAGTTCAAACTCTGGATGAAGCCAAACGGGAAGAAAAACAAATTCGTCAAAATGCGCTGTCTGCTCAACAAAGATTAGAGAAGCGTGAAAGTATGTTTGACCAAAAGCTCTTAGAGTTTCAAGACAAACAACAAAAGCTGCAAGAAAAAATCGAACGCGTTCAACAGATTAAGACGGAAATAGAGAAGGTTAAAGAAGAACAAGTAGTTAAACTACAACAAGTCGCTGGTTTAAGTCGCGACGAAGCGAAGGCTGAACTATTACAACAAGTTGAAAATCAAAGCAAGGAAGATCTCATGGGGCGAATCATAAAATTAGAGAAGGAATCTTCTGAAGTGTTCGAGGAAAAAGCCCGGGAAATTATCATGGACGCCATTCAACGTATGGCCTCTTCACACGCCAGCGAAACGACTTCTTCAATCGTTACTTTGCCAAACGATGAAATGAAAGGACGTATCATTGGTAAAGAAGGTCGTAATATTAAAACCATTGAGAAACTAACTGGCTGCGAACTAGTAATTGACGACACACCAGAGACTATAATGATCTCGGGTTTCTCCCCCATCCGTCGCCAGATTGCCAAATTAGCTTTGGAAAAACTCATGGCTGATGGACGTATCCAACCAGCCCGTATTGAAGAGTTTATTGAAAAAGCTAAACAAGACTTAGCAATAGATATCAAGAAAGCTGGAGAGGAAGCATTATACAAACTTGGTGTTACCGGTCTTGACCCTAAACTTGTTAGCATTGTCGGTCGCTTAAAATACCGCACCAGTTACGGTCAAAATATTTTAAACCACTCACTTGAAGTAGCAAACCTTGCCGGCATCATTGCCGGTGAATTAGGTCTTGACCAGGCTAAAGCAAAAAAATGCGGCTTCTTCCATGACTTAGGTAAGGCAGTGGATCAGGAGACCCAAGGTTCTCACCCAGAAATCGGCCACATGATTTTGAAGAAATTCAACATGGATGAAGACGTTGCTCAGGCCGCATTAACCCACCATGACGACAAACCATATAACATTTATTCGTCCATTGTTAAGGCAGCGGACGCTATTTCCGGCGCACGAATTGGTGCCCGCAAAGACAGTTATGAACAATTTGTCGCTCGTTTAGAAGAAATTGAAAAAACTGCTTCAGCCTTCGCTGGTATAGATAAGGTATATGCCATTCAAGCCGGTCGTGAAGTTCGTATCTTTGTTAAGCCAAATGAAGTAGATGATTATTCGGCTTTCCAATTAGCAAAAGATGTAGCAAGAAAAATCGAGCAGGAACTACAGTACCCTGGTGAAATAAGAGTTACCGTAATTCGCGAAACACGAGTGGTCGAATACGCAAAATAATTGTTTCCACACCCCCGTCGAGTGGGGTGTGGACAACTTATTTGTTAATCTAGCCAAAAAATGGGCAGCGTGCTATAATTAAAGTAGCTAATACGGGCTTTAAGCCCACTAGCACCTTATCTTTATACAGAAAGGGGGTGACCCTATGAATAAAGCAGAATTAGCTCAAGCCTTAGCAGAGAAGTTAAACGTCTCCAAGCGTGAAGCAGAAGACATGTTAAACACCTTTGTAGACTTAATCACCTCCTCTTTAAAGAAAGGCGAAGAAGTAGTTTTGACTGGTTTTGGCGCTTTTAGCGTAAAAACTCGTGCCGCTCGCACTGGTGTAAATCCACAAAACCCTTCTCAAAAGATCCAGATCCCAGCTGTGAAAGTTCCAAAATTCAAGGCTGGCAAGGCTTTAAAGGATTCTTTAAAGTAAATCCCACTTCAAGCAACCAAAAAATCCCTCACGGTAATACTCTGGGGGATTTTTTATATGTATATGTGAATAAGATGAGATACATCGTAGACACTTTTGAAGCAGTTGGGCCTGCCGTTA